>JAGBLL010000004.1 GCA_017635465.1 Bacilli bacterium
CCAAAACTCGTTTCAATCATCGATGGTCCATTCTATCCAAACCCATCTCTTAATCGAGCGGATGCGATTAAAGATTTAAGAGACCAAATATATGAAAATATGGTAAGAAGGGCAGCAGAAGTCCCACAAATTGAACAAATTCGATATATTAAAGTCGAAAAGTAAAGGGGCCGTTGAAAAACCTAATAAAATAAGAAAAAAAGCGAATTTGCCTAGGCATTTTCGCTGTTTCTTCATTATGGTCGGAAAGATGGGATTCGAACCCACGACCTCTCGCTCCCGAAGCGAGCGCACTACCAAGCTGTGCTACTTCCCGACTTTAGAAATCAAACAATGAAAGTTGGTCGCTTTCGTTTAAACCGTCTAAGACACCCATATCTGCGAGATCTTGGACATTGGTGGATGTTAATTTAGTTCTTCTTAATAAGTCTTCTTTAGAGAAGAATTCGCCTTTCTTTCTTTCTTCCACGACTGTGATGGCGTTGTTTTCACCTAAACCATCAATGGTAATAAACGGAGGGATAAGTGACTTAGTTTCATAATCCACAACGAAATTAGAAGCATCACTTCTATATAAGTCAATATTAGAGAAAGAGTATCCTCTTTGGACCATTTCAAGAGCGTTAATTAATGTCTTTAATTGCTCTGCTTCTTTTGGTGAAAGTTTGACATTAGAAACACGTTGTTGAGTACGTAATTCTTCAATCTTACTAATAATTGCGTCTTTACCTTTAATCATGGTCTTAATATCGTACTGTTTACTTCTAACAGAGAAGAATGTGGCATAGAATTCTAGTGGATAATAAATCTTAAAGTAGCCCACTCTAACGGCCATGGTAACGTAAGCAACAGCGTGACCTTTAGGGAACATGTATTTAATCTTTTTACAAGATTCGATATACCATTCAGGAACATTATTAGCCTTCATGATTTCTTCATATTGCTCTTTTAAGCCACGACCTTTACGGACGTCTTCCATAATAGCGAAAGCAATATTGTTAGGAATACCTTTACCAATGAGATAAACCATAATATCATCACGACATCCAATAACTTCTTGTAATGTCGCTGTGCCCGCTTTAACGAGTTCATCAGAGTTACCTTGCCAGACACCCGTACCATGGGTTAGACCAGAAATAATAACCAAATCAGAGAATGTTTTTGGATTTGTTTCTTCCAAAACACCTCTAACGAATTCAGTACCGAATTCTGGAAGTAATAAAGCACCTGTTTTAGCGTTTGTATAGTCATGGCTCATGCCTAATGCTTCAGCGCTAGAGAACAATGAAAGTACTTTTTTATCATTCATTGGAATGTCTTGAATCTTCACGCCTGTTAAGTCAGACATCATCTTTAAGGCCATTGGGTCAACGTGACCTAGAAGGTCAAGTTTAAGAATTGTATCGTGAATAGAATGGAAATCGAAGTGTGTTGTTTTCCAGTTACTATCGATATCATCAGCAGGATATTGAACTGGTGTAAAATCATAGACTTCATGGTCAGTAGGAACAACAACGATGCCACCTGGGTGTTGACCTGTGGTACGTTTAACATCAATGCAGCCTGACGCTAAATAAGCGATTTTAACTTTTGGATATGTTTCAAGGTCTAAGCCTTTTCTTTCAATGTAGCCACGCGCAAAACCGAAAGCAGTCTTATCTGCAACCGTTTCAATAGTGCCCGCTCTAAAGACGTTATTTTCACCTAATAATACTTTAGTGTAGTCATGGGCTTTGGCTTGATAATCACCTGGGAAGTTTAAGTCAATATCAGGTGTCTTATCAGCGTTAAATCCTAAGAATGTTTCAAATGGAATATCTTGACCATCATGGACCATAGGAGTACCACATTCTGGGCATACTTTATCTGGTAAATCATAACCAGAACGATATTGTGGCATCGTTTCTTTAGTCCATTCTAAATGTTTACATTTTGGACAGCGATAATGCGGTGGTAATGGATTAACTTCGGTAATGTTAGACATCGTAGCGACAAAAGATGAACCAACAGATCCACGACTACCGACGATATAGCCATCTTCATTAGCCTTTTTAATTAATAAATGAGCGATGTAATAAATAACAGAATAACCATTGGAAATAATACCATTTAGTTCTTTATCTAAACGATTTTGGATATATTCTGGAAGAGGATCGCCATATAATTCGTGGGCTTTATTAAAGCACATGTTCTTTAAATTCTCTTCACAGTTTTCAATGGTTGGGGTATATAAGTGATCGTTAGGAACAGGCATAATTGGTTCAATCATGTCCGCGATAGCGTTTGTATTATTAACAGTCACTTCATAAGCTTTTTCTTCGCCTAAGAATTTCATGCATTCAAGCATTTCGTCTGTGGAACGATAATGTTGATCTGGGTTTTCAAAAGGCGTCATACGACTACGCTTATATGGATTAAGTGGGTGATTAACACCACCGATACCTTTAGCGGAAATATAGACATCTCTAAAGACTTTATGCTTTTTGGTCACATAGTGAACATCACCAGTTGCGCATACTGGTTTACCCACTTCATCAGCGCATCTAACGATATCTTTGATATGTGTTACGAGTTCTTCTTCACTCATATCACCCATGTTAATGAGGAATGAATAGTTTTCTAATGGTTGTATTTCAATATAGTCATACCAGGCGATTGTGTCTTTTAAGACATCATCACCATAATATTGAGCGTTTCTAAATACTTCACCATTAAAGCAAGCAGAACCAATAATTAGGTTCTCTCTTAATTTCTCAATTTCATGACGAGGAATCTTTGGTACTTCCGCGAGATAATCAATATGAGAATAAGACACTAATTTATAGAGTGATTTGAGACCTTCTTTGTTTTTTGCTAAAGCAATAACATGCGTTGGTCTAATGTGTTTAAGTAATGATTTAGGCGTTTCTAATTTCGCTAATTCAGCATGTGTTAAATGATGGTTCTTCTTGGTTAAAAGAACAAGCATTGGTTGCCACACATCGTTTAAGACCTTAGCATCGTAGTCCGCTCTATGGGCGCTATCTTCATCATAAACGACATCCATATTACGGCATAAACTACCTAAAGTATGGCTTCTAGATTCTGGGAATAAATAACGTGATAAAGGAAGGGTGTCAATTACCGCATTATTCATTATTGGCATATTGCATCTCATTAAGGCATGCTGTAAGAATGAAAAGTCGAATGATGCGTTATGCGTAACTAGAATTGCGTCCCCAATAAAATTAAGAATCTTAGGTAAGGCTTCTGTAATCTTTGGCTGACCTTCAAGCATCTTATCAGTGATATTAGTGATTTCGACGATACGTTTTGGTAATGGTCTTTCAGGATTAATTAAGATATCCATAGATTCAGTCACAATGCCGTGTTCAACCTTAACCGCACCGAATTCGATAATACGGTCATAGTAGCAATTTAAGCCGGTTGTTTCTAAGTCGAGAACAACGTATTTAGACTTATTTAATTCGACAGGTGATGGGTTTTTGATGTATTTAAGTTCATCATCAACCATATAGAATTCCACACCATAAAGCATCTTAATGCCAGTTTTCTTGCCAGCTTCTTGAGCATCTGGATAGCCTTGAACAACAGCATGGTCAGTAATCGCCATTGCGGTATGACCTAATGCTTTAGCATATTTAGCATAGTCAATCATGTGACTGATGCCATCCATCGTGGACATATTAGAGTGAAGGTGCAATTCAACACGTTTGCCTTCACACTTTTCTTTTTCTATTTCGTCTGGTGGTAATAAGTCGACATAATGGGCTTTAACCGCCATTGATTTATTGTATTCATCATAGTAAGCAGCACCACGTACACGGACATTAGTGCCCCACTTTTTAATCTCTTCAATTGTTTCATCGCTTAAAGAGGCATTTTGATACATGTTAGCGTAAATCGCGCCACCTTTATCATCAAATAAGCCAATGTTAAGTTTCTTTTTATCGCCGTATTCATTGATTTCAACGGAGAATGTTTTAGCGGAAAAGTCGACATGGTCGCTTGTTCTAACGATATCATCAATACCTTCAAGAGGCTCATAGTTACCACGTCTATTTAATCTTGCTCTTTCTCTATCTCTCGCCATTTCTCTAGCGTTTTGACGAGCGAGTTTTAATAATTGATCTTCAGTTTCTTCATTTAATTGCGCTTTTTCTTGGGCGATCATTTCTTCAACTTCACTACGGTCATTGATTTGACGAGTTGAGCTTTCTTCTTCCACTGTCTCTACTGCTTCTTTAGTGGCTTTTTGTACAATCTTACGCATTTCACTTTTGGAGACATTGATTGTTTCTTCTTGAGGCGCTACTTCTTCAATGATTGAGAATTCGTAATTTAAGAAATCTAAAAAATCTCTAAAGTCATTAATGCTACTTTTGTATTGTTCTTTTTCCGCTTCATTAGCGTAAGTCACTTTAATAATGGATTCATTTTGTCCTTCTAAAAGTAAATTATGTGGGATACGGTATAGTGTTTGATACCATTCATCGAATAAAGATATGACATCTTCAGCGATTGGTCTAACAACATATGAGAATCTTAATAAATATGGATAAGTTAATGTGTTTAAACCATCTTGGAACTCTCTAAGAAGTTGATATTTCCAAGGTGTTTGTTTAACAATCACCATATCGATTTGTTCTCTTTTAAAACGGTTACGACCAACCATTTCAAAATCAATATCAAAAGCATCGATATTCTCAATATGGATATGGTTTAAGAAAGATATCATCTTATCGGTCATAATTTACACCTTAAAGACATAGAATAAGAGGTCTTTGACAACGATTACACCCATTAAGAGGAGCAATAAGCCCACACCGATTAATGAGACGATATTCTTGACTTTTTCTGGAATCTTCTTTCTTGTTGTGGTTTCAATGATGAGCACTAGGAGTTGCCAACCATCTAAACCTGGGAATGGTAGTAAATTAAATATTGCTAAGTTAACAGAGATAAAGCCCCAGACATATAAGAAACGTCCAAAGCCAAAGTTTTGTAAAACACTTGTGGTTTCAAAACCAACAGCGATGATACCACCGACATCTTTCCATGATTGTGGTTTGAATAATAAATTACCAATACCTTTAACTAATTCAGTGGAACTATTACCGAAATCAATGAAGGTATTCTTAACGATTGTACCAAAGCTATTCATGTGCTTTTCATAATAGATTTGTAAGCCAAATGGTTCGATAGCTTTATCTTTTGTTTTGATAGAAACAGTGACCACGTGGTCCACTATTTCTTCTTTAATACCCTTTTGTAAGATTGAGAAATTGACATGAGCGGTTGTATATGTGCTTGGGTCAACGAATTGATCAAAGTTAGGAACGCCGTCATCTTTAAGTTCGTAGATGAACATCACATCAGCGAATTCACGTTGTTTGAAGTTAGTGACACCAGCGAAATTTAAACATGTCGCATAATAAGTATCTGGGTCTTCGTCTAATGTTGTTTGATTATCTAAAAGATAAAATGCTTTATCAACATTAGAAACATCATCATGATAAACAAGAGCGTCACCTAATTTAAAGATATCGCCATCTCTCATACCTGCTTCATAAGCAAGTGAATAAGAAGAAACATTAACAGCGTCACGATATAAAGATTCTTGTGGGAAGCAGTTACTAGCAAAGAAGAACACTAAAGCAAGTAAAGCGTTCATGGTAACACCAGCGAGTAAGATAATCGCGCGCTTCCACCACTTAATGCCGTTTAAAGAACGTGATTCAGGTATTTCTACACCATCAGGTAATTCCACACCTTCCCCATACATTGAGACATATCCACCGAATGGGATAGCTCTTAATGAGAATTGTGTTTCACCGTTTTTTCTCTTCTTTTTGAAGATGAGTGGACCCATACCAATGGAATATTCTAAACAATAGACATTAAAGGCTTTAGCCATTGCTAAATGACCTAATTCGTGAATAATGATTAAAACTGAAAGGAAAACAAGAAATAACAAGATATAGAGAATTGTACTTAATACTTGCATTATCTATTTCCTCCTTCCACGATTTGTTTGACTTTTTGTCTGGTTAATAAATCAACTTTGCGCATCGTTTCATAATCCGGATGAGCAATATTAGTGTGTTCATTAACACACTTGTTAATGATTTCTTCAATAGCAAGGAATGGGATTTTGTGATCTAAGAAGGCATAAACTGCTTCTTCGTTAGCGGCGTTAAATACTGCGCCTAATGTGCCTTTTTCTTTGATGACTTTTCTTGCTAAAGCGACAACTGGATAACGCTTTTCATCAAATGGGGCAAATGTCGTATTTTTAATGCTATCAAGGTCATCACTGACGACTGTTTGATAGTCAATTAAGCCTTCATATAATGCAAACTTAATTGGTTTACGCATATCAGGTTTACCCACTTCCATGCGATAAGTGCCATCATTATAACGCACAAGCGAGTGAACGTAGGAGTTTAAATTCAAAATTGTCGAAATTTTTTCGACAGGTAAGTCAAATAGATAATGCGCTTCAATGATTTCAAAACATTTATTGACCATAGTTGCGCTATCGATGGTAATCTTTTTGCCCATCTTCCAGTTTGGATGGTTAAGAGCTTGTTCTGGAGTGACATTAACTAATTGATCTCTAGTAAGATTTCTAAAAGCGCCACCAGAAGCGGTAATAATCACTTTATCGATATCTTTATCATCCACCATTAAACATTTAGCGATAGCGACGTGTTCACTATCGATAGGAACGATTTTACCTTTACCTTTCGCTAATAGTTTATTGATGTATTCGCCACCCACTACTAACGATTCTTTGTTTGATAAGGCTACAATCTTATTATTTTCCAAGGCTGTAATCGTTGGTTTTAAACCAACAAAACCCACTAAAGCGTTAACAACCATTTGAGCATTGCTATTAACGATTAATTGATTTAATCCTTCATCACCATCATAGAAAGTGATATCTGGATAGGCTTTTTTAAAATAAGAAAGTTTCTTTTTATCTTGGATACAGATGTGTTTAACGTTTGGGAAGTGATTTAAAATTCCTCTAATTTTTCTAGTTTGATGACCAACAGAAAAAGCGAGGAGATTGAAATCTTGAGGATTTTTGAGCATCACATCAATTGTTTGAGTACCGATTGAACCAGATGCCCCTAAGAGGCAAATGGTCATCATGGGAGAATAAAGCCTCCCGGTACATCACAGAAGATTGATGTATAAATAGCGACAGTAATCGCCGCGAAAATAATTGAATCTAAACGATCAAGGATACCACCATGACCTGGAATTAAATTAGAGAAGTCTTTGATTTGATAATGTCTCTTAATAGATGAGAAGACTAAATCACCAAGGACAGACACTAATGGAATTAATGTTGAAAGAATAACGATATGATACCAATGTTTGATATCTAATAAGCCATTTAATACTGGATGACCAACTGCGCTCATGATGAAGGCAAAGCCACTGATAAAGGCACTTGTTAAGATCACGCCACCAAAGAAACCTTCCCAAGTTTTCTTAGGAGAGACTCTTGGATTCATTTTGTGTTTACCAAAGAAGACACCTACGAAATATGCAAAAGCATCATTTAAGCAAGCACCTAATGCCATGTATAAGAGGAATAAGAATGATTCACAGTTATCATAAGCATTGATATATGGGACTGTTTCACCAGCTAATTTAAGAGATTGATGATATTCATAGACAGGGAAATAACGAATAAAAAGAATGCTTTCTAAGCCAAGAGCGATAAGCACAACTGTGGTAAAGATGAAACAAGCATCCATAATCGTGAAATTTTTATCCACTAACATAGTTAAAGAAGATAAACAGATACCAATAAACATGATGGTAATACTTACCGATATACGATTATAACTATCATAGATACCTGACCATCGATCTGTATTTTTAAACATGTGTGGCATGTCTTGGAAGAAGTTCCAGAACAAAATAAGGAACGCTAATAGGAAAGCAACAATATACAAGACTTTAGAATATTTTGTTTTCGCACATCTAATGATTTCGATAATAGCGAAAACTAACACTAAAATCATGAAGCCAAAAAATGGCCAATCGCCAAACATCACGAAAGGCAAGATAATAGCAATCGCTGTGAGGCCAGCGATAATTCTCGTTTTCATTGATGCTGCTGTATCGTTACTTAATTCGTTTGGTTGAAATATTGGTCTATGTTTACCCATAAAATCACCTAATGAAATTATTATATACATAAAAAGCGGTATTTGTAATAAATAACCGCTATTTTATTAATATTTTTTAATAAAGACTAGAGAGACATTAATTCTTTTTCTTTATCAGCGACCACTTGGTCCACTAATTTAATGGAATCAGAAGTTACTTTTTCAAGGTCTTCTAACATTTTCTTTTGGTAATCTTCGGTATAAGCTTCATCGTCTTTAGCAAGTTCGATGTAGTCACGACGAATATTACGAATGGCAACTTTGAATTCTTCACCATATTTCTTAGCTTGTTTAACGACTTCTCTTCTTCTTTCTTCAGTTAATGGAGGAATTGTTAATCTGATTTGTGTGCCTTCATTAATTGGGTTAATTCCTAAATCGCTCTTATTAATAGCAGCGATAATGGATTTAGCGTCGTTTTTGTCGTAAGGCTTAATAAGTAATTGTCTTGGTTCTGGAACAGAAACTGAGCTCATTTGGTTAATTGGTGTCATTGTGCCATAATAATCGACTTCGATACCATTTAACATGCTTGGTGTGGCTTTTCCTGTTCTTAAAGAGGTTAATGATTGTCTTAAAGATTCGACGGATTTATTCATCTTATCTTGCATATCTAATACGAGTTCATCCATATGATTATTCTCCTTTTTTGCAGATACTACCAACGGTCTTGCCTTGTGCCGCAGCGATAAAATTATCAGCGGACATTCTGAAGACACGAATTTGAATATCTTTTTCCTTTATTAATTCTATCGCAGAAGTATCCATAATTTGAAGATTAAGTTTTAACATTTCTTCATAAGTGATGACTGGGAAGAATTTTGCATCAGCATTTTGTCTTGGATCTTTATCATAGACACCCTCAACGCCGTTTTTACCCATTAAGATTGCATCGACATTAAGTTGCACCGCTCTTAAGGCGGCAGCGGTATCAGTTGTGCAATATGGTTTACCTGTGCCACCAGAAAGGAAGACAACCTTACCTTCATTCATTGCTTTATCCGCAATTTCTGGAGAATAAGGGACATTAACTTCTGGGACTGGACCAATTGCAGTTGTAACAAGTGATTCAACACCTAAGACTTTTAATTTGGCCGCTAAGGCAACAGCGTTAATGACTGTACCAATCATGCCCATGAAGTCAGCTTCGTATTGATCCATGCCAGCATCTTTAGCGATTTTACCACGCCAAATGTTACCAGCACCGATAACGATACAAACTTGAATTCCACTATCATGGATTTGTTTGACCATTTTAGCCATGTTGTCTAAGGCTTCAGCGGAAAGAATAGCGTCACTATTTTCCTTTAATGCTTCACCTGATAATTTGAGCAAAACTCTTTTATATGCCATGGGATTTTCCTCCTAAAAAAAGAAACACCAAAGGTGCTTCTTTTAAGTTTTAATAATTACTTCATTTGGCTCATGACTTCGCTAGCGAAATCATCTTTACGTTTTTCAATACCTTCACCAACTTGGTAACGAACATATTTGAGAATGTTTGTTTTATTTTCTTGAAGGACTTGGCCAACTTTCTTACCGGATTCGGTATCGAGTAAGTATGGTTGTTCAACAAGAACCATTTCAGCGAAGTATTTGTTAACTTTGCCACCAATGATTTTCTTGAGCATTTCTTCTGGTTTGCCAGCAAGTTTTGGATCTTGTTTAGCAGCTTCAAGTTGAATCTTGGTTTCGTGTTCGATAGCATCGCTACCGATTGCGTTGGTATCTAAATAGGCTGGGTTGTTAGCAGCGATGTGCATAGCAAGACCTTTACCTAATTCAGGATTTTCTTTATCTAAGACAACGATGACAGCGATTTTACCACCCATGTGGATGTATGTGTAAACGAATTGACCTTCGGCTTTGTCGATTAAGGCAAATCTACGTAAGTCGAATTTTTCACCCATTTTAACTGTGGCATCGGTGAATAAGTCTGTTGTTAAAGCTTTGGCTTCTTCAACGTCTTTTGGTTGTTTTTCTAAAATGACATCAGCGGATTTTTCCACTAATTCACGGAAAGCATCGCCCTTAGCAACGAAGTCTGTTTCACAGTTGACTTCTAAAACAACTGTTCTACCGCATTTTTCGCATGTCTTTGTTAAGGCTAAACCTTCGGCAGCGATACGGTCAGCTTTCTTGGCGGCTTTGGCTAAGCCTTTCTCTCTCAACCAGTCTGTGGCTTTGTCTAAATCTTCACCGTTGTTTAATAAAGCGGCTTTGCAGTCCATAAGACCAGCACCGGTTCTATCACGTAATTGTTTGATTAAATCAATTAAGGCCATTATTTGTTTTCTCCTTCGGCTTTTGGAGCTTCTTCTTTAGCTTCAGCGGCTGGAGCTTCTTCACCTTCGGCTTTTGGAGCTTTTGGTTTAGCGGCTCTTTTGGCTTTTTCAGCATTACGACGAGCTTCTCTTTCAGCTTGTTCTTTTTCATAAGCTTCTTGACGTGCTTGTCTTTCAGCTCTGATCTTCGCTAATTTTTCAGCGTTTTCTTTTTCGGTTTGGCGAATGACTTCTTTCATGGTCACGGCTTCACCTTCATCTTTTGTATAGGCCACAACTGGGACACCATTCTTGCTTTCAACGATAGCGTCAGCGATGACAGCTAAGATTAAGCTGAATGAACGAACGGCATCATCGTTTGCAGGAATGACATAGTCAACGACATCTGGATCACTGTTTGTGTCAACAATAGCGAACACTGGGATGCCTAATTTTCTAGCTTCTGCAACAGCGTTGTGTTCAATGCGTGGGTCAATAACGAACATGGCATTAGGAATTTTTCTCATTTCCTTAATACCATCTAAGTTCTTGGATAATTTTTCTTTTTCTCTACGGAGTTGAGCGGCTTCAACTTTGCTTAATAAATCGAGTTCGCCTTCTTCTTCTCTTCTTTCGAGTTCTTTCAAGTATCTAATTCTGGATTGGATGGTCTTGAAGTTTGTTAATGTACCACCTAACCAACGGTTGGTGATGTAGAAACTGCCGGAACGTAAAGCTTCTTGTTGGACAGCTTCTTGGCATTGTTTCTTTGTACCGACGAATAAGACTTTGCCACCGTTATCAACGATTTCTTTCATTTTGGCGTAGGCAACTGTAATTGCGTCGACTGTTTGTTGTAAGTCAATGATGTAAACACCATTTCTTGCACCATAGATGTACTTTTTCATCTTTGGGTTCCATCTACGGGTTTGATGACCAAAGTGAGCGCCAGCTTCGAGTAATTTTCTCATTGTGATAACTGGTGCATCAGGATCATGCATAACTGCTTCCATTGTAGCAGCTTGTTCTGGAGCAGCTTCAACTTGAGCTTCTTCGAGAACTTCTTTCTTTTCTTCTGCCATTTTTAGGCCTCCTTTTGTTTGTACCTCCATTGCTTCGAAGAACCCGACCACTTGTTTAATAACAAGCACATTGGCGGTTCAATCCACAATGTGTGTATTTGCTGTAACCACAGCGTTTAATATATTAACAAAACCCTATTGAGCGCGCAAGAAAAATATAAATATTATTTCTTTTTAGCTCTTGGGTGTGCAGCCATATAAGTTTCTTTCATCGCTTCTTCAGTGACGTGAGTATAGACTTGAGTGGCGTTAATGCTTTCATGTCCAAGTAACTCTTGGATAACACGAAGGTCTGCGCCGTTCTCTAATAAGTGTGTAGCGAAACTATGTCTAAGTATGTGTGGGTGTAAACCTACATATAGCCCAATTTTCTCTTCTATTGAATCAAGGATGTATTCAAGTCCTCTAGTGGTTAATGCTCCTCCGTTAGCGTTAAAGAATAAAGGCGCAAATAAAGGCACTTCTTTACCTTTGGTTCTTTGTTTTTTCTCCCACTCAAGATATTTAGGAACAAGATCTTTTCTATCATGATCAATGTAATTTTTTAATGCTTTTTGACATTCAGACGTAAAAGGAATGATTCTTTCTTTGTTTCCTTTTCCTAATACACGTACCACTCTTTCTTTTAATGAAACTGATTGCAAATCAAGAGTCACCAATTCAGCAGCACGAATACCTGAATAATATAGCAAATTGAGAATAGCCTGGTCTCTAGAAGCTAATTCATCAGTTCTTTCTGAATTCCTCTTAAGAAGTTCAGCAACTTGATCTTTATATAAGCCATGTGGATATTTAGTTTCCACTTTAGGCGCGTCCACGAAAATGAATGGGTTATCATTTATATAACCTACATTAACCATATACTTAT
Organism: Bacilli bacterium; assembly: GCA_017635465.1. Taxonomy (GTDB): domain Bacteria; phylum Bacillota_I; class Bacilli_A; order RFN20; family CAG-826; genus RUG14515. Next base: position 12,407 of record JAGBLL010000004.1, read on the forward strand.
AGAAGTGTCTTAAAGATGATAATCTTCTTTTGCAACTTCTTTTGCTTATTCCGTGATTTAGTTCTTCGGTTAAAAAATTACGAATACAGATGACATCAACATCCTCTAATAGGACACCTTCTTTAAATATGAAATCACAAAATTTATCAATGTCTTCTTGATAACTATTCACAGTCTTAGGTGAATAATTTCTCACATTTTGTATATGCGCTAAAAATTCTGATTCTGGTTTATTCATATAAAACTAGTATAGCAAAGATAAGAAAAAAACGGATTAGTTCCGTTTCTTCTTGATGATTTTTTCCATGTGATTGCACTTTGGATAATTGATACAACCTAGGAAATAACCATATCTACCTTTCTTCTTGACCAAATAGCCATCACAGTCCGGGCAGTCTTTGACTTTCTTTTCTTCTTCCACTGTTGGAGAAGTATTAGAGGAAGCAACCTTTCTTGTATAACGACATTTTGGGAAGTTGGAGCAAGTGATGAATGAACTACCACCCTTATTTCTTAAGAGAAGTTCACCACCACATTCAGGACACTTTTCACCAATTGGTGTTGGTGCGGGTGCCGTACTTTCTTGCTTTTGAACGTATTTACATTCTGGGAAGTTAGAGCAGCCAATGAATTGACCATTCTTACCTTCTTTGATGACAAGAGGAGCACCACAAACTGGGCATTTATCACCAGTTTCTACGAAGCTTTCTTTGTACATTATTTTACTAACTTTATCGAATAATTCGATAAATGGATAATAGAAATCATTTAAAATCTTGCTTCTTGATTGGCTACCATCTTCAATGTTATCAAGTTTCTTTTCCATTAACGCTGTATATTTGGTATCAACGATTTCTGGGAAATATTTGTTCAAGACAACAGATGTTAAGTTACCTTGTTTTGTGGTAATTAAAATACCATTTTCATCAGTAACATATTTTCTTTTTCTAATTGTATCGATTGTGGAAGCATAGGTGGATGGACGACCAATACCAACTTCTTCCATTAATCTAACAATCTTGGCTTCGGAATAATGAGCAGGTGGTTGTGTGAATTTTTGTTCTGTTTCTTTAAACACCACATCAAACACTTCATCATTGGCGAAGTCTGGGAAATATTCGTAGTGATTATCTTCTTTTTCTGCATCTTTATAGACCGCTTCATAGCCTTGGAATAAGGTACGGGTGAGATCTAATTTAAATGTCAGTTTATTGCCAGTAAGATAAACAGTCATTTGTTCATCTTTCTTTGGAGACATGAGTGAGGCAAGTGTGCGATTATAAATCAATTTGTATAAGTTATATTGATCATTAGTTAAGAACTTTCTCACTGATTCTGGAGTACGGTGATTACTTGTTGGTCTAATAGCTTCGTGAGCATCTTGCATCATACTCACTTGTCTAATCTTTTTAGTGTGACCTAAGTATTCTTTACCGAATCTATCGGTAATATACGCTGTAGCGCGTTGCACAAATGTTGGTGATAAACGTGTACTATCAGTACGCATATAGGTAATTAAACCAACGTGTTCACCATCAACTTCAATACCTTCATATAATTGTTGGGCAACGAGTTGAGTTTTCTTTGTTTTGAATTTTAAACGAGAGAAAGCTTCTTGTTGTAAAGTGGAAGTAATGAATGGCTCCTTACTATCACTAACTTTAATCTTTTTCTCAATATTAGAAATGCTTAATTTATCTGGAATACGGTCTAAAATCGCATGGGCTTTTTCACCATTTGATAAGTCGACTTCTTTACCATCATCAGAAAGCAATGTCACATTAAAATCTTTACCAAAGGCATTGATTTTAGTGGATATTGTCCAATATTCTTCAGGAACGAATTTTTCAATTTCCGCATCATGATCCGCGATCATTTTTAATGTAGCGGATTGCACTCTACCACCTGAACGTGAATGAATCTTCTTAAAAAGAAGAGTGGATAATTTAAAACCGATAATACGATCAATAATTCTTCTTGTTTCTTGAGATGAGACAAGGTTTTGATCGATGGTTCTTGGATTGCTCATCGCTTCTCCAATAGAGTCACGAGTAATTTCGTGGAATTCTAATCTCTTTGTGGTATTAACATCTAATCCAAGCACTTGCGCTAAATGCCAAGCAATCGCTTCACCTTCTCTATCAGGGTCGGTTGCCAAGATGACTTCATCACATTTGTCCATCGCGTTTTTAAGATCGCGAATAATATGCTGTTTATCTTTATTGACGACGTATGTTGGGGAGAAATCATTCTTCACATCAACACCTAAACCGTCTTTTCCTGATGTTGCTAGGTCACGGATGTGACCAAGAGAAGCCATAACGATGTAGTTGTCACCTAGATAGCGCTTGATTGTGGTACATTTGGCTGGTGATTCAACAATAACTAACTTCATAATTAACTTCTTTCGACACAAAAATATATGCCTTCTATACTGTGCTTGTCAACGAACATTTTCCTTTATTCCTTAATTAAATATAAGAGAACTATATTTAAGAAAAATTAATCTTTCTATTCCCACTTCATTTGCTTGATGATTTCCTTTCCATCTTTTGCGAAAAATGCACCCTCAAGTAAAATTTCGTTATTGATTGCATCTTCAGTAAAAGGTGTTGGAACCACAAATATTGGTTTGCTCATTTCCGCCATCATATTGATAGAAGACATTGTGCCACTAAACTCTGACCTGACTTGTGGAACTAATAAAGCATCAGATAAAGCAGTCACAATACGATTACGGATTGGAAAATGATATCCAGCAGGTTCTGACATATTTGGATATTCGCTAATAACTAAATGTTTTTTCTTAAGTTCTCTATAAAGTTTATAGTTTTCACGTGGATAACAATTATCTATACCAGAACCTAACACTGCGATTGTTCGACCACCATTTCTTATTTGGGCTAGATGTCCGGCTGTATCTATTCCTCTAGCCATACCAGAAACAAGAACTGTTCCTTTTGCCATATCTCTTACGTAGTAATTAGTGACATTGACTCCATATTCGGTACAATCTCTTGAACCCACAACACCATATTTATGAAGACGATCGTCTAATAGAGTAATATCTCCATAGTAGAAAAGCACTATTGGTGGGCGACAAGAATTCTTAAGTTTTAATGGATAATCATAATCTAAGATTGTCATTACTTTACTTTTTACAGTGCTACAAGCTTTTTCGACTTCTTCTGGTGTAACTTTAAGCTCCTCATGTAATTCCAAAGCTGTCATTATTTTTGAATAATCACCATCGTATTTAAGAGCAAAATAAATTAATATTTTTCTAGAATCATTGAAGTACATAAATAAAAACCTCCTATATCTTTAGTAGGAGGCATTTTTCAATTTTGTCCGAAACTTTTTAAAATAATTTTACTTTTTCGATAAAACAGGCTCTTACAGGAGCGTAAGTATAGCGATGCAAGTGTTTTACTGGGCCATACTTTTCAAGTGCTTCTAGGTGGTCTTTTGTCCCATATCCTTTGTTTTTCTTGATGTTGTATTGAGGATATTTTTCATCTAATTCCAAGCACAAACGATCACGCGAAACTTTCGCTAAAATTGAAGCTGCGGCAATGCATAAAGATTGGGCATCACCATGTATGATATCAACGACTGGTTTTGGGTAATTTGGCATCTTCATTGCGTCCGTTAAAACAAGATCAAAAACATGATTTAATTTATCAATTGCGCGTTGCATCGCAAGTCTAGATGCGTTATAAATATTAACCTCATCTATCTCATCGGCATCAACGGAAGCAATACCATACGCAATAGCATTATTGATGATAAAGTTATAGGCTTCTTCTCTTTTCTTAGCGCTTAGCTTTTTTGAGTCATTAATTAAAGGAGAAGTAAGACCTTGAGGAAGTATCACGGCAGCAGCAAAAACAGGACCGAGAAGACAGCCTCTTCCCGCTTCATCACATCCCACTATAAAGTTATATCCTTGAGCGTAATATTGCTCGTCTAAATCAAGTGCCATATTTTTCTAAAGTGATCTGACCTAATAAGCCATCTTTGAATTCTTTGAGTAATAATGCTTCAGATCTTTTTAAGTCGTTTTGACCAACACCATCGACAAGTTTTCTTTTTTCTGAAATTTGATTTAAGACCACTAGTCGGTCACCAATGGCTTCAATACCAAATCTAGAAAATAAGGCAGACGGGTATTGGTTTCGTAAATAGGCTAAAAGTAGCTCTCCAAGTGTCTCGTTTGGGAGGATATCCTCGCGAATTGAACCAATTAAGGCGAGATTTGCAGCCTTTTTCTGATTTTCATAGCTCATTGGCAAGATTCCAGGAGTATCTAAAAGCAAGAAATCTTGATTGACTTTAATCCATTGCTCTCCACGTGTAAAACCAGGCTTATTTTGAACGCCCGCTGCTTTACGTTTTGCAATTCTATTAATTAAAGAAGACTTGCCAACATTAGGTATTCCGATGATCATTGCTCTTATTGGTTGTGGTTTCATTCCTTTAGCTTTTTCTTTAGCCCATTTATCTTTTCCTAAATTAATAACAGCTTTGGAAAGAATGTTTTCACCACCGCTTTTTTTGAGATCTAAAGTTAGTACTGAATCGTATTTTTGTTTAAAGAAATTTATCCATTCTTTCGTGGCTTCTGGATCCGCTAAATCTATCTTTGTTAAGACGATTAATTTCTTTTTATTTTGAATAAGTTTTTCTAAATTTTCGTTAATAGAAGAAAGAGGCGCTCTCGCGTCTAAAAGCTCAATTACGACATCAACAAGTTTAACCTTCGTTTCTACTTCGTTTAATGCCTTATTCATGTGTCCTGGGAACCAATGAATTTGTTGCGCCATCCTCTTCTCCTTTAGTAATATTTTGGCCAAGAATATTGCTTGTTATTAATGTCATAAACTGGCTCAATTTCATTATAGCAACGGTCGCATAAACCACTATAACTCTTAAATTTTTTACCACAATTTGTGCATTGATATTCTTTGATGTAGAGCTTTCCTTTACCTTCGATTGCCACTAATACACCATGGATATTTTCATAGGTAATTGGCTTACCGATTGTGTAACTATCTCGGCTTGCTTCTCTATTATCTCCTAACACCCAATATTCATTATCTTTAAGTGTTAATGGACCAATATCTTTTCCTTCAAAATCTTCTTCTACACTTGGATTTGTTTTGAATGTATAAGAAATCAATTTATATTCTTCGTTTTGTAAAACATATAAACGACCTTTTTCAATTTTGAATGTTTCGTTTGGTAAAGCGATGATACGTTTGATTTTCTTTTTAGCGTTCTTTCTTAAAGTGTTTGTTGCTAAATCGTAATCAATATTGTCTGGGTAATAAGTACTAACGATACTATATCTTTTAATATTCTTTTTAGCCGAATTATGTGTATCGACAACGCCAAAATCCACGACCGATCCAACAGACTCTCCAGTAGCACCATTTAATGTTGGTGACATAGATGAACCTGAAACATATATTAATTCGTAATAATAATTATGAAATAGCAAAGCACCACTAGCGCAGATTGCTAAAATCATCACAAATGTTGCTAAGGCTTTTAATATGTTTATTACTTTCTTATTTTTCATCTTTCTCATTATATGAGGTTTTGCGCGCATAAGGCAATAAAAAAGGGCTTTTATCAAGCCCATTTTTATCTGTTAGCGTTGTATTAGAGAACTTCTTTAATACGAGCAGATTTGCCAGACAATTTACGGATATAAGTGATCTTATTTCTTCTAACTTTACCCTTACGGATAACTTGGATAGAAGCAATGGATGGAGAATGAACTGGGAAAGTTCTTTCAACACCGATGCCACCGCTCATTTTACGAACTGTAAATGTGGCGGAAACACCACCTCCACGACGGGAAATAACGACGCCTTGGAAGTTTTGGATACGAGCCTTGTTACCTTCAACGATACGGACGGAAACTTTGACTTCGTCACCAGAATTGAATTCTGGTAAATCATTACGTAATTGACTAGCGGTGATCTCATTGACTAAATTATTGTTCATAACTTGTGTGACCTCCTTCAAGCAATTGTTCTCTTGATGTTCATTCTCATCTTGACAGCGGAACATCCGTATCATGTTCTATAAACATGCTTGATTATAATACCAATATGGAATGGTCTTTGCAACCACTTTTTTCTAAAAGATATTAAGTGTAAAGTAAAAATGCTTGACACCTTATCTTATTACTAGTAATATTGCTACGGACATAAAAATTAGGAGGCTATTATTATGGCAGTTAAAATTAGATTAACAAGAATTGGTAGACATAAAGATCCATTCTTCCGTGTCGTCGCCGCTGACAGTCACTTCGCTCGTGATGGTCGTATCATTGAACAAATTGGTTACTATGATCCAGCCAAAGGTATCGAAAGTGCCGTCATCGATGAAGAATTAGCATTAAAATGGTTAAACGCTGGTGCTGTTCCAAGTGATACAGTTAAAGCTATGTTCAACCGTAAAGGTATCAATGCTAAATACGTTGCTAACAAAAAAGCAAAATAGGAGAATCAATGATGGATTACGAGAAAATTGTTAAAACAATCATTGATCCTATCGTTGAAGATTCCGATTCAGTTCTTCTCAGAGTTAACGAAGAAGAAAAAGACGTCTTAATTATTATCGCAGCAGAAAAAGATGATACTGCTAGATTGATTGGCCGCAAAGGCTTAATCGCTAACGCTATCAGAGAAGTTGTTTCTGTCGCTGGTAAGAGTGAAGAAAAACACGTCCATCTCAAATTTGAATCTTTTGATGATGAAAGAAAAGAGGATTAATCCTCTTTTTTGTTGATATTATGCAAGAAGAATATTTATTACTTGGTTATATCACTGATGCCTTCTCTTTAGATGGCACTTTCAAGGTGCTCAGTAAAACAGATTTTGCTGAAACTCGTTACCAAGAAGGTAAAGATATTTATTTATGTTCTCCAAGAACTAAAGAACGCCAAGTGATGACTGTTGAAAGCTATCGCGGAAACGGACAATTTGATTTTGTTAAGGTCAAAGAAGTCAACAGTAAAGAAGAAGCTCTTGCATTTAAAGGCTATGAAATTAGAGCCTTAAAAGACTACGATTCTTTAGCAAAAGATGAGTATTACTTTGTAGATCTTGTAGGTTGCAAAGTTTTAAATGAAAAATTAGAAGAATTAGGAACTGTTACTCAAGTTGAAGAGTTCCCAGCTCAGCTCACATTACGTGTAAAAAGAGCGGGCAAAGAAGATTTCTTCGTACCTTTTGTTAAAGCATTTATTAGAAGAGTAGATATCAACAAAAAGGAAATTGAGATTAATGTTATTGGGGGTATGTTATGAGAATTAGTATCTTAACTTTATTCCCAGAATTTTTTGATGGATTTTTAACTAATTCAATTATTAAACGCGCAATTGCGAAAGAAAAAGTTCAAATCGAAGTTATTAATATTAGAGACTTTACCACTGATAAATACGGTCGCGTTGATAGCGCGCCAGTCGGTGGAGGCGCTGGTTTGATCATGAAGTGCCAACCAATTATCGATTGCTTAAAATCAGTCAAAAAAGAGAATAGTCATGTCATCCTTCTTTCACCAAGAGGAAAGACTTACAATCAAACCCGTGCCCGCTATTTTGCTAAAAACTATGAACACCTTATCCTTATTTGTGGTCATTATGAAGGCACAGATGAACGCATTAATAAATATGTTGATGAATTAGTCTCTATTGGTGATTATATCTTAACGGGTGGAGAAATAGGTGCACAGATTATTAGTGATTCTGTTATTCGTTTACTGGATGGGGTTATTGCTTCTGAATCAATCGTTGATGAATCTTTTGAAAACGGATTATTAGAGTATCCTCAATACAGCGAGCCATTTGAATATGATGGTGATTATATTCCAGATATCCTTTATTCTGGTAATCATCAAGCCATAGAAAAATGGAGAAAGAAGCAATCCTTAAAGCTCACAAAAGAGTATCGTCCTGATCTATTAAAGAACTATCCATTATCTAAACAAGAAAAGAAATTAATGGATGAACTTGACAATGAAGAAACTCCTAAATGGGAAAAGGACGCTATTGAAAAAGGCAAAAAGTTTATAAAACAAAAGTGAGGTTAATTCCTCACTTGTTTTTTTACATACCTGGGAAGCCACCGAGACCACCCATGCCACCCATGCCGCCTAAGCCACCTGGAGGCATCTTACCGGTCTTACGGTATTGTTCCATCTTCTTCATCATTTCTTTCATTTGCTCGTATTTCTTTAAGACCTTATTAACATCTTGCATGGTCTTACCAGAACCGTTAGCGACTCTTTGTTTACGAGAATATTTAAATAGTTCAGGATGTTTTCTTTCTTCTTTGGTCATGGAGTTAATGATAACTTCAAAATTACGCATTTCTCTTTCGGCCATTTCTTGCTGTTCAGGTGTGATTTTTGGCATACCTGGGATAAGTTTGAGAAGACCGCCTAACGAACCAAGTTTATTAACTTGTTTCATCTGAGCGAGCATATCGTTTAAATCAAATGAACCAGACATCATCTTGTTCATTGAATGTTTGACTTCTTTTTCATCTAATTCTTGTTGAGCTTTTTCCACAAGAGTCATAACATCGCCCATACCTAAGATACGGTCCGCCATACGGTCAGGATGGAAGATATCTAGATCTGTGACTTTTTCACCAACACCAGTGAACTTAATTGGAACACCAGTCATATGTCTAATCGATAAAGCGGCACCACCACGGGCATCGCCATCTAACTTGGACATAATGCAACCTGTTAATGATATTTTATCATTAAAGGCATTAGCAACATTCACTGCATCTTGACCAGCAGCAGCGTCCACTAAGAGGAGAATTTCTTGTGGTTCAACATCACGTTTGATGTTATTTAATTCATCCATTAAGGCTTCGTCGATTTGGAGTCGACCAGCGGTATCGATGATTAAAACATGATAGTCTTCATCATAAGCTTTCTTCTTAGCCGCTTTAGCGATATCAACTGGGTTCACTTTTGTGCCCATGTTAACAATATCAACACCGACTGATTTAGCGAGTTGATCTAATTGGTCAATAGCGGCTGGACGATAAACGTCACAAGCGGCTAACAAGACTTTTTTCTTTAATTTATTTTTTAATAAATACGCTAGTTTACCTGCGGTTGTGGTTTTACCACTACCTTGTAAACCGACTAACATAATAATTGTTGGTCTGCCTGTTTGATATTTAATTTCTGAATCGTCACTACCTAATAATTCAATCAATTCATCATGAACGATTTTAACAAGCATTTGGCTTGGATTAAGTTTACTTAATACATCTTGGCCTAAAGCTTTTTCTTTGACGTTTGTGGTGAATTCTTTAACAACTTTGTAGTTAACATCAGCTTCTAAAAGAGCGACACGGATTTCTTTGAGCATGTCCTCCATGTTGCTTTCAGTCAAACGCGCTTGACCACGAATCTTTTTAAATATGCCAGAAAGGCGTTCAGTTAATGATTCAAATGCCATAACTATAAATAATCCTTTCTACTTCTTCGAGTGCTTCTATTTTCTCGTTTCCAGTAGCATCTTTTGCTTTCGCTACTAGTTCGAGAATCTTTTCATTTTTTTGCAATATTTTTAGCTCTTTTTCATATTCATCTAATTTCTTAAGAGCTTTCTTAATAGCGTCTTCAACAGCGCTTCTACTGACATCATGAGCTTCAGCAATTTCACTTAATGATAAATCATAAGAGAAATAGGCGTCAGCGAAGGCATATTGAGTTTTACTCAATAAATGACCATAAATATGGAGCAATGAATTATAACGAACAGTCTTTTTAATCTTATCCATTAATTGTTCTCCACACATAAACCATAAAGGTATTTATCTAAATCAAATTCCTCTAAATCATCCATCTTTTCACCAAGACCGATGAATCTAACAGGAACACCTAATTCATCTCTAATCGCTAAGATGATACCACCTTTAGAGGTACCATCCATTTTAGTAATAACGATACCAGTTAAATCAGTCACTTCTTTAAAGGCTTTAGCTTGAACAACACCATTTTGGCCAGTCGTTGCATCAACGATTAAGAACGTTTCGTGTGGAGCACCTTCGATTTCTTTACCCATCACACGTTTAATTTTGCCAAGTTCAAGCATGAGATTGTTCTTGGTTTGTAATCTACCAGCAGTATCTACGATTACTAAATCAATGTTATTTTCTTTTGCTTTTTTAACACCATCAAAGGCCACAGAAGCTGGATCACTTTCTGGTTTACCAGTGACGATATCAATTTTTAATCTTTCGGCCCATGTAGTGAGTTGTTCAACCGCGCCCGCTCTAAATGTATCAGCGGCCACTAATAAGACTTTTTTACCTTGATTAATATAGCGATATGCTAATTTAGCAATTGTTGTGGTTTTACCCACACCATTAACACCAACCACTAATAAAACTGTTGGGCCGTTTTCTCTAAAAACCACATCGTTTTGTATATCACCTTTTTCGGCATAACCAACAAACATCTTATCAACTAAGATTTCATTAATTTGTTTAGGATCAGTGATATGGTCTCTTTTGGATTGATTTAAGACATCTTCGATGACATTTAATGTAAATGATATACCAGCATCACTTTCAATTAAGATTTGTTCTAATTCATCAAAATAGTCTTGGTTAACTGTTTTATAGCGTTCAGAAAGACTGTTTAATTTCGAAGAAAAGTTCTTACGAGATTTGCTTAAACCTTCCTGATATTTATCAACTTTTGTATCTTTGTTTTTTTTGGAGAATTTTTCTTTAAGAAACGCGATTAGTCCCATTATAAAACACTCCTTTTACTTAATGCATCTTTAGCCGCCATTTCTTCGGCTTTCTTTTTGCTCTTTCCTTCACCAGTACCTAAGATGATATCGTTATATTTAACTTGCACTGTGAAAGTACGGTCATGAGCAGGACCTTTTTGTGAAATTGTGACATATTGCACAGCGTCACGATGTTCCGCTTGGATTTCTTCTTGTAATTTAGTTTTATAATCGGTCAAGTTATCAGCGTCATATGAAATAATGTCTTTTAATAAGACGGATTTAATTAAACGATAAGCAACTTTTAAACCAGCATCTAAATAGATAGCGCCGATTAAAGATTCGAAAACGTTTTCTAAAATCTTATCACTTTCTTTAACTTGATTAGCGGTAATGCTATGACCGATTTTAACATATTCATCGAGTTTTAATTTGCGGGCATATGCCGCTAATGGTTTAGTGGAAACTAAGACACTTCTTAATTTGGTTAAGTCACCTTCTGACATTTCTGGTCTATTTTTATAGACCAAATCAGCGGTCACATAACCTAAAACCGCATCACCCATAAATTCTAATTTTTCATAATCTTGGTGTTTGGTTTTATTGTCACCATTAAAAGAAGGATGAGTAAAAGCTCTTTCGTAAATAGCGATATCTTTATATGTGACATGTATTTTTTTAAGTAAATCACATATATTACTCATTTTTGAAACTCTCCTTAAGGTTTTTAACAACTTCAAAGTCCACCATTTGTTTTGCGACTTTTAAGGCACTGAAGAATGAATAAGCATCACTATTACCATGCGCTTTAACAACAACACCATTAATACCTAAAAGCATCGCACCACCAACTGACTTATAGTCCATTGTTTCAGACATATCTTTAAAGCCTTTACGAACATGTAAATAGCCTAATTTTGTCCATAGGTTCTTTTTAAAGTTAGCTTTAATCATGCCAGACATCATCTTAGCAATACCTTCCATACCTTTTAATAAGACATTACCAGAGAAGCCATCACACACAATGACATCACAGTCACCATTTAAAACATCTCTTGCTTCCATATTACCTTGGAAACCAACAAACTTATCTTCTAAGTACATTTTATGTGCTTCTTTCACCAGAGGTGAACCTTTGTGAGCTTCCGCACCATTGCTTAATAAATAAACTTTAGGTTCTTTAACGCTAAATAAGGCTTGATCATAGGCTTTACCCATATAGCCAAATTGCAATAATTCTTCAGCGTTATTTTCGTTATTAGCGCCAACATCTAGAACGACGACTTTCTTGCCTTTAATTTTGGTTGGGAAAGCTGTAACTAAAGCGGAACGTTTTACTCCAGGAATTGTTTTAAGAATTAAAGTAGCAGCGCTTAAAAATCCACCAGTTGAACCAGCGGATATGACAGCATCAAATCCCTCTTCTTTCATTGTGCTAATAGCTTTGCACATTGAAGAATTTTTCATTCTTAAAACTTCTAAGGCTCCCGCTTCCATTGGAACGACATCAGGAGCGTTAACGATACGACATAAACCATTTAGTTCTTGTAGCTCTTCTTCTTTACCAAAGACTACTAGTTCATTGCCTGGATATTTATTTAAGAATTCTTTGACGGCTTCGATAACTGGTTTGCTACCGTTATCTCCACCCATCGCATCAATCGCTATTTTCATAATTAAATCCTCGATTTAATATTTTAGCATGATTAAGCGAATACTCCTAAAGAAAAATAACTGTCTATAAAAGAACAGTCATTTTTATCAGCACCAGTGCTCGAATATGCCTAGATTGACATTATTGATATCTAGCGATTCATCAATAGTGATTTTAAAGCCAAAATCTACTTGATAAGAATTATATGTTTCATCTTCATAGAATGGACCCATGTCACGAGGTTCCATTCCTTTATCATAGGCCGTTATTTTTGTTCCGGCGTTTTTATACCTAAAGCCAAATTGAATATCAGTATTGATAATATAACTAGATTTATCCACGAGTATCCAGTTACCGTCATTATCACTTTTCACATTATAATATGTGAATTCATGGTCTTTGACCTTAACTTTCTTTTCCACTAATGTGGCGGTTTTACCAATCTTTTTAGCGTCAATTCTAACTAACCCACCACCCCTCGGAATAAATGGTGAAATTGGAGAAAGCGCGAAGATGATAAAACCACCAAGGGCAAGGGCTAAACCACCCACGACAGAACCAACGACAATCCATGCTTTCGTTCTTTTTCTCATAACAATACTCTCTCACCAGAATTGTTTATTTGGATGAGTTTTGCCCTCCCACTAAACAAGACGATTAAAAAATTAAAAATCGCTAAATAATTTTGCTGAAAAAGTATTTGCTTGTTCTTTTAACTATTTTGTTAGGGGATAAACTTAAATTAATAGTTTTATCATCCTGAGGCTCAATCGCTAAAGCACGGTGATGATCAATATTAGTTAATCTAGTCTTAACTCCATCAGGGAAATAATCTGTAAAAAGATGGACTCCTTGATAATCAGTAATAAGCTTTAATTGATATTTATTGCTTTGCAATAATACTTCATTTTCTTTTAATGGGAAATAGTTATCAATATCACCATATTTCATCACATTAGTGAATTCAATGAAATTATATTTATCTTTGATTGTTTCTTTTCCTATGGCTAGTAATTTTTCATCATAAATAACATAAGCATCACTATTGAGTTTTAATGATAATTCGTTAATATTTTTAGCACCTAAGCAGAAGAAAGAATGATTTGTTAAAGAAGCATCCATCTTTTGATCAGGAGCGATTTCAGTTTCGGTAATGAGAACGTTATCAATTAAAGTGTATGTGACTTTAATTTTTAATGTTCCTTCGTTAGAAGATTCATCTCCTAAAGAGACATAAGTAAATATGACTTTATTATCTTCTTTAACGTAATTAAATTCTTGATGACATAAGCCATGTGGTCCACCATGAAGGATGGTTTTATTATCTTTTTTTATTCTCCCAGTAACACGACCAATAGTCTTGTTATAATAGACTCCCTCTTTATCGAAGTCTTGTTCGTTAATAGGAGATAGCATCATATCGTTATTATCATAAATAAGACGATAAATAGCCGCTCCTAAGGAGCAGAGAGTGACAGTGATTTTATCATTACTAAGTTCAATAAATTTCATAATTATGCCTTCTTGATATCTTCTTGGTTGATTAATGAGGTAGCATGCTTAATCAGCCATTGATATTTCTTATCTTCTTTATTCTTAATTATTTCTTTAGCGTCATCTCTAGCCACCACAAAAATCTTGTAGTCATCAATAATATTTAAGAAAGCAAAGTCTGGAATACCAGATTGTTTTAAACCAGTTAATTCGCCTGGTCCTCTTTGTTTCATATCTTCTTCAGCGATGACAAAACCATCTTCACTTTTAGTTAAAATATCTAATTTATTAGCCTCTTCATCATTGCTCACTAAGATGCAATAACTTGGCGAACCGTCTCGGCCAATACGGCCTCTTAATTGATGTAATGAAGCTAGACCAAAATGAGTAGCATCATAAATGACCATTGTATTAGCGTTTTTCACATCAATGCCAACTTCTACGACTTGTGTTGACACTAAAATTTTGATTTCGTTTTTATAGAATTTATCTAATATTTCTTCTTTTTCTTCTTGCTTCATTTTGCCATGTAATAGGCCCACTGCCGCTCTATATCTAAAAGCATATTTAGCGTAAAGCTGTTCAACAGAGAATCGACAGTCTTCACTGAAGTCAATTAAAGGAGCGATAACATAAACTTGTTTATCATTTGTTAAAGCATAATCGACCGCTTTAAAGATGCGTTCATTATCGCTTTTAAAAATCATTGTTTTTACATCACGCTTAGTGGATGGGAATGTATATAAAGTGGAGATATCTAAATCACCATAAAGAGTTAACGCTAAGGAACGTGGGATTGGGGTTGCGGACATCATTAATAAATCAGCGTGATCACCTTTATTAGCAAGAGCAATTCTTTGGTTCACACCAAAGCGATGTTGTTCGTCAATAACCACTAAACCTAATGATGAATATTGGACATCTTTTGAGAACAATGCGTGTGTACCAATAATAATATCGATATAACCTTCTTTTAAATCATCTTTGATTTGTTTTTTCTCACTTGTAGGGGTTGAACCTAAGAGTAAAGCAATCTTTAATTTTGTATCCTTAAAAGTCTTTAAAGCGTTAGCGTAATGTTGTCTTGCTAAAGCATCTGTTGGCGCCATTAATGCGCCTTGATCACCTCTTAAACTATTAGCGTATAACGCCACAAAAGAGACCAAAGTTTTGCCTGTTCCTACATCACCTTGAAGTAATCTATACATCAAAGCGTTTTGATTCATATCGTTAATTATTTCTTCGCTAGCTTTACGTTGATCTTCGGTCAATTTATAAGGAAGAGCGTCTAAGAAAGGTTTGCAAATATCTAGATCTATCGGTTCTTTTCTTATCTTAGATAATGATTTATTGTTTTCTCTAATTAATTGGTTCTTTAAAGAGAAAAGTAAAGCCTCTTCATATTTAAGATGACGAAGAGCTTGAGTGACTTCTTGATAGTTAGTAGGATGATGCGCCCAGTTAAGCGCTACTTCCTTATTAACTAAGCGATATTTATTAATATAATCATAAGGCACCAAAGGGTAGATTTTACCTTGCAGTTCGTTTAGTGCTTTAAGCGCTAATTTAGCGAATAAATAGTTTTGAAACTCTTTAGGAAGTGAGTAGACAGGCTTTAACCTCTCTTCAGCAGGTACCTCACCTTTTAATATCTTTTGACCGTCAACTTCATTTCTTTTTAAATTAAATGTTCCAATGATGGAATACTCTCCATCAATTTTAACGGAGTTATTAAGATATGGTTGATTGAAAAACACGACTTTGTAGTAGCGGCGGTTTTGACTCATAAAATCAAAAGTAGCAATCGTTACTCCTTTTGTCCTAATAACTTTTGGAATAGAAATGACTTTGCCAAAAAGAACCACTCTTTGTTTATCTTGGATATTAGTTTCATCGGTATAGGAATAGTCATCATAACGATGTGGTAAATGATTAATCACATCGTAATATGTGAAAATACCCATTTGACCTAGTAAATAATTTAAACGTGGAGACTTAGTGAGTTTGTCCATAGATTAATTATGAATAATTATATTTCTAATGCCAATAAAAAACCTCATCTTTATTAAGATAAGGTTATTTACTTTAGGAAACTAAACGGGAATCCTCGGTTGTTTAACTGCCGAGATGAAAGTGTTTAAAAGAGTCATTATCACTTACTATATGTAATGTAAAAATAAGATAAATAATTGTAACTTGAAAAACTAAATTCCGTTTTTAGAATTAAAAATTTTTGTGAAAGATTAAATTCCATTTAACGGAGTTTTTATTTATGTAAATCGGAATTTAGTATTTCAAACTCTTGCAAAGTAACAAAAATAACGATAAA
>JAGBLL010000052.1 GCA_017635465.1 Bacilli bacterium
AGAAGAATGGAACACCGGCTTCACCAGCAACGGCTTTGGCTAATAAAGTCTTACCACAGCCAGGATGTCCTACGAGTAGGACACCTTTTGGTAATTTGGCGCCTAATCTTGTATATTTCTTTGGTTCTTTTAAGTAAGAAACGAGTTCTTGCATTTCTGCTTTTTCTTCATCAGCACCAGCAACATCATCAAATTTGATTTTGCTTGTGTTAACTCTTCTAGCACGTGAACGGTTAAAGTCCATGGCTTGTCTATTGGAAGAATTGACTGTTGAAGACATTCTTGAGAAGAGGAATAAGAACAATAAGGCTGTCACACCGACTAAGATGATTGTTGGGCCCCATTGATCCCACCATGAAACTTGGTAAGGATTCTTGACTGTCACAGTAAATTTTTCTTTTTCTGGTTTAGAATCATTACCTTTTTCAATTTCATTAATCATTTGATAAATAGAAGCATCAATATCTTCTCTTGTACCATCACCATCAAGGTCAATGTACCATTTCAAAGGTTGATCACAAACTTCACGAGGAATATTTGTTGTGAATGTTGTAGTAACTTTCTTACCTTGAGAATCAGTTAATGTGTAGTGACCATTAGCGGTAACAACTGTTTGTGCTTCCACTAATTGGACATCATTAACTTTGCCTTGACCTAAATATTGAGCAAATTCTTGATAGCTAATAACCTTAGCGGTATTTAAATTGGAAAATACAAAGTAAGCAACTAGGGCAAGAATTAGACCAACAAAGATAATTGAGAAAATAAAACTTCTAGATACACCACGATTTTGAGGTCTATTGTTTTCTTCATCCATAATTAGTACCTCCTAATATTTAAGATGTCGACTTATTATAACCACATTTCTTTATTTATAAAAGAAAAACACACCTAATGAAAACTATTTAACGTAAAAATTGCACTTTTCTTCTTTAACAAAATCACTTTTGTAACGAGGAATGTAGATAATGCGGCCGTTTTTATCAATAATTACTGGCCACCTTTTTCTTATCAAAATTGGCATCTTCCAGTCAATAAATAAGCGCCTAATTTTTTTCTCATAACCTTTAATGAAATAGCTATCATCACTATGTGCATTTCTGATAGTTAAAGGATAATCATCAATAGTGATATTTCGATTAGTTGTATCGCCTGTAAAATCTAAATAAAAATATGGGGTGTCTAGCTCAATTGGTTTATCAATTTTGTATTCATATTTTATAACTTCATCAGCGTCTTCCAAATAGAAAGAATCATAGCTTTTAACGAGCAATAAATTAGAAACATTTACTGAGATATTTGCCTTATCTGAATTGAAGATTTTTCTTAATTCTAAGCCTTGATTTCTACTTAAAGTGAAGTTAGGTTTTTTGTTTCTTCCAAGCTTTACAATAGCGTATAAGAACTCATCATCAGTTAACCTATTATAATCAGATACTTTATTGCTACTAATGATCGAAGAGATTCTTTCATTAAGAGCGGATAGTTCATCGTTTTTCTCTTTGATTTCTTTTAATATATTATCTCTTTCTTCACGTGACATTTTTTCAACAACTTGATGACGAATTTTATTACGAAGAAAAACATCTTCTAAATTAGTTTTATCAATCGAATATTCAACACCATTTACCTGACAAAAAAGCAAAAGATCTTGTTTTGTAAACTGTAGCACAGGTCGAATGATTTTTACGTCAAAGATAATGGAATTTTGCTTAATTCCGAAAAATTCAACCAAGTTTTGCCGAGTTTTTTGCATTAAATAGGTCTCAATAAGGTCATCTTCATTGTGGGCCACTAAAACGGCATAAAAATTGTATTTATTTACTAGCTCTTTAAAGAATGTATAACGAATGATTCGACATTGTTCTTCTAGGTTAGATTTTCCTAACGATTCATTGACTTCTTTAACATATAATTCGATGTTATTTTTATGACAATAATTGGCTAATTGTTTTTGTTCTTCATCCGCTTCTTTACGGAGGTGATAATTAACGTGAGCGACTGAAAAGTTATAACCTTCATTTTTTAGCATGTATAAAAGCGCCATTGAGTCTGGTCCATGGGAACACGCTAATAAATATTTTTGGTTTTTATCCAAATCAAGCATCACTATTTACCTTCTTAGTAAGCGCTTCTTTATAGACTGGAAATTCCTTTTTAAATTTAAGAACATAATTAATTTCTACGACTAAAATTCTGTTACCTAATCTGAGCTCCAAAGTGTCACCTTCTTTGACTTCACTTGATGGTTTTGCAACGCGATCATTAATCAAAATTTTGCCACGTTCGGCAAGCTCTTTTGCAACGGTTCTTCTCTTAATCAAACCTGATAATTTTAGTACTAAATCTAAGCGCATAATTAATTGATTTCCTTTATGACAAAATGGGTCTGAATTTCTAATAAACTTTTAAGAATATTTTCTAAGTCATGAATCCAATTTTTACCCTTGTTTAATAAGATTCTAAATACGTTATTAGCGTAGCTGATTTTGACAAACGCTAAAAATGGGATTAATGCTTCAAAAAGAATATTTCCTATACCTTTGATATTAACATATTCGTCTCCTAAAGTAATTTCCACAAACTTTGGTTTATCAGTTAACTTCAAAACATGAGCTTCTTTTGTTAATAAATCAATGCTTCTTTTAGCGAATAAGGATTCAACTTCTTCTGGGAGACGACCATAAACATCTCTAGTTTTTTCTTTAATATAATCTAAATCGAATAATGTCGGTGCATGAAGGATCTCTTGATAGAGTTCGATTTTGTCTCCTTCTTTTGCGTAGCTATTTGGAATATAAGCATCAACATTAAGTGTTGGATTGATTTCAACTTCTTCTTCAACAGTTTCTGTTCCTTCCATCTTTTCCTTAACGGCTTCATTTAATAATTTGATATACATATCTAAACCGATGGAATCGATGAATCCTGCTTGTTCTGGTCCTAAGATATCACCTGCACCTCTAATCATTAAGTCGCGTTGCGCAATCTTATAGCCACTACCAAGTTCTGTGAAATCTTGAAGAGCTTTTAATCTCTTTTGTGCTTTTTCGTTTAAGACTTTATATTCGCTGTACATTAAATAAGCATAAGCAATTCTAGAAGAACGACCAACTCGACCTTTGATTTGATATAGCTGTGATAAACCATAGTTCTCACTATCTTCAACGATAATCATATTAGCGTTAGGAACATCAATACCATTTTCAATAATAGAAGTAGAAACTAAAACATCGATTTCACCTTCATAGAAACGCATCATCACATCTTCGATATCTTCTCTATCCATCTTGCCATGCGCCACACCAATATGAACATTTGGCATCATCTTTTGTAATGTGGCCACACGGTTATATAAAGTCGCGATATTGTTATGAAGGAAAAATACTTGTCCATTTCTTCCAAGTTCTCTTTCAATTAATTCTTTAACAACGTCTAATTTAAATGGAGTGACATATGTTTGGATTGGCATTCTATCTTGTGGAGGAGTATCAATCTTAGACATACTTCTTACACCGATAAGAGATATTTGTAATGTTCTAGGAATAGGAGTGGCACTTAATGTTAGGACATCGATATTATTTTTTAATTCTTTGATTCTTTCTTTTTGTTCCACACCAAAGCGTTGTTCTTCATCAATGATTAATAGACCTAAATCTTTGAAGTGAAGATTTTTAGAAAGTAGACGATGAGTACCAATAATGAGATGAGTCTTACCTTCTTCAACTTCTTTAATATATTTATTTTGTTGTGAAGTTTTAACTAGTCTAGAGAAGACAGCAATATTAACATCAAAATTCGCAAAACGTTTCATCGCTAATTCGTAGTGTTGTCTCGCTAATAAGGTAGTTGGACATAAAATAGCAACTTGTTTACCAGAAAGGATAGCTTTAAAAGCCGCTCTAAAAGCAACTTCAGTTTTACCAAAACCAACATCACCACATAATAGCCTATCCATCGGAGAAGATGATTCCATATCATGTTTAATTTCATCTAATGCTTTTTGTTGATCACGAGTTAAAGGATATTCAAATTCGTTTTCAAATTGTTCTTGAAATTCATCATCTTTTTGATAAGAAAACCCTACCGTCTTGCTTCTTTCGACATAAAGTTGCATTAATCGTTCCGCTAAATCGTTAACACGTGCTTTAACTTTCTTCTTAGTGTTTTCCCAGTCTTTGCTATGTAAATGAGATAATCTAGGCGCAGCGCCTTCTTTGCCTAAATACTTTCTAACTAATTGGAACTGGATAACTGGAACATATAAGAATTCATTACCCCAATAAGCGATTTTAAGATAATCTTTATGCGCTCCATCAACTTCTAAAGTTTGTAAGCAAATAAATTGACCAATACCTTGATATTCATGAACCACATAATCACCAGGTTCGAGTTCTTCATAACTTCTTAATATTGTTGCTTCTTTAAATCTATTATCAAATCTAGCGGTTCTAACTTTTTCATTAAATAATTCCGCGCTTGTTAAATAAGCGATTTTTTCTTCGCTTAGTGCAAAGCCACTGGATAAGTTAGTTAAAGTAATACCTACATAGCCTTCTTTTGGCAAATCAAAGCCATTTAATAATTGATGCTTAATATGTTGGAAGTCTAATATTTCCTCAATTAAGTGGATATGTTCTTTGTTATTAAGGGCGACGACGACTTGATAGCCATCATTGTAATAAGAAAAAATAATATTTATCGCATCTGATTTCTTAGATGCTTGGAATGGAATACTTTTAACAGGGAAACTAATCGCGTTTGGTGAATCAATTAGTGAAGAAGTGGTAATGTTATGATTAAAATCCACTAGACGAGTGATGTCTTGATAAATCTGTAATCTAGGTAATGCTTTACCATTTTCATATAATTCATCTAAATAGACTCTAGAATCGTTTTGAAGAATATCGTGAGCGTTTTTAATGCCGTTAATGTCCACTAAAACGTTTTTATAGTCCTTGCAATAATCAAATATCGAATAATGGTTATTAGTTAAAAAACCATAATACTTATATACTTTTTCATCGATTTGTCCATCATTGATTTGGAAGACTAAATCATCTACCGTGTCCCTTAATTTTTCAAATAACGTCAGACCAATGATTTCTTTTTCTCTTTCAATATTGTTATATAACTTATCCGCGCATTCCTTCTTTTCTTCTTCGTTAAATAAGATATCGGAAGCAGGTAAGATAGTGACTTCTTTTAATTGCTCAATTGATGTTTGCTTAGCTAAATCAAAATATCTAATGCTTTCAACTTCATCATCGAAAAACTCAATACGTACTGGATTATCGTTATTTACAGAGAAGATATCTAAAACATCACCTCTAATAGCGAATTGTAATGATTGGTCTACTTTATTAACGGAAATATAGCCATTATTAACTAATTGTCTTCTTAAATCTTCAAGTTTGTAGTTCTTACCAACTTTAATATTAAATGTTTGTTCTTTAAATAGTTCTGGTGAAGGTAAATAGCGACATGCACTAGCGATATTAGCGATAACGATAATATCTTTTTTATTTAAGATTTCATTTAACACAAATAGGCGATGCGCCGCCATTTCTTTAGATTGCGCAATTGTTTCCGCTCTAATTAGTTCATCACTTGGAAAAAGATAAACATCATCTTTAGAAAGGAATGTCACTAAAGAAGAATATAATTTCTGTGCTTTGAATAAATTAGAAGTAATTAATAAATATGATTCTTTTTTATTTTTATAGGAAGAAGCTACTAAAAAAGCGATTCCATTATTATCATCAACGACAAAATGGCCCATTTTCTTTTGGAAGAGGGGGGTAACATTATTATTTTTTAATTTGCTAAAAAGGTCCAATTAGATACCTCCTTTTTAGTTGTATTTGTTCATCGCCCGATCAAAATCAGACCTTAAATCCTCCTTTAATGCTTCGACAGTGTTTTCAATTGCTTGATCGATTAAAGGTTGTTCGTCTTTAAGGGGTTTAGATAAAACAAAGTCAACAGTATCCCATTCACCAGGTTCACCAATACCAATACGAATACGTTTAATCTTGTCGGTTGATAAACAATCAATAATATTTTGCATGCCTTTATGACCACCAGAAGAACCTTCTTTGCGTAATCTAATCTTCCCTGGTTCTAAAGCCATGTCATCATAAACAACGATGATGTCATCCATTTCTATCTTAAAATAATGGACAACTTCTTGCACCGCTGTTCCGGATAAGTTCATGAAAGTTTGTGGCTTAAACAATATCACGTCTTCGTTATAAATCTTTCCACGACCTAGTAAAGCATGAAAAACTTCTTTATCGATATCAATCTTCGCTTGATCCGCTAAAAGGTCGATAGCCATAAAGCCCATATTATGACGTGTCTTGTCATATTTTTTACCAGGATTACCTAAACCAACAATCAGTTTCATAAATATCCGTGAGTTATTATATCACAATGATAGAAAAAGACACTTTATTTACTTAATTAAATAACTCTCGTATAATTGTTTAGGTATGAAAATTAAAGAATGGTTTAGAAAACTAGTGGCTGGTTTAGCCATCGGTGCAGGGGCCGCGATCCCTGGAGTTAGTGGAGCGGCGATAGCTGTTATATTCCACGTTTATGAAGATATTATTGGTGCAGTCAATAATTTTAGAAAGAGATTTGGCTGGGCGATTAAGGTATTAATTCCTATCTTACTTGGTATTCTTATTGCCGTAGTAGCGTGCATTATTATCTTCTCATATGCCTTTGAATATTTAATGTTTGTTTTAATTTGTGTATTCGCTGGTTTCTTAATTGGTTCATTCCCTGGTATTACTGATGAAGTGAAAGGCACTAAAGTTAATAAGAAATATGGTTTACTTATTGCACTAGGTGCACTATTTGTCATTGGTTTAGGTGTTTTAAATGTTATTGCTGGTTTAAATGATTTCAGTGTTGAATCTTTATTCTTACCACAACCTCAATGGTGGCTATATCTATTATTAATTCCAGTTGGCGCTGTTGCAGCAGTTGCTTTAACTGTTCCTGGTTTATCTGGTTCTTTAATTCTTTTGATTTTAGGGTTTTATAGACCACTTGTAGATAACGCTAAGGGCTGGGCCAGTGAAATGATTAAACAAGGTGATTTTAGCCACACTGGTGCATTGTTTGGTGTTCTAGGATGTTTTGCTGTTGGTTGCTTAATTGGTGTTGTTCTTGTTTCTAAAATCATGAATGTCTTGCTTAAAAAATGGCGTAAGGAAACATTCTTTGCCATTATTGGATTCATCTCCGGATCAATTATCGTTTTATTCTTAAATTCTAATATTGTTAATTATTATCGCGTTTGGGCGGATAACTCATTAGGCGATAAATATAATATCCATCCTGTTTTACCAATGTGGGCAGAAATATTAATCGGTATAGCCACATTAGCTTTATGTGCTTTCTTAAGCTATCGATTAGTTGTTGCTCAAAGAAAAAGAGCGGAGTTAGAAAATAAAGAAAATGAAGAATTACCTCAAGAATAAATTTATTGAAACATTTAAAAATGAACCAGAACTATATCTTAGTTGTGGTGGTCGATTTGAAGTATTAGGCAATCATACTGACCATAACCATGGTTTATGTATTGCTGCGACTTGTTCTTTATCAATATTTGCCTCGATTAGAAAAAGAGATGATTTATTAGTAAGAGTATATTCAGAAGGATTTGATGAATACACGATCGATTTAAGTAATTTAAATAAGCTAGATAACGAAATTGGTAAATCAAGTGCTTTAATTAGAGGTATAGTTTCATATTTAGCAAAAGATTACCGTTATGGTGGCTTTGATATTTATATGATGAGTCAAATTCCCGGTGGCGCAGGTGTATCTAGTAGCGCGGCTTTTGAATTATTAGTAGCGCAAACAGTTAATAAGTTATTCAATAACGAACAAATACCATTAATGACTTTATGCAAAGCTTCCCAATTTGCAGAAAGAAACTATTATGGCAAGATGTGTGGCTTATTAGATCAAATAGGTGTGGCTTATGGTGGCCTTGTCTATATTGATTTCGTAGATATCGCTAACCCAGAAGTTAAAACATTAAAGAGCCATATGGATGATTATTCATTTGTGATTGTTAATTCTGGTGGTAGTCACGCTGGTCTTGACCATTTATATAAAGCGATACCTGATGATATGTTTAAAGTTGCCCACTACTTCGGAAAAGAGTACTTAAGAGAAGTTGACGAAGAGCAATTTAGACAAAATAAGCAAGACGTCATTGAAAAATGTGGCTTATCTGCTTATCAAAGAGCGGAACATTTCTACGGGGAAAATAACCGCGTAAGAAATGCATATAAGGCAATAAATAATAACGATATTGATGCACTTATCAAATTAATTAATGAATCACGTGTTTCATCAACTGATTTATTAAAGAATATGTATGTTGGTAAGATTGAAGGTTCACCACTTGAAGCGTGTGAATTGATTTTAAAAGCATCTAATAATAAAGCTGGTGTCAAGATTAACGGAGGTGGCTTTGCTGGTTCCGTTATTGCCCTTGTCCCAAATAGCGAACTTGAAAACGTTAAAAACGCAGCGATTAGTCGATATGGTATTAAAAATGTCCATCTAGTTAGCGTGCGCAATGATATACCTTCCGAAATAAAATAAGGAGTTTCATATGGATAATAAAATCGGCATTCGTCGATGGCTAATGTTCATTTTAGCGGGCTTTGTCGGTCAACTAGCCTGGGCTATCGAAAACAATTATTTTAACGTGTACGTTTTTGACTGTACTTCTGAATATGGATTTATTCCAGTGATGACCGCTTGTAGTGCCGCTGCAGCCACTATCACAACATTATTAATGGGTGCAGTTAGCGATAGATTGGGTAAAAGAAAATTATTAATATCAACTGGTTATATTTTATGGGGATTATCCATTATTGCTTTTGCCTTTTTAGATCCTCATTCTTCAATTACCTTTGTTGCGCATAATGTCTTTTTAGCAGGTACTTTAATTGTCATTATGGACTGTGTGATGACATTCTTTGGTAGCACCGCGAATGACGCGGCATTTAATGCTTTTGTTACTGATAACACTACTGAAAATAATAGAAGTAAAGTCGAGAGTGTTTTATCAGTATTCCCTTTGTTAGCATTAATCGCTGTTATTCTTGTAGCGGGTATATTTGTGGATGTTGAAGGTCCTAAGAGATGGGATATCTTCTTCTATATCTTTGGTGGTATTACATTAGTTATTGGTATTGCTACTATCTTCCTAGCGCCTAAAGATATCGTTAAAGCAAATAAAGAAGAACCATATTGGAAGAATATTATTCATGGCTTTAGACCAAGCGTAATCAAAGCTAATCCTATTCTTTATATTACTTTAATAGCGTTTATGGTTTTCAATATTGGCTTACAAGTATTTATGCCTTATTTCATCTTATATGTTCAAAACGTTTTAGGTATTACTGGTGATAGCTTCACCGTGAGCTTAGGTGCTGTTTTATTAATTGCTAGTTTGATTACTGTTGTCTTTGGTCTATTCATGGATAAGATTGGTAAAAATAAGATTATGATTCCCGCTCTTATTGTTGGCGCTGTTGGTGGCATTACAATATTTGCCATTCCAGGTGGACAAGGAATGGGCACTCAAGTTGGTCTAATCATCGGTGGTATTGTCTTAATGTCAGGTTATTTGATTAGTACCGCTGTATTAGGGGCTAAAGTTAGAGATTATACACCAAGCAATGAAGTTGGTTTATTTCAAGGTGTAAGAATGATCTTTACAGTTTTAATACCAATGCTTATCGGACCAATGGTTATAGCCGAAATCATCTGCCGATTAGGTGGTAATCCTTATAAAAATGAATATGGAGTAACTGTCTATCCTCCAAATAAATGGTTGTTCTTTGCTACTGGTGTGATCTTCGCCTTAGCAATCATTCCAGTAATTATTATGATTAGAAAAGAAAGAAGAATTAAAAGCAATGAAACAATTAGTTCCTCTAAGTGAATATCCACGTCCTCAGTTTAAAAGAGATTCCTATATTTGCCTTAATGGATATTGGGAATATGCGATTAGAAAAAAAGAAGAAATTCCCACTATTTTTGATGGTCAAATTTTAGTACCTTTTTCTCCTGAAGTTACTAAGAGTGGCGTCAATAAAACTGTCATGCCAGATGACTATCTTTTCTATCGTTTAAATTTAGATTTGCCTAAGGAATTTATTAAAGATAAAGTTATACTACACTTTGGTGCGGTTGACCAAATAGCAGAAGTATTTGTTAATGGTCAATTTGTGATGAAACACATTGGTGGTTTTTTACCTTTTGAAATGGATATCAAACCATATTTAAATGATGGAAAAGGAGTATTAATTGTTAGAGTTATAGACACCACAAATAGCTCATATCATAGTTCAGGAAAGCAACATTTAAAGCCAGGTGGAATATGGTATAAACCGCAATCTGGTATCTATATGCCAGTGTGGTTAGAAAGCGTCAATAACGGTTATATTGAATCGATAAAGATTACACCAAATATTGACGAAAAAGTCGTCAGAATAAGCTTTAAATCTTCCAATAAGTCTGCAAAACTCAATTTAAAAAATCGAATTTACGAAATTGAAGCGGAAAAAGACAATATCATTCCAATTGAAGATATGAATCTCTGGTCACCAGAAAATCCATACCTTTATGAATTCAAAATTTATAATGAAGTCGATGAAGTTTCTTCTTATTTTGCGATGAGAAAAATTTCTTTAATGCAAAATGAAAATGGAATGAAAGTTATCACTCTTAATAATAAACCATACTTCATGAAAGGTGTCCTTGATCAAGGCTATTATGAAGAAGGTTTATTAACACCAAATAGCGATGAAGATTACATCAATGATATTAACCTCATTAAGTCACTTGGATTTAATGTTTCTAGAAAACATATTAAGATTGAATCTATGAGGTGGTATTACCATTGCGACAGGCTCGGTTTATTAGTGTGGCAAGACTTTGTAAATGGCTGCACAAAATATGATTTTTGGCTTAACCAAGTACCACTATTTGTGAGATATAAAATTAACGATCATAGATATAAAAAATTCTTTAGAGAAAATGAAGAAGGAAGAAAAGAAGCATATCAAGAATTCTTAGATACAATTGCTCTTCTTTATAACTGTCCTTGCATCGTTTATTGGACAATATTTAATGAAGGTTGGGGACAATTTGACGCTAAAGAGATATACCAGAAATTAAAGTTTGTTGACCCTACTAGAATCTATGACCACGCTTCAGGATGGCATGACCAAGGTAGCAGCGATGTTAAATCAATGCATATCTATAAATGGAAAGTAAAAGTTCCTGCTAAATATAAATTAAAAGGAAGAGCCTATGTCTGCTCTGAATGTGGCGCGTATATTCTTGATAAACGTTTAAAAGAAGCAAAGAAAAAGGAAGGCTTCATTTACTTGCTATTTAATAACAAAGAAGACTTCCAAAAAGAATATATAAGATTTATTAATGAAGAGATTAAACCCGCTAAAGAAAAAGGTATGTCAGGATTTATCTATACTCAACTAAGTGATGTCGAGGAAGAAATGAATGGCTTCGTTACGTACGACCGTAAAGAAATCAAAGTGGACATACCTGTTATTAAAGAGATTAACGAGTCTTTCTAATCGGTTTAACTGCGTATTGAATTACCATCAAAATTAGCGTTAGTGTAAATGAAAAATAGAAAAACACTGTCATATGGACGTTATAGCTTCTAAGAGCAATCGTTAATAAGGCAAAAAGTAACATTAGAACAAATAGGACAATATTTGATACCCTGATTGCTATTTTTAATCCTTTAAGATCAAAAAATATAAACATGAAGCTGGTGATTGCTTGAAGCGATAGAAACACTATCGTGACAATACTAAGATTTTTTAAAGCCGCTGCATTAACAACTGGATCGCCCACTATTTTTGTTAAACCATAAAAGCTAGAATTAATAGTCATTATAACGCCACTATTGGTTATAAAATACCCTTCACTGATAAGCCAAGGAAAAGCAAAGAATATAAATAAAAAGAAATAAGTACTTAGCGAAGAGATGATAAGAGGCATTCTTTTTCTAATGAGTAGCCAGACGCTCCCATGCGCTTCGTTATTATTCTTTTTAATGTATTCATCTATTTGGGCGTTTAAAAGATAATCAATAGAGCAATTATATAACTTAGATAAAGAAATTAGCTTTTCAGTTTCTGGAAAAGCGACATCACTTTCCCATTTAGAAATTGACTGGCGAGAAACATTCATAATCTCAGCTAGTTCTTCTTGAGTGTAATTATTTTCTTTTCTTAATTTTTGTAGCTTTTCACCTGTTGTCATAATTAGCCCTCCTATAAGTGTCGGGTATATTTTATTAGATGTTATTATTCACATACCACCAACTTGAGGTTGTTTTTATGTAAACTTTGAGGCGCATTTTATGAAAAATAGCCAATAAGAGTATATATTATGAAGGCAAAAAGAAAAACCCTTACTTTTGCAATAAGGGTTGTTTCTATCAAACTTTTTATTTATTTAAGTTTCTTGTTTGTCAAGGTTAAGATTAAATCAAGAACGCCATAGGCAGCAATTAAGATGCCGGCGATGATCCAGAAGACTGTTCTGAAGTCTTCGACATTTAAGTAAACAATAACTAATGCCACCACAACTAAGCCAATAACAAGTTGGGCAATGCCAACAGGAACTTGTTTGGTTAAGATAAGTGTTAATAAGCCAAAGATTGCTAGCGCAATGCCCATGCCTAAGACTAATATAACAATTAAGTTTACTAGTATAGCAAATGAGACATAATGGGTTGTTAATAATGTGATACCAATTGTCGTAAATGCCGCAGCAAGGAATACTTGACCAAATGAGATGATTTTGTTTTTGGTTAAGCTGATGATGTCTAAGACGATTAAAACAGCGCCTGTGACGACAAAGCCAATACCAAAATACAAATCAAGAGCGGTACCCGCACCACAAACGGCGATGATGATACCCATCACGATCATGATAATCGCGGAAATAATTCTAATGTATTTTTCTTTCATAAGAAAACCTCCCTTATACATGCAATATTGTAGTATTAATAAAATTATTTGCAACAAAAAACCTCTCTTTTAGAGAGGTCATTAATTAGCCAAGCTTTAATTTCTTTTGATATGTTCCGTAAACTTTTCTAGAAGCAAATGATTTTAAATTATAACCAGGAACCGCAAAGGCGAATGCCGCTAAGGAACGATGACGAATCTTGTTATATAATTTTCTATCAATTTGTTTAAGTTCCTTAAAATATTGTTTAAATGTTTTCCAACGTGTTTCTTTATCGTCTTTAACACCAACGATTGTCATGTATGTGATACCACAGATAGTCATTAACCATTTAATCATGTATTTTCTTAAATGATATGGTTGTTTATAGATTTCATCATATGTGTAGGCTGTAAACATGATTTTGAACACTCTCATTTGTTGTTCATAACGTTGACACATTGTCTTGTAGTTAATGGATTGATCCGCTCTACCGATGAAATAGTGATATAAATCAATATCATGATAGAAAACTTTCTTCATGAATGGTAATGGCTGGTAAGCATAGATATCATCAACATAGAAAGTATGGTTTGGAAGTTCCATCTTACTTTCTCTTAATTTAGATGTTCTATACATTAATGAATGCATTAAGAAGACTGTTTCTAATTTCACGCGTTTCATCTTTTCCCAGGTGAATATTTGTTCCGCTGGTAAACATTTGCGATAATGCATGACAAATTGTGTATTATCCGCAGCATGTTCATAAACATAGTTAGTAATATATAAATCGATATTAGCTTTTTCTTCTTCATGCTTTTTGATTAATGAAAGCATGTCTAAAATATCTTTTGTTTCAATCCAGTCGTCACTATCGACAACCTTAAAGAACATACCGTTAGCGTTATGGATACCCGCCATAACACCTGAACCGTGTCCACCATTTTCTTTTTGAATGGCTTTAACGATTGTTGGGTACTTCTTTTCATATTCGTCAGCGATTTTTCCTGTGTCGTCTTTGCTACCGTCATTGACGATGATGACTTCAACTTCTTCACCAGCCGCAACGATATTATCGATGCAGTGACGCATATAGTCTTGTGAATTGTAGCAAGGGATTGTAAATGTAATGTACTTCATAACTTTTTTGTAATAATTCAGCCTCTTAGCCTTACAACATTATAGTAAAGAAGAATATTTAAGCAAGTTAATTATCCAATTAATGACTCTACTAATTGTAAAGCTTTCTCTACTACCACATCCATATTGTAATATGAATAGGTACCTAAACGTCCACCAAAGTAAACATTTTTGTTTTGTTTGGCTAATTCTTGATATTTAGCGTATAACTCACTATTTCTATCGTTATTGATAGGATAATAGGCCTCATCCCCTAATGTCCAGTTCTTGGAATATTCTTTAGTGATGACAGTTTTATTATGCTTTTGACCCGGTTCAAAGTATTGATGCTCTGCAATACGGGTATATGGCACTTCATATTCCGTATAATTAACAACTGCATTACCTTGATAATCTGGCTTATCGATGATTTCTTCTTCAAAACGGAGTGATCTCCATTCTAAAGCGCCCAAACAATAATCAAAGTATTTATCAATCTCGCCTGTGTAGATAATTTTATTAGCGAGTTTATTAAGTTCTTCTTTGTGCTCAAGATAATCACAATTGAGTCTTACTTCTATACCGTCTAGCATATTTTCAATCCATTTGGTATAGCCACCGATTGGAATTCCTTGATAGATATCATTGAAGTAATTGTTGTTATATTCATATCTCACTGGTAAACGAGTGATGATAAATGGGGGTAGTTCGTTACATGGCCTACCCCATTGTTTTTGGGTATAGCCTTTGATGAGCATTTCGTAAATTGTTGTGCCAACCATAGAAATGGCTTTTTCTTCAAGATTCTTTGGTTCTTTGATATTTGCTTCTTTAATTTCTTTTTCGATGCGTGCTTTAGCTTCTTCTGCGGTATTAACACCAAATATTTGATGGAATGTATTCATGTTAAAAGGCATGTTATAGTATTTGCCCTTATAGAACGCTAAAGGCATGTTCACAAAGTCATTAAATTTAGCAAATTGATTAACATAGTCCCATATTTCTTTTTTGGAAGTATGGAAGATATGTGGCCCATATTTATGAACTTGAATGTCTTCTATTTCTTCTGTGTAGATATTGCCTGCGATGTTATTTCTTTTTTCCACCACGAGCACTTTATAGCCGCGTTTATATAGTTCATGGGCGGCAACGGCGCCATAAAGACCAGCGCCAACAATTAGATAATCATAATTAGTTTCCATAGCATTATAATTATATACCACTTATTATACTTATCGCCAAATTTGATATTCTTTAGTGTCTTTTTATTGACAAGTTTGTTATCAAACTTTACAATTTCATAGCAATTAATGAAAGGGAGGGAAAAATCGATGTTTAAAATGATCGCTAAAGTCTTAAAAAGCGTCAGAGAATATAAAATATTCGCTATCATCACTCCTTTATTCATGATTGGTGAAGCGGCTGTTGAATGTGCTTTGCCATTTGTCATGTCACAATTTGTCGACAAAATCGAATTTGTGACATCAATAACTGAATTAGTTCCTTATTTCTTAATTATTTTAGGTTTAGCGATTGTTTCTATTGCCTGTGGTATTTTAGGAGGTAGATTTGCCGCTTACGCTGCTAGTGGCTTTGCTAAAAACTTAAGAAGAGATTTATATAAGAAAGTTGAATCATTCTCTTTTGAGAATATTGATCATTTCCATGCTTCTAGTTTAGTAACAAGAATGACCACTGACGTCACCAATACACAAAACTCATTTGCGATGGCCATCAGAATTGTTGTAAGAGCACCATTAATGCTCATCTTCTCCGCTGTCATGGCATTTATTGTTGGTGGCAATTTAGCGTGGATCTTTGTTATTGCTATTCCTGTCATTGGTATTATCTTCGTTGTGGTTGCAAAATTTGCAATGGGTATCTTTAGAAGAGTCTTTAAGCGTTATGACGCATTAAATGAATCTGTGCAAGAAAACGTTGCAGGTATGCGTGTTGTTAAATCTTATGTTAGAGAAGAATATGAAGATAATAAATTCTCCACTGCCTCTAATAACTTAAGTAAAGACTTTATTAAAGCGGAAAAGATTGTCGCCTTAATGACGCCACTAATGAACACATCTATCCATGTCGTTTATTTAATCACTATGTTCTTATCCGCATTAATCATCTTTAATACATCGACACCTGAAGCGGATGGCAAAGGTGGAGTAAAGATTATTTGGGGTCAATTAAGTACCGCGCAAATGTCAGCGTTACTTACATATGGAATTCAAATCTTAATGTCTATCATGATGATTTCCATGATTGTCACCATGTTAGTTATGTCATTTGAATCAATTAGACGTATTAGTGAAGTATTAGATGAAGAATCAACAATTAAGAATCCTGAAAACCCTGTGATGGCAGTTAATGATGGTTCTGTAGTATTTGATAATGTTTCATTCAAATATAAAAAAGAAGCCGAATGTTATGCAGTTAGTGATTTAAATATCAATATTAAAAGCGGTCAATTCGTTGGTATTATCGGTTCCACTGGTTCTGGTAAATCCACATTAGTTAATTTAATTTCTAGATTATATGACACCACTGAAGGACATGTCTTTGTTGGTGGTCATGATGTTAAAGAATATGATCTCAAAGCATTAAGAGATTCTGTTGCGGTTGTTTTGCAAAAGAACTTCTTATTTAGTGGTACAGTTGCTTCTAACATGCGTTGGGGCAAAAAAGATGCGACTGAAGAAGAAATGATTAACGCTTTAAGAGTGGCCCAAATCTCTGAAACAATTGAAGCCACTAAAGAGAGACTTGATAAAGTCGTTGAACAAGGCGGCGCTAACTTCTCTGGTGGTCAAAAACAAAGATTATGCATCGCTAGAGCGTTATTAAAGAATCCTAAGATTTTAATCTTAGATGACTCCACTTCCGCTGTTGATACCAAAACAGATAGATTAATTAGAAAAGCATTAAAGAATGATTTACCAGAAATGACAAAAATTGTCATCGCTCAAAGAATTAGCTCTATTGAAGAAGCTGATCAAATCATTGTTTTAGATAACGGAAGAATTAACGATATTGGTACACATCAAGAGTTATTAGCCAATAACGAGATTTACCGTGAAATTTATCAATCGCAAACACAGAAAGGAGGAGAATAATATGCCAGCGCCACGCATTAAAAATTATGCTAAGCCTAAAAAAGGCACTGTTGCACGTTTAATTAAATCGCTTTGGAAGAATTTTAAATTTGAACTTATTCTTTCATTAGTTACTCTCACCCTTTCCATTCTTGTTAATTTAAGTGGTTCTATTTTCGCTAGCTTAATTACTGATTTATTAACTAAAGCTATTCCTCAAAAATTAGATCCCGCTCAACAAGTAAGTATCTTAAACGGCACATTTGAGGTGTCATTGTTTGGGGCTATTAGTTTCAACGCTAATTTAACTGTCTTAATTATTGCTTTGGCGAGCATTTACGCTGTTGGTGTTATTTGCTCTTGGACATGGAATAGAACAATGGCGATTGTTACACAAAAGTATTTGAATCTCTTCCGTAACAAGATGTTCTCCCACATGCAAAAATTACCAATTAAATATTTCGATACACACCAAAACGGTGCAATCATGTCTTTATACACTAACGATATCGATACAATTAGACAATTAATCTCTCAATCATTACCAAATATCGTTACTACATTGTTAACCGCTGTTGGTTGCTTAACAGTCATGATGTTCTTCTCTATTTGGATGACATTAGTGGTTATCTTAGGTACCATTGCGATGATATTCAATACCAAGATAATTGGTGGACGTGCTTCACGTTATTTCGTTGCCCAACAAATTAGTGTGGGTAAAGTTGAAGGTAATATTGAAGAAAGTATTACTGGCTTAAAAGTCATTAAAGTATTTACCCATGAA
The DNA here is from genome assembly GCA_017635465.1 of Bacilli bacterium. Lineage (GTDB taxonomy): Bacteria > Bacillota_I > Bacilli_A > RFN20 > CAG-826 > RUG14515. Next base: position 18,034 of record JAGBLL010000052.1, read on the forward strand.
GAAGATAGCTTAGATGACTTTGATAAAGTTAATGATGAATTATATAAGAATGCCACTATCGCTAATATACATGGCAATATCATGATGCCAATTAACGGCAATATCGGTAACTTCATCTATGTCTTTATCGCTATTTTAGGTTGTATTCTTTATATCACTCCTAACACATTTAACTTATCATTAACCGGTTTAGCGGAAGTTAACGCCTCAACATTCTATTCTCAACTCTTAGTGCCTTTCTTAATGTTATCTAGAATGTTTACTCAAAACATTGGTAACTTCTCTCAACAAGTGACATTCGTTGTTATGGGTACCGCTGGTGCATCTAGATGTTTTGATTTATTAGACGAAACAAAAGAAGCAGATGATGGTTACGTTACATTAGTTAATATCAAATATCATGATGATGGAACCTTTGAAGAGACAAATGAAAGAACTAGATATTATGCTTGGAAACATCCTCATAAAGCGGATGGCACGATTACATATACCGAATTAAAAGGTGATATTGTCATCGATGATATTGATTTCAGTTACGATGGCAAGAAAACTGTTCTTAAAAACGTTTCTGTTTACGCTCACCCAGGTCAACAAATCGCTTTAGTGGGTGCAACAGGCGCAGGTAAAACCACTATTACTAATTTAATTAATAGATTTTATGACATCGCAGACGGCAAAATCCGTTATGATGGCATAAATATCAATAAGATTAAAAAAGACGACTTACGTCACTCTTTAGGCATGATTTTACAAGACGTTAACTTATTCACTGGTACTGTCATGGACAATATTAGATATGGTCGACTTGACGCTACTGATGAAGAAGTCTATCAAGCGGCAAAGATTGCTAATGCTTATGATTTCATCATGAGATTACCACAAGGCTTTAACACCATGTTATCTGCAAACGGTGATAATTTATCGCAAGGTCAAAGACAATTAATTTCTATTGCAAGAGCGGCAATCGCTGACGCTCCTGTCATGATTCTTGATGAAGCGACATCTTCTATTGATACTAGAACCGAACGCTTAGTGCAAAAAGGTATGGATCAATTGATGAAAGGTAGAACAACATTTGTTATTGCTCATAGATTATCCACTATTCAAAATGCTGATTATATTTTAGTTCTAGATCATGGTGAGATTATCGAAAGAGGTAATCACGAAAGCTTAATCGCGGAAAAAGGTGCCTATTATCAACTTTATACAGGCGCTGTTGAATTAGAATAATGAAGACCATTATATTTGTTTGTCATGGTTCTATATGCCGTAGTCCTGCTGCGGCTTTTATTGCTAAACAGTATTTAAAAGAGCAAGGACGTGATAAAGAATTCAATATTTTAATAAGAGCGACATCAAGCGAAGAAATCGGTAACGATGTCTATCCTCCAATGAAAAGAGAATTATATAGAAGAGGTATACAAATGTATCCTCATGCTGCCACTCGTATTAGACAAAGCGATTATGATAAAGCTGATTATATCTTTTGTATGGATGATGAAAATTATTATTCGTTATTAAGACAATTAGATAATTATAAAAACATTATTTATCGTATTAATAAATACACTCCTAGTATCTATGAGATTGAAGATCCATGGTATACAGGTAGATATGAAAAAGTCTGCGATGAAATCACAGACTGCATTCATGATATATTCGCTAATATCTAGCGGCGTTTAGCTTGAATCTTCACTAATGAATTATCAGTGACGTTATTGCCTTCGATAACAACTTTTAAATCAGCATTATTTTGTAAGAATGTCTTATATTGAGCGCTAATTGGATTAGATGTATCAATGGAATTAATCGCTGTATTAATTAAGCCATCAAAAGATATTGTTAATGTACCATCATTAGAGAATTTAAATGATGATTGATTCATGGCTTGAGATAAGGTATCGAAGATGACTTGTTGTGTCTCTTTAGAGATATTTAAATTCTTATCTTCTTTACCAAAATATACTTTTGATGTTTTATACACTAATTTATCAGTGGACGCCACTTTATCTAAAGCCATCTTAATAGTTAAGAATGTTTCTAAACCGTTTAAGTTTAAACCAACACTGATAACTAGGTCATCACCATAAATATTTAAATAAGCATTATCAACAGCGATATAGTTAACTTTATTTTTGCTATCCGCGACCGCTCTTTGGAGGAAATATTTATGGCCTAAAGCACTTTGTGTTTTTAAGAATAAATTGATTTCGCTTTCAGTTAATGTCGCGATATCAAATGTATCTAAACTTGGAGTGTAGCTAGAGAATGTTGCAATGGCGTTTTTCATCATATCGTCAATGGAATCAGAACTGACGAGATTGAAACCTTGATATGCTTCTTTAACTGGAATACCAATGCTAGATAAATTAACATCAGGAGCGTTATTGATCTTATAGCCTTCAAATAAATAATTAGAGACTAAACTCATATCTTTAGTTTCAATAATGCGGTCATCTAATAAAGAAACAATCGCATCTCTAATAGTGTTTAAAGACAATTTCTTTTCTTGACCGTTAATTGTTAATTTTGTGGTGGTGTCATCATAGTTCATTGGGTAATAGACATATTCACCAGCGTCCGCACCATAATCATTACCGGTTAATGGTTCTAAGTTAACATTAAGTGTTAAGGCATCGTCAGCGTAGAAATCAACACTTACTAAATTCATATCAAAGAAATCATTAATGAATGAGAAATAGAATTCAGAAGTGCCTGAGCCACCAGTGACATTTTTATTAATCATTTCTCTAAAATCTGAAACATATAAGAATAAACGAGAATTGGCTAAATCGGTATGTAACTTAATAGAGGAAGTTAAAGCGTCAATTGTTTCATTATTAACAAAAGTATTTAAGAAGAACATGATGATTGGTTTTAACTGAGAAAGTCTACCTAATTGCATCTTATCAACGGATAAGACAAATGCTTCTTTTTCGCCTTCATCAGATGCAACTACTTCTTTAGATAATTTCGCAGTGAGCTTCGCTCTTGTTTCAAAGAAAAATGCTTTACCAGAAATATTTAAAACATAAGAATCATTCTTAATGTCCACCGCTAATTGGGTGAGATATTTTTGTAATTGAGTATTATTTTTGATTTGTGAATGGATAAAGTTATTTAAATCATTTTCAGTTAAAACGAATTTTGCTTTTGCATTCGTTGGAGCGTTATCTAACGAATCCACTACTAAACTTTTAGACCAATTTTCCACTGTGAAATTGTCATCGTAAGTGACTTTCATTTTTCCAGTATCAAATAAGAAAATAAACGCTAAAGCGATTGGAAGAATTATAAGAACAACAAGGGTAATTAATAAACCTCTAAAAAACTTTTTCATGGTAGGGAGACCTCTATAGGGATATACCTATTATACTTGTAAAAATATTATTTTCATTAAAAAGTGTCATTTGTGATGTATTATAAAAGCATGAAAATTAATATTAATAAGTTTCTCAAAGAGAAAATAGATAAAGTCATTGTCACTAATCAAAAAAATATTTGGGCAGCGGATCTTTTTAATGATGCTTGTAACTACACTGATTTCTTTGACAAATCAAAAATTAGTGAATTAGTAAAAGAAGGATTATCAGAACAAGAAGCAATGATTGATTCTTTTTATGATATTTATTCTTTAGATAGAGATGATAAAGAAACTAATGAAGTCATTAATGAATATTGTACGAAGCGTCTTAAATGTTTGAACACTAATAAATATAAAAACAATGAATACACTAAAAGAATTAAAGCTACTGGTAAATATGGTCCATATTCTTTAAGAATGATTAAATATTTTCCTTATCAAACTTTCCCATATGATGAGATAACAGTCACTAGTGATTATAAAGAATATAGCAACATTGGTTATTTTAAAGAACCATTCTCTTATTTAGCCTTATGTGAAGGTAATAATATCTGGATGTCGCTTAATCCTAACGAAATAGAAACAATGGAACCTTTTATTAAAGAAGCGAAAGGTAATGTTTTAGTGTTAGGTCTAGGTATGGGCTATGTCCCATTTATGATGGCTAATAAACCTGAAGTAAAGCACATCACCATTATTGAAAAAGATCAAAACATTATTAATTTGTTTAATAAATTATTGTTCCCTTCTTTCCCATTTAAAAACAAAATTACAATCATTCACGATGATGCAATTAATTATTATAAAAGCAACAAAGGTTTTGACTATGCTTTTGCCGATTTATGGCATTCTCCAGAAGATGGTCTAGATTTATTCATCAAGTTAAAAGCAATCGATACAGGCATTAATTGTTGGCTTGAAACTTCACTTATTGCCTTACTTAGAAGATGTATGATTACATTAATTGAAGAATCTCTTGAAGGATTAGATGAAAATGCCTATAAACATGCGAGAACCACAACTGATAAAGTGATTAACCACTATTACCAAAAAACAAAAAACCTCGTCATTAATAACGAGGATGATTTGTGTAATCTATTGAGAGCAGACTCATTACTGGAATTAATCCTATCTAAATAAGTCTGAATGTGAACCGACTTTATAGAGTGTCAAGATTGATACAAATTAAAGATCTGTTTCATTCCTTAATTCGTCAATCGAAGAGCATCCCTTTGAATTCTTATCTGTGGCGATTTTGTGTCCTTCTTCAATAGCGATCTTAGTTGTGTTGTTTGGCTCATCAAATAGATAAGCCTTTTTATGTTTTTTGATAAATGATAAGTCCTTAAAGAATTTAACGGATGATTTTAATGGTGAAACAGTGCTACCTCTATCATCTGACCAGATAACACCCATTTCTTTAATTGATAAATTATTCAATTTAGCGATATAGAGATATTCAACGTCAAAAGCGAAGTTATTAACTACTTGTTTAGAGACAATCTTTTTAGCAACATCAATTCTCATGGCTTTAAAGCCACATTGAGTGTCTTTATAGTTGAAATGGAACTTCATATTGACAAGTTTACGGCAGCACCAACCAATGAACACTCTTAAGGCTGGTTGTTTCTTTTTGATGACACTATCTTTAGCGTGTCTACTGCCGATAACAACATCATATTGAGGTAATAATGGTATTAATTTTTCAATAGCTTCTAACTTGGTGGATAAATCAGCGTCCATGAATAAAACATAATCACCACTTGCGTTTTCAATACCATATTTAACCGCGCCACCTTTACCGCGGTTAACGTCATAAGATAACGCTTTAATACCTTCGATAGATTCGATGACTTGTTTAGTCTTATCTTTACTACCATCGTTAACTAAAATAAGCTCGTAATCGATTTTGAGGTTACGAAGATATTCTTGCACCATTAATGTATTTTTCTTTATATCCTTGCTTTCGTTATAGCAAGGAATAACTATGCTTAATTTCATACCACATTATTTTACACACTTAGTGAAGTTATTCAAAGTAAATATGCTATAATAACTAGGCCTAATAAGGAGCCACTAGATATGAATCTCACAAACTTAAAAGAACAATTATTAAAATTTGGAGAAAAGATTGGTTTACAAGTTCATGAAGAAACAGCTGATCAAATTACTTTCCATACTCAAATAACCGCGAAAGATTATTTTATTAATTCTGTTTACTGCAGATTCGTCGCCTATCAAAGTGGCACTATTCATTTATTCTTAACATTCGATGTTATCGAAAGCACTTACGATAACTTATATTTAATTAATGCATTTAATGAAAACAATCCTTGGTTTAGAGCGTACATCACTAATATCAAGGATAGAGATTATTTAGAACTACATTACGCTGCAGTTGGTTTAAATCATGAAAATGAAGCCATTGATACATTTGGTTTCTTACTTAATGAATTATTAAACGAACCAGTTTTAAAATACTTAAAACCAATTCTTAATGGGGAAGCAGAATAAACTTAAACGTGGAGAACAAGGAGAATTATTGGCCGCGTCCACATTAGAGGCTGACCAATCATTTCATCGTTTAATAAATAACTTAGTTTTGCTAGGGGAAAATAAAGTATCTCATCAAATCGATCACATTCTTATTAGAGAGAACGGCGTTTTTGTTATCGAAACTAAAAACTATTATGGCAATATTACTGGTTTAGAAGATGATTCTTATTGGAAAAAATCATTCTTTGTGAAAGGTAAAATCAAAACAGAAACATTTCATAATCCCTTAAAACAAAATCAATCACATATCAGAATAATCAAAAGAGTTATTGGTAAAGACTACCCTATCTATTGTTTTGTGGTTTTTATTCAAAATAACGCTGATGGTATTGATTTATTCAATGTCTGTGACCTTAAAGACATCTTAAAAAGAATTAATTTAATCACTATTGACAATCCTTTAAGTAGAACCACGATTGAACATATCTATAACACTCTTTTAGATAACGAAGCATACGTCAATGATGAGATGCATTTACAAAGTATTGAAAAAATAAAGAAAGATAGAAGAGATTATCAAAAAGAAATGCGTCAAGCGATCGAAAAGAAAATATGCCCCCAATGTGGAGGCATACTCTCTATTGCGCCTAATGGTTTAAAATGCACTAGGTGCAACAATTTTATAAAGATTTAATTATTTAACTAAGCTATAAGCATCTTCATCGACATAGATTGTGCAATCTGGGTGGTCTTGAAGGATGGAGCAAGGAACTTCTTCAGTCTTTGGACCTTTTAATAAGTTATAAATAGCTTGAGCTTTGTTTTTGCCTGTAGCGATTAAGACGATTTTTCTAGCGTTCATAATGCTCTTTAAGCCCATGGTAACCGCTTTTGTAGGAACTTCAGAGATATCATTGAATAATCTTGAATTATCTCTAATTGTTTGTTCTGTTAATTCAGCGACGTGAGTTAAAGAATCAAATGGTGTGCCTGGTTCGTTGAAGGCGATATGACCATCACTACCGATACCTAAGATTTGAAGATCAATGCCACCGAAAGAAGCGATTTCAGCGTCGTATTGATTAGCGTAAGCTAAATAGTCACCAACACCTTTTAAAACGTGTGTGCGAGCTTTATCGATATCTAAACCATCGAACAAATATTTATTCATGAAGTAACGATATGATTGATCGTGTGTACCTTCTAAACCAATGTATTCATCAAGGTTGAATGTAGCAACATCTTTGAATGACACTCTACCTTCTTTATTAGCCTTAATCATGTTAGCGTACACTTCGATTGGGGATGTACCTGTGGCTAAACCTAAGACACTGTTTGGTTTCTTTTGAACTTGTTTGATAAATTCTTCAGCAATTAATTTGCTGATTTCTTCATTTGTGCCAACGACAACTTTCATTTTTGTTTACCTCTTTTCTTTGACAACAATATTATCTTTTGCTTTATAAATGCTATTTTCTGGGACAACACCTCTCACCATGCTTAATGGATAAACTTGAGAATGTGGTCCAATGACTGTACCTGGATTTAAGACGGATTGGCAACCAATATCAGCATAATCGCCTAAAATCGCACCGATTTTTCTTAAACCTGTTTCATATTCTTCTTCACCGTGTATAACAATATTCTTACCATCGCTCTTTAAGTTAGAGCAGATAGAACCCGCACCCATATGAGCGTAGTTACCTAAGATGGAATCACCAACATATGAATAATGTGGAACTTGAACGTGATATAAGATAATGGCGTTTTTAAATTCGCATGAATTACCTAATACACAGTTATCACCACAGATGAGGTTACCTCTAATATAGGCTCCTGGTCTAATTTCAGTATTGCTACCGATAATAGCTGGAGGAATAATTGTGGCGGTTGGAGAAATGGTAACATTTTCACCAACGAGGACACCTTCTTTAAGTAAGGTATATCCTGGAAGACCATTTTCTAAAACTTTCTTAATGATCTCTTTAATTTGTGGAAGTAATTCCCAAGGATATTTAGCGGCGTCAAAATATTCTCTTAAATATGGAATACCACAGTCGAATAATTCGCTAGTTAATACAACTTTCTTATTCATCGATGACATATCCTCTCTTTTTGATGACACTATAGATAGCGTCAATATATTTATCACATTCCGCTAAAGAGCCGTGTTCGACCATGATACGGATAACTGGTTCAGTACCGGATTGTCTTAATAACGCTCTACCATTATCACCAATTTCTTTATTCACTTCTTCGAATTTAGCTTTGACAACTTCATCTTCGACAGTAGCGTTCTTATCAGTGACTCTGACGTTCTTTGTTTTTTGTGGTAATAATTTAACTGGGGCCACTAATTTAGATAATGTTTCTTTTCTTTCTAAGATTTCTTCTGTGACCATGATAGCAGTTAAGGCACCATCACCAGTGGTCGCGTATTTTCTAATAATGATGTGACCAGATTGTTCACCACCTAATGAATAGCCCTCGTTCATCATTCTTTCAAAGACGAATCTATCACCAACTTTGGTTCTTTCTAATCTACAGCCAATGCCTTTTAAGGCTTTTTCAAGACCACTGTTGGACATAATTGTAGCGACGACTGTATTCTTTTCTAAAGAACCTTCGCTTTGGAGTTTGCAGGCTAATAAGTACATAATCTTATCACCATCAACTTCTTTACCATTTTCATCAACAGCAATACATCTATCAGCGTCACCGTCAAAGGCAAAGCCTAAATCTAATTTATTTTCTTTAACGTATTTGCAGAAGTTTTCAATGTGTGTACTACCAGCATTAAAGTTAATGTTTAAACCATCTGGATGGTTATTGGTAATAAACACTTGAGCGCCTAATGCTTCAAAAACTGATTTTGCAATCATCCAAGAAGCACCATTAGCGGTATCTAAACCAATTTTTAATCTCTTCATGGAGTGTTTGGCTAAAGAAATCAAATAACCGATGTATCTATTTCTACCAGAAGAATAATCGTTAATTGTGCCAATATCACCACGTTTAGCAAATGGTAAATCACTTTCACCTTCTAAACCGAGTGTTTTGAAATCACCATCTAAATAAGCTTCCGCAAGATAAGCAACACCATCTTCTAATTTTTCACCATTACCGTTAATGACTTTAATACCATTATCATAGAATGGATTATGTGACGCTGTGATCATGACACCACAGTCAAAGCAATCTTGTCTAACAATATAGGACACTGATGGAGTGGTTGTAACGTGTAATAATTCAACGTCCGCACCACTTGATGCCGCACCAGCGGCCACACTATATTCAAGCATATAGGAAGATCTTCTTGTATCTTTACCAATAACGATTCTTGGTCTATAGCCTGGTTTTTGCATATTGTATTTAGGATTGGAATAGAACCAACCTAAGAATCTACCAATTTTATATGCTCTATCGGAGTTAAGTAATTCGTTAGCTTCTCCTCTAAAGCCATCTGTACCAAAATATTTGGTTTTAATGTTTTCATCAGGTAATTCAATTTTTTTACCTTTATGAATAACAATGTTATCGTCAATCAATTCATCCGCACTGACTTTAAAGATTTGACATAATTCTTTAGTTTTATCTAATGGAGGTAATGTATCACCATTTTCCCATTTAGATAATGATTGTCTTGAGACCTTTAAGATCTTAGATAATTCTTCTTGTGAGATGTTGTTAACGATTCTCAAGTGAACGATTTTCTCGCCAATTGTCATAATACTGTCTCCCTTTTTCGTATGCATTAACATTAAAGGTTTTTATATTTATTTGCAAGAAGTTTGTAAAGTTTTCTTTACTTTTATATCATTTTAATTTGTTTATAACTTTGTTATATCATTTAAAAACAATTATTTAATTTTTCTTTACAAAAAATGTAACTATTCTTTACATTGTCTTGAAAAAATAATTGGAAAGTACAATAAAAGAGCACACTAGGTGCCCTCTTATTGCAAACGTTATTATCGATTACTTTTTAGCGTTCCACTTAACGCTAGCGCTAAGAGAAAGATTTAGTTCGCCGTTCGTCTTTTTAACTTCTTCGGTTTCTCCACCACTAATTTTTAAATTCAAGGTAGCCTTTTCTTTTTCGACTCTACCATCATCTAAAACATATAATTCTGCTTTAACAGAACCACTCATTTTGGCGCCTTGATACTCTTGATCAAGTTTTGCAGAACCACTAATTTTTAAGCCGTTGCTCTTATAAGAATAATATGTGACTTCAGCATTTTTGGTTTCGCCTGAAACAGCACTGAAAGAAGTCATTAATGTTTCAAACATCTCACTAGTATAAACATATTCTTCTGCTGGTTGACCTTTTTGCTCACCATCTTCACCCGCATTTTTCATAAGGCTGACAAGCATATACATGCTTCCGCCTTCAGCGAATGCACCAGTATTCTTTTTAACATCGACTTTCATAGTGACATCGCAGGATTCATATTTTTCTGCGACTTTAGCGCTGTCATAAGCATTCACTCTTTCTTTAGCCTTAGCTTCATCAATTTTAGCTTCGCAAGCTGTAAGTGACATAAGCATCACTGGGGCTAGAACAAATAATTTTCTTAAAGATTTCATTTTTTAAAACTCCCTTTTTCAAACATTTTAATTATAGTGCTTATAGATAAAAACCGCATCACTTTTTTGTGACGCGGTTGAATATTATTTATTGTTTTATCACACAATTCCTTCTGCAAGCATTGCATCATAAACTTTTAAGAAACCAGCGATATTAGCGCCTAACGCTAAGTTCTTTGGTTCCCCGTATTTCTTCGCGGTTTCATAGCATTGTCTAAAGATATTCTTCATAATGCCTTTTAGTTTTTCATCAACTTCTTCAGCTGTCCAAGATAAGTGCATAGCGTTTTGGCTCATTTCTAATCCAGACACCGCGACACCACCAGCATTACTTGCTTTACCTGGTGAGAAGATAACATCATTTTCATTAAAGAAACGGATAGCTTCTAAATCGCATGGCATATTAGCGCCTTCCACAAGCATATAGCAGCCATTAGCTTTTAATTCTTTAGCGTTTTCTAAATTGATTTCACCTTGTGTGGCACATGGTAAGGCAATATCACATGGTGTCTTCCATAAGTCTCTACTGACTTTGCTATATTTAACATTTGGATATAACTTGACGTAATCATTAACGAATTCGCCTTTAGCTTTAGCAAGTTCGATAATCTTATCAACATCTAAGCCATTAGGATCACTAACACAACCATTGATATCAGACATACCAACGATAATAGCACCTAATTCTTTAGCCTTTAAAGCGGCCATTGAGCCGACTTTACCACTGCCAGAGATAACAACTTTCTTACCTTTAATATCATCATTAAAGTAAGCTTTTAGCATTTCTTCAGCGAAATATAATAAGCCATAACCTGTAGCTTCTGGTCTATATAAGGAACCACCATAGGAAATGTTTTTACCAGTGAAGACACCAGACCATTCATTTCTAAGTTTCTTATAATAACCAAACATATAGCCAATTTCTCTAGCGCCGAAACCTAAGTCACCCGCAGGAACATCGGTATTAGGGCCAATATGACGGAACATTTCCGCCATAAAGGACTGGCAGAATCTCATCACTTCAGCGTCACTCTTGCCACGTGGATCAAAATCAGAACCACCTTTACCACCGCCCATTGGTAAACCAGTTAAGGAGTTTTTAAATGTTTGTTCAAAGCCTAAGAATTTAAGAATTGATAAATTAACAGACTTATCAAATCTCATACCACCTTTATATGGACCAATCGCGGAATTAAATTGGACACGGTATCCAGTATTGACTCTAATTTTGCCATTATCATCAACCCAAGGCACTCTAAATTGCACAATTCTTTCTGGGACCACTAATCTTTCAAGAATAGCGTTCTCTTCAATTCTTGGATCCTTATCAACAATGAAATCCATAGAATCTAAGAATTCTTCTACCGCTTGGATAAATTCTTTTTGTTCAGCGTATTTGACTTTCACATCGTCTAAAATACGGTTTAAATATTCGTTCTTATACATAAGTAAGACCTCTTTTATGGAAAAATAATAACACTATGAAAAACAACATCATACAAAAAACGTATCAAAACTATATATTTTTTATATGTAAGATTATCAATCGTTTTGAAAAGGTGAGAAATAATGTATAATGAACTTGTCAAAGGTGGAGAATCAGTGCGCGACCACGACGCATCTAGAAATAGATGGCTACTGCGATCCGGGATGGTAACTGCCCCGGTTGACAAAACAAACTAATAATTACCGAAGGTGGAGAATCAGTGCACGACCACGGCGCATTCAGAAGAATGGGTACAGCGATCCAGAATGGTAACTGCTCTGGTCGGTAAGCAAAAACGTTTCCGATTAAAAGAAACGTTTTTTTAGTTATTACTCATTATCATGCAAAATGAATATGCAGTACTCTTTCAATTTTGTAATATCAGAAGATGATGATTTCCACACTATTTCAAAACTGATGGTCATATAATCATGTCCGACCCAATCTCTCATACCTTTGATATCTTTCCACGGCACATCTTGATATTTGAATAGCAATTCATTGGGTAATTTTTTAGCCAATTCGCCGATTTGAAAAATATTGAAACACACAACGTCTTTCGCGTTTTCATCCTTATAAAAATCATCTTCAGTAATGTTGTTAATTGTTTTTTCCACTCTTTCACAGTGGCGGATAATTGATTTTAAGATTCCTTTTTCTTTTGTTGTTAGCATAACTTGATTAGGTCCTTTTCGAGTTGTTCTTTAAAATATTCAGGCATTTCTGAGCCAATTATTACAAGATCAACCTCTTTGCCTAGTGCTTTTTCTAATTCGTCGCGAAAAGCAGATTGTTTCCATAATGTATCAACATCCCCTTTATCACAATAAATGTCGATGTCACTATTTCTTTTAGCCTCGCCTCTAGAATAACTACCAAACAAGTACACCTCTTTTATGCTGTGTTTGTCCATCACCGGCTTAATGATTTCTTTTATTTGTTTGAGAGTTAAAACACTAGGATGCAAATCTTCCATAATTAAATTAGTGATATAACTATTTTTACTAGAAACACTTTCCAATTTGTTGATTAGTTCTACGTCACTTCTTTTAACACGGAATGGATACATCTTGTAATTCTCTTTATTGTATTCGTTTATATACCTAGTTTGTCTTCTCTCCATAACCCTAATCCAATTATATGCTATCATATATGCTATAATATGTAAAGTATAAAAATGAAACCAGTGGCGCGAACTTACCTATTTGTTACAAACCATCTTGACCGCTAAGCAAATAACTTCTGTCGCTAATTTAAGTTCTTCTAATGATGGATAGCTAGGACAAATTCTTATATGTTCATTATTAGGATCTTTATGATATGGATAAGAAGCACCGACATCTGTAAGTGTTACTCCTAATTCTTTACACGTTTTTACGACTTCTGAGGCGTTTTTAACGTAAAGGGATATAAAATATCCACCTGTCGGTTTACTCCATCTAGCGATGTCTTTTATTTCTTTTTCAAATATATCTAAAACGATATCAAATTTTGGTTTTAATAATTTAGCGTGTTTATTCATATGTTCTTTAATGGTTTTATCATCTTTAAAGAACAATGCATGTCGATATTGATTTAATTTATCATAACCAATGGTTTGATATTTTAATGTGTTCTTAATATCTTTGATGTTATTTTCACTACACCCTAACGCGGAGACACCTGAACCAGGGAAAGTCATCTTAGAAGTTGATGCAAACATATAAACAATTTCTTCATTATGATATTTTTTACATTCATCATAGATATTTAATATAGGTTCATATTGTTGATCAAAAGATTGTTGGGTGAGGTAGGCTAAATCCCAGTAGATTCTAAAATCATTAGCAGCGGGTTTTAATTTAGCGAATCTTCTTATCACTTCATCACTATAATTAATACCAGTTGGGTTTGAATATTTTGGTACACACCAGATGCCTTTAACTTCTGGATCTTTAATATATTGCTCCACCTTATCCATATCTGGGCCATGTTCATCCATTGGGATATTAATCATTTCAATACCTAATGACTCACATATTGTAAAGTGTCTATCATATCCAGGAACTGGACATAACCATTTGATATGTTCTTGTTTAGAAAATGGAAGATTATTATTAACACCATGAAGAACACTTTTTTCCACAAGTGAGGCCATGATATATAAAGAAGAATTGCCGTAAACAATAATATTTTCTTCTTCAATACCCATGATATTAGAGAACATCTTCTTACATTCATGGATACCATCTAATATGCCATAATTACGATAATCAGCATTATTAATAATTAAATTAGAAGAAGAATTTAATAAATCTAACATTGGTAAAGATAAATCAACTTGCTCTTTACAAGGTTTACCTCTCGCCATAGAGATATTAAGATTTAAAGATTTATAATAATTAAATATTTTTAGTAGTTCATTATTGTTCATATTTTTAGTGTATCACTATATTTCACTAAGGTCTAAACCAAGTTTTAAACTTGATGTCGTATGAATAAGCCTTTGTAAACCGTATCGTAAACCATATCGTAAACCATATCGTAAACCATTCCGTAAACCATTCCGTAAACTAGATGGAGCGGTTATCGTAAACCGTATCGTAAACTAGAGTAATCTTAAAACTTCGATTAGTCTTTCTAATTTATCCATGCCCGCGGCATAGCTAATTCTAATATAGCCTTCACCACTGTCACCAAAGGCGGTACCAGGCACAACAAGGACATCATATTCTTGTAATAGTTTTAAGCAGAATTCTCTAGAAGATAAATTATATTTCTTAATAGATGGGAATAAATAGAACGCTCCTTCAGCATCAAAGCATTGAATATCTAGTTCCTTAAATGATTTTAATAGATATTCTCTTCTATTGTTATATTCCTTAACCATGTTTTCCATATCACTAATGCAGTAATCTAACGCCGAGATTGCGCCATACTGCGCCATGGTGGGAGCGCTTAACATAATGTATTGTTGGATCTTTAATATTTGATCTAAGACATCTTTAGGCGCACAGACATAACCTAGTCTCCAACCAGTCATTGCAAAAGCTTTAGAGAAGCCGTTTATTAATATTGTTCTTTCTTTGAAGCCTTTAAAAGAAGCGATAGAACAATGCTTCTTGCCATATGTTAGTTCAGCGTATATTTCATCACTAATAACGTATAAATCATTCTTTAAGATGAGAGGCGCTATATCTTCTAAGTCTTCCTTAGTCATGATTGCCCCAGTTGGGTTATTAGGGAAAGATAAGAAGACCGCTTTTGTTTTAGAAGTAATATGAGCTTCTAATTCTTCTTTTGTTAATTTAAAGTTATTCTCTTCTTTTAATGGGATAACCACTGCTTTACCACCACACATCTCAATATCAGGGATATAGCAGATATATGTTGGTTCAGTAACGATTACTTCATCTCCTGGATTAATGATGGCCATTAACGCGGCAAGGATACCTTGAGAAGAACCTGCAGTTAGAATCATTTCATCAGGTTTATAATCTATATCAAATCTATCTAATAAATATTTAGATATCTTATTTCTTAATTCTGGTAAGCCTTGGTTAGAAGTATAGAATGTTTTACCTTTATCTAAACTATCTTTCGCAGCATCTATAATAGCTTTAGGTGTAGTGAAATCTGGTTCACCAACTCCTAAAGAAGTTACTTCTGGTCTTTCAGAAGCATAATTGAAGAATTCTCTGATACCAGAGGGTTTCATGTTAGAGATAAGGCTAGATAATGGTTTCATAGTTGTGAATATTATGAACCAAGATTACTTATAGATGAAAGAGAAAAGTGTATTACAAAGAATAAGCACAGTATTCGTACGTAGTAATACCGTCAAAAGAACAAAGAAGTTTTTTCTTTAACAATTTTCTTTTTTCTTATCTTCTAAATAATAAACTGAGCCAATTACAGGCAAGCAATGGTAGCAAGGCTCTTTTGTGGAAAACACTTCTGCCATTTGCAATTTGTTTTTATTTTTGTGCTGACTATTTCAAAGAAAATGTTACAATCACGCTAAAATTACCAGCGTCTTAAAAATATTTTTAAAGCTTTTTCTATATTTATTAGTCTCTTTTTTAGTCTTCTAAGATCTCTTTTTGTAAGTTTATAGTCTTGACTAAGGTGTATTTGTCTTTTGACTTCTAGATTATCAACATTTCCAAGATACTCTGAAATAACCTTTCCGTTTTCCTTTCTTTTACGATAAGCAAAGGAAGAGTTTCCCATTTTTCTAATGAATATCGATCCACGAGGTAAAGATAAGAGTTTTGCTTCGCATGCAGCAATTTCTCTTTTCAACTCAGAAACCTCATCTAACAATGTACTTTCTATGAACCTCATAGTAACTATCCTAATAATATTATAATTTATTGCACTACTATATCAATAATTTTAAGCATAGGTTGTGCAAGAGTTTTATAACGACTGTTAATGATAAATTATATAGATTAAATCACATTTTTTAATTGATTCAATTAGTGTTTTCTTAAGAAGCGTTTTCGGCGTTTTGAAAGAATTTCATTCGGTGAAATGAAAGAGTTTCGTTTAGTGAAATGAAAAAAGTGCAACGCATTTGTTTTCGTTGCATTTGCGTTGCATTTTCGTTGTGCAACGTATTTTCTTTCGTTGCATTTACGTTGCGTTTATACAACGAATAATTACTTAACTACCTCAAAGAATGTATCTGGTCTATCTTTATTGAATATCTCATTACATGTCATCACAGTAACAAGGTTTTCTGTTTTAGATAGATTGATAATATTATGGGTCCAACCTGGAATCATATAGACCGCTTCAACTTTATCGCCACTGACTTCGAATTCAACGAATTCACCAGTGTTGATATTTCTTTCTTGGATTAAACCATGTCCAGCGACAACGATGAATTGTTCCCATTTAGAGTTATGCCAGTGATTGCCTTTAGTAATTCCTGGTTTAGTAATATTAATAGATACTTGGCCACAATCTAATGTATGCACTAATTCTGTAAAAGAACCCCTATCATCAACATTCATCTTTAATTGATATTTAAATTTATCTTTTGGTAAATAAGATAAATATAAACTAAATAACTTTTTAGCAAAGCTACCATTAGGCATCTTTGGCATCATTAATGATACTGGTTGAGTTTTAAATTCTTGAAGTAGATCAACGATTTCCCCTAGAGTCACTTTATGAGTAACAGGAACAACGCAGTATCTACCATCATCTTTTAAGATAGCGTCCACTCCATCAAATTCGCAGTGCTTTTCCTTACCTTCTAATAAATCGAACATTCCTTCAACAAGGTCATCAATATATAAAAGTTCTAATTCTGTATTTCTATCATTAACAGTAAATTCTTCATCATTAGCAACCGCCCAACAAAATGTTGATACCGCACTGTTATATTTAGGTCTACTATGGCCCATAAGATTTGGGAATCTATAGACATATGCTTTAGTATTATTCTCTTTAGCATATTTAAAGAACAATTCTTCTCCCGCTAATTTAGACTTACCATATTCACTATTACCAAATCTGCCACTTAAAGATGCTTGAGTGGAACTAGATAACATAATAGGCGCTTTGTTATGATGCTTCTTTAATGTTTCTAATAATGTAGAAGCAAAACCAAAATTACCTTTCATAAAGTCTTCTTGATTTTGTGGTCTATTAACTCCCGCAAGATTAAAGACAAAATCACAATTAGCACAATAAGCATCTAATTTATCTTCATCACCTAAATCATATTCATATATTTCATCAATATGGATATTAGGTCTTGTTTTGTTTTTACCATCTCTTATATTTTTAAGATTATTGATTAAAGCGGTTCCCACCATGCCTTTAGAACCAGTTACTAGAATCTTCATATTCCTTATTCTTCCTCACTCTTTTGAATTGGCAAACCAACTTTTTCAAATTCTTTAATAATCATTTTTCTCCAGTCTCCGGAATATAAAACATATACTAGCCCATCTAAATCTCCTGGACGTTCAACATCTTTCTTTACAATGGCGCACACTTTTTCTCTTGATAATTTGGAAAGCAAATACCCATGTTCAAAAACAACATTTTGTCTTGCTCTATTCTTAACTTCGTTCGGTTTATTTTTATCATATCCTTTATCACATGGAGAATACAAAACAATGGCATACGCAACATTTGAATAAGTCTCAATTTTTTCAATTATTGTTTTTCCTTGATTTGGTTTCTCTTTAAGAATGATTGGATTATAACCTATCGACTCAATAAATGCTTTAACATTTCTCATCATGGATTCGTCATGTCCGTGGACAACAAAAACATCTTTGTTATTCTCGATCGAACTATCCAAAGCTTTTGCTTTATTATTTTGCAGTCTGCTTTTTGCTTTTAACAGCAACTCGTCAAATTCATTGTAACAAGAGGCATATGAAAAAATATCGCTTAGAGAATACTTATCGTAACCGCGTCTCTGATTCATTGTCTTTGTAACACTACCGATATCGTTATCAGTATGAATAGCATAGAATCTCTCTATTTCTTTTGGGTTGATTTTTTTACCAGAAAAAACAAATTCTTCATTATTAAGATAACTAATTAAATACCCATCAATAACAAGATTCTCATCAATCACATCATATTTGGTCAAGAGCTTTCCTGAATGTAAAAAAATCCCAATGTGATAATAACTCATTATTCTTTTCTCCACACCATTCTATTAACGATATTTGTGTAGCTTTGAATGATTCTCACTACTTTCATAGAGACACATGTATCAGTGTAATCTGGACATGGTTTTCCTAATACGTTATTGTTCTTCATTTCTATAGCCATATCTGTAGCTTGTAATAATTCTTTTTCAGTAATACCAGCGATGATGAAATCACCCGCTTCAATGGCTTCTGGTCTTTCTGTAGATGTACGGATACAAACCGCTGCGATTGGGCTATTAATTGATAAATAGAAACTGCTTTCTTCAGGAAGAGTGCCACTATCAGAGACAATCGCTAAAGCGTTCATTTGTAGATTGTTATAGTCATTAAATCCTAATGGTTCATTAACTCTCACTCTTGGATCAAGTTTAAATCCACTAGCGTCTAATTTCTTTTTACTACGTGGATGGCAAGAATAAAGAATTGGCATATCATATTTTCTTGCTAAAGCATTAATGGCGTTAAAGAGATTATTGAAGTTCTTATCACTATCTAAGTTTTCTTCTCTATGCGCGCTTAAAAGGATGTATTTATTCTTTTCTAAACCTAAGCGTTTAAGAACATCACTCTTTTTAATCTTATCTAAGTTCATAGATAGGACTTCCGCCATTGGGGAACCAGTGACATATGTTCTTTCCTTAGGCATACCACATTCAATTAAATATCTTCTTGCAGCTTCACTATATGGAAGATTGACATCAGAGATGATATCAACGATTCTTCTATTTGTTTCTTCTGGTAGACATTCGTCTTTGCAGCGGTTACCCGCTTCCATATGGAACAATGGGATATGTAATCTTTTCGCGTTAATTGCGCTTAAGCAGCTATTTGTGTCACCTAACACTAAGACTGCTTCAGGTTTAAGCTCCACCATGAGGTCATATGTTTGAGAGATGATATTACCACATGTTTCACCAAGGTTTTTACCAGCGACATGTAATAAGATATCTGGACCACCTAAATCAAAGTCTTCCCAGAAAACTGTTGATAAGTTTTTGTCATAATTTTGATTTGTATAACAAATACATGTATCTAGATATTCTCTACTTCTTTTCATCACCGCGGCTAGTCTAATGATTTCTGGACGTGTGCCACAGATGATTAAGAGTTTGGTTTTACCGTTATCTTGCCATTTGAACATATAGGGGCCTCCTATTTTTCATTTAATCTATCTTTAATATAATCTAAAGACGCAATCTTTGCTTTAGTTTCTTTAACGTCTAAGATTTTTGTGTTATTGGAATTGAATTCATCAATCGTGGCTCTCTTCTTATCACCTTCAATAAAATATTTATCATAATTTAAAGAACGGTTATCCGCAGGTACGCGATAGAAGTTACCCATATCAACCGCTTTAGCGCATTCTTCTTTGGTTAATAATGTTTCATACATCTTTTCACCATGTCTGATACCGATAACTTTGATATCGGATTTCTTACCACCGAATAGTTCACATACTGCTTCCGCTTGTGTACGGATGGTGCACGCTGGTGCTTTTTGAATTAATAAGTCACCATTTTCACCATTCTTAAAAGCGAATAAGACTAAGTCAACAGCTTCATCTAAGGACATGATAAATCTTGTCATAGATGGTTCTGTTAAGGTAATTGGGTTACCACTTCTAATTTGATCAATCCATAATGGGATAACACTACCTCTTGAGCACATAACATTGCCATATCTAGTGCAGCATATACGTGTTTGACCACTGTTACGTGATTTAGCGATAGCAACTTTTTCTTCTAAGGCTTTAGAAATACCCATGGCGTTAATTGGATAAGCCGCTTTATCTGTCGATAAGCAGATGACACATTTAACACCCGCTTCAATCGCAGCGGTAAGCACATTATCAGTACCAATAACATTTGTTCTTACAGCTTCCATTGGAAAGAATTCACAAGATGGAACTTGTTTTAATGCCGCAGCGTGGAAGATATAGTCAACACCAGGCATCACACCTTTACATGATTCTAAAGAACGAACATCACCGATATAGAATTTAACTTTAGAAGCGTGTTCTGGATATTTAGTTTGCAATTCGTGTCTAAGATCATCTTGTTTCTTTTCATCTCTAGAGAAGATACGGATTTCCGCTAAATCGGAAGTGATGAATCTTTTAAGAACTGCGCCACCGAAAGAACCAGTACCACCAGTAATTAATAAGACTTTATCTTTTAAGACATTGATATCGTTATCAGCGTATTCTTCTAATAATTGTTTAATCCTTTGAAGTTTAAGTTGATCTGCTTTATCTTCATCTTTTTCATATGAACAATATGTTCTTAAAGAAGTATGAGTAATATCGCTAGCTTCTTTTTGTGTTAATTTACATTTATTTCTTATTTCTAATAATGTCATAGTGTGCCTCCATTATTGATTGTGAAGTCATTATAAAAGAAATATGCAAACTTTGCAAACTATATAATTATTGATATCAAATAAATCAATTATTTTTCTAAATTTTTAAGCAGTATTTGCGTATTTCTAGTTAGAAGCTCTTGACTTTAAATAAAGATCGATATCATTGACTATATATTTAGAGCCAGTAGTATGCAAAGCCTCATAAAAAGTTCTTATATAGTCACAAACAGAATAACGATTAAACAAAAGCAGCACATCTTTACCAGACATGTTTTTTTGATTCTTATATTCTTCGATGTAATAAATGATAAAAGGCAATTCTTTACTCATAATTCCTCCGGAAAGTTTATCTCTCCTTTTTCTTTTTCTTCTTTCCACATTTGGTATAAGGTCATCGGACTGTAATGCCACATTTCTGTGTTTTTATCAGATAACAATTCATAAGTTTTAGACTCATAAAAACTTGTAAGAGCAGAGTCCTCATCAAGTGATTCTCTTGTAACGATTAGTTCCATTATTTTAGGGATAATAGAAATGCTCAAAATAGCATTAAATTTTGAATCCATTTATACTTCCTCCGATTTGATGAACCTTATAGCTTTTAAAGACGATTCGGTCTTGAATACATATTGGTTAAATAGTTTTTTAATTTTGAGAGCTTCTAATGCCTGCTCTTTTGTCAAAACGCCACTTGCATAAACTTGCAATGTTCTATAAACATCATCATCGGCGACTGCGCCAATGATGGCATCATATTCTTTGCCAGAATAAGTGCCATTACGATTATCTGACACAAAATCAAGCCACTCTTCATTTGGTCCATCAAATTGTTTGATATCTAGTCTTGAGGTAATCGTTTCATCAAACTCATAAATGTTTACAATCGGTTTTCCTTCTCCTTTGCGCTGGACTACCTTTTTTGCAAAATTAATAGCTTGGTCTTTATTGGTGGTTGTATAGAAGCCTATACCAAAATCTAAAAATCGATTACTTTCGATTATGCGCGGTTCTTTAACGATTACATTACTACCATGATATAGGATCATAGAATTGCCTCCAATTTCTTGATTTGTAATTGTTCACTTTTTAAGTGTTTAATCATAAGTTCGATATGATGGCGTTTAGCAAGCTGGTCTTTGACATATTCGATGTTGCTTTCATCTTTTCCAATATATTTGCTCACCACTTTTTTGCCATCGCGATAATTGAGATAGTAGTAGCAATTATTTCCAATAACTTTAGTTTTTATGCTTCCCTTTGGGAGAGATTCTAACTCTTTTTCATATTCAGAAATCATTTTTTGATTGCGGATACTTTCTTTTTTTATTAGTGCACTAATCAAACTCATATTATCTATTTATATTATACCCTACATATCGTTGATTGTAAACTATATTTGTTGGGTAATTTTCTGCAGTGAAAGCATAACAAAACAAGTTATTATCTATAGTAATAATGCTATTGGTAAAATATTACTTAAACTAAGAATACCTACTTATTCAATTTCTTAAATTTCTTAATTAATAACAAGATGCCAACTACTAATGCAAGACCAATAGTGACACCAGATAAATCAATTAGAACATCGATAAATGTACCACTTCTTAATGGAATAAAGAACTGTATTAATTCAGAAATGCTTGCTAAAGCAATACCACACCCTAATGATATAAGCGCTAAGAAATGCCACTTCTTATCATAGAAGAACATATAGATAGCTAAGAATGTGAATATTTGAGTCACGCCAAACATCATTGCATGACCAATAGATTTTCTAATTGTTAAATTAAGATCTTCATAATCGTCTTTAGTGATTGCGCCTGCTTTAGAAATAGTAAATGTTGTTGTTTTACTTAATGTAGGTACTAGTTCAGAAGTAATAGTTATATCCACTGTTCCTTCTTTTTTGAATTCTAAAATAACACTGCTACCTTGATTAACAATATCAACCATTTCATCATTAGATGCGTTAACAATGATATTTAGATTATCAGCGGATACTTCGTAATAGACTTTCGCTGTCACTACATCACCCACAAAGGCTGTTAATTGTGTTGGTGACCACATTTCACGCTCACCCATAGTAAAGCAAGTAGTGATGCTTTCTGGTAATTGTTTCTTTAGTGTCACTACTTTACTAACTGATTGACCTGTCTTTTTACTTGTCGCAGTAATAGTAACTTGTTCATCAGTATTTGATAGTTTTGTAAAGCCCCACATTACACCATTAGTGTTCACCTTAACATTCAAGTTATTAGAGCTTTCCCATATGAAATCTTTTGGATCTAAAGTTTCACCATCATTTTTAATTGTTAATGGATAACAATACTTATTGCCTTTTCCTTTATCTTTAACGTAATCATTTTCATAGCAGACATCACTGCCTTCTAATTCTAAACTAGAATATGGAGTAGGTGATGTTCCTGCTACCACTGTAATATCATAGTTATGAACTGTTAAACCACCATCGCAATAGATAGAGATAAGGCTAGTCCCTTCGCTTATTGGATGGATGACACCATATTTATCAACTGTAGCGACACTTTCATCAGATGAATCAAAACGTAGCTTTGTAAAATCATAGGCAATTGAATAACGATATGACTTGTCTATATCTTTATCAGTATCTAGATACGACAAATTAATTGTTTCTGGATGACCAATAGCGATTTGTTTATTTTTTATTTCTGTGTAAAACTCTATTGGACCAACATTATCAACAACTTTAACTATTACATCTTTACTAACGGTTTTATCACTATTACTAATTGTAATAGTAGCTTCACCTGTTCTTAAACCATAGATAAAAGCGGAATCAAGTTTTGATTCGATTCTTACAATATCATTTTGTTCTGTAGTGAAGTTAATCGCTTTATTAGTAGCGTCAAATGGTCGAAAATTAGCGCTTATTTCTTTGCAATACCCTAACGGTATTTCATCTAGCTCATAACCAGGAAGTTTATTGTATGTACGATCAGCATCAATTTCTGGATATAAAGCGGTAATAGGAATTACTTCCACTTCTTTATGAGTCACACCATTAACGATATTAGTAAAGATATTAGAAACAAAACGTGACCACTCATTAGTAACCGTGTCGCTTAAACATGAATAGACAATAATAAAACCATTAAAAAGAATAGCTAAAGAAAGCATGATCCATTTAGAGATTTTAAATCTATTTGTTTTCATCTTTACTAACCTCTAAATTTTTAATGCGTTTATTAATAGCGATATGATTGATAACTATCATTAATATTGATGCGATTAGCATAATCGCTGTATCGATAATAATTAAACTTATCCAATCAAGATTAGGCACAACTTTATTTAATAATATAAATACTGGTACTTTAGCGATAGCGCCAACGCCATAGACGATTAACTGTGGTTTTAATATTTGTAACCCATTAGCGAAAGCACTAGCAAAATAAGAGATAATCGTTGTTACCGCCCATAAGGCAAACATACCCGCTTTAAAATAATCAACTTTAATAGTTTCATCCCCTAGCCATAAATTAAATATGAGCTGCAAGAATGATGCCGCTAAAGCGGCCCCTACAATAAATAATATGACCATATAAACTGTCATCTTTTGGGTGCGTTTCATCCAGATATAATCTTTATTAACGTCCGCTCTTACGGTTAATGTCCATAGCGGTAAAGATACCGCACTCCCTACCATCGTGATTGCAGAGAATATCTTTAGATATGGTTCATATTCAGTAACTACAGATGCCCCATATGTATGAGAAATAATAACTTTATTCGTGGAATTAATAATTAATAAGAATATTTGAATTAAGAAATATAAACCACCTAAGGCAATAATGCTTCTTGCAACAGGGAATGACCATTTCTTAAGTGATGGCTTACAGTCTTTTAACGATGTAGTAAAAAGAATAATAGTTAATATAATTAAAGGAACATTAACGGAAGCAATGTAGAAGCCAGATATAGCAATTAATGCTTCATCCATTCTTTCAATACGAATAATAGACACAAATATTAATAATAAAACTGTAGATATTAATGGAATTAAAGACGCAATTGTTTCTTTTTGTAATGCTTGATAAATATTTAAAACAATCTTTAAGAAGAATTCTAAGCATATTGATATAAAGGCAAGAGTGAACGCTAATTGGAGAGTTTTAAGTGGCACTACTTGTTCAGAAATATTAAGTAAGGTGTTGAAATTGATTGATTTAATAACAAGAACACCAAATGCTAAAACAACAATGATAATCGCTAGATTAGTAATATAAGCACATGAGATATATTTACGAACATCATCTCTTCTATTTTCATTTAATGCTACTACTACTTTATTCTTTAAGCCATTGCCAATACCAATATCAAAAGTTAATATCCAAGATAATATTTGTAATATAACTAGCCATGCACCTAGTGCTATCGCTCCATATGTTGTTTCACTACCATTAACACCCATAATAGGAGTCATATTAGCGAAGTACTTGATGTATAAAGGATAAGTAAATAAACCGATTAAAAGCGCTAATACTTTAACCACTAATGAACCAGATAAATTAGTGAATGTTAACTTAGTGCCTGTACTAGAATTAGTGACCGATTCATCTAATGTCGTAACATAACCATGTTTGACATAACTCTTCTTAATTAAGCTAGCAATTGGATACATCGCTAATACCCAGAAGATTGAGAAAGCATACATTGGTTCACAGTTAGTAATAATAACTGTAAACACTAAGACAGATAAGGCTGTTCTTAAATTGTTCTTTTTAAAGAAATACCAGAATAAGGCAATAACAAAGACAATTAAGAAATATAAGCCCATAATACCAAAGGCACCCACTAGCCAACCAAATGTTGATGTTTGAGCAATACCTAATGATTCATAAACTGTATCAAAAAGATTTGGACCATAACCGATACCATGACTAATTAAAAACAATTGGAAACCATATTGAGGTGAATCAATTCTTGTTTTAAATGAACCATTAGCACTGCTAGTGTTAAACATCTTAGCGAACACTTTAGAAAAGAAAGGAACTTTGCTAGAAGGATCACCTAAATAGATAAATAAGAACACTATCGCTAAAGAGAGGATCAATGAAATATAGAAAGGCAATCGATGTTTCTTTTTAGCGAAATATAAAGGTGGGCAGCATATTAATAAAATTAATCCTGATGTCGAGAATGTTGAAATTAAAGTTAAAGCAAAAACAGTGATATTAACCCAGTTAGGTTTTTCTTTAACTAATAATTCAAAAACAATACCAATAATTAATATTAATGAGAATATTCCTGGTTCCCAGAATGGACCATAATTACGAGGATCACCAACATCAATTCTAAAATAGACATCTAAGAACGAACGATACTGTGCTTCATTAACAGATATAAATGTTGATGTATAGAATGGTAACTTACCAATTGTTAATGTTGTTAAGAATAATACTAAAGCGATAACTGATAAGACCACGAGTGTCTTATTAAAGAAATCAATAAACTTCTTAATAGGGACAGTTAAAGCAAAACAGAAACCAAATGTAATTAATAATAGATAATGGCCAATTGTGGATAATGAATTAACATGTCTCCAATAATAGAAAGAGAATACCGATAAAGCGATAATAGGAATAATAACGGTATATATTAATGGATTCTTATATAGTTTATCTTTGATTGGATGTAGGAATGATTTATATAACTTTGTTGGTGTTTTAATAAAGAATAAAACAATAAAGAAAACTGTAAATATAAATAATGTGATTAAAGTAAATCTATTAAAGTCACCTTGTCTAGTTGTGGTTCTTGCGTGACCACTGGTTAATAAAATGAGGATAGCCACTAAAGTTGGGAATAGATAATCTTTAATAAACTTAAAAGCACCATTAATAATGGCTGGGCGTTTAGTATTGATGTTTTCCATATTAACTACCCTATCCATTATCAGTTTCCTCATCAATTTTCTTTCTTTCGTAATTAAAGAAAGCAAGTGTATAAATATAAGCGATTAAAGAGATGATCATAAAGACCATAAAACATATTAAAGATAAGCGAGAAACAAATAGACCCGCTTTTAGTTGTGTAGTAAAGAAATAAGTAATTAAGAATTGATAACCAAACAAAAGCAAAGCACTAGGAACTTTAATAAACCACTTCACTTTTTTGAAATCATAAAAGATAACTAAAGCAATATAGATTAATAAAGTAATGGCAATAACAAATATGGTAATAAATGAATAGAAGTCACTACCTTTATCATCTTTAAATCTCGCTGATACTGTCGTTGAATTAGAAGTGATATAGTTACCTTCAACATATGATTTATATGAACTTACTCTTATCCAGGCATCGTTATATTTAAGATATGATTTGTTATATGTATCAATAAAATCTAATGCATCATTAACAAAATATTCATCAGTGGATGTAAACATTAAATCAGTAAAGCCGTATTTATATAATGAAGCACTACCAAATAAGATATAACTACTATCGAATAGATGATTAAAATGGATACCGGAATCCGCGGGAATGCTTTCATGAAGTACACCACCGATGATATATTCCTTGTTCTCATTTAATGATAATTTAATCTTTTTACCAACTGCATCATTAGCGGTTAAGCCAGTGATGTTTTTTAAAAATGATGGAGAGATATAAATGTAGTTATCATTAGTGATATTCGCATAACTACCATTAGCTAATCTAAATCTACTAGTGGTAAAACTATCATTATAAAAATCACCATAAACAATATAAGAACAATTGAATTTGATTTCTTCATATTGAACTTCATATTGCTTATTACAAACATAGGTCACACTTCTACCTAATTCTTTTATTCGATAAGCATTAAAATCATTAACGGGATTAATAAAAGATAATCTAGAAGCTTCTGATTGATTAGCTAAGCTATATCTAATATGAATATTTGATCCTGATTCAATTTGTAAATTAGTTAACGCTCTTTCTGTGGCCACTAATGATGAACCACTGAAACCATAAATAATAGAACCATCAATGATAATGGATAAAAACAAAATTAAAATGAAGATAACCGCAGTTGGTATCTTATTGATTAAGCGAGATAATGGATTGCTATTTGTCTTCATTTCTTAACAAGTTGATATAGATTGATGGGGAGAAATGTTCTTTAGAAGATTCTAAAGCATTTTTAAACATTATAGACCTATTCTCTTTATTATCTAATGCTTTTTTAATAGCACTAGATAAATCATCTATATGAAACTCGTCAATTAAATAGCCATTATAACCATCTTTTAGGTACATATGTACATCACTTACGTCATTAGCAATAACCGGTCTAGCATAGCCTAATGATTCACTAAATTTAGTGGGGAATCCGGACTGTGTTACCAATAACATTGGGTCTCTTAAAATAATCGAATAATCAGACACGTAATATAGTTTTCTTATTTCTTCTTTAGATAATTGTCCATGGAATTTAGTAAATGAATTAATGATATCTTTATCAGCATTTAGATAGGGATATTTATTAAAGAAATCACTCTCTGATATACCCGCAATATTAAATATAAAATCATTTCTAATTTTATAAATATTAATTAATGCTTTAACTATCATATCTAAAGCATCTTTCTTTTGTGGATAACCAGCGAATATAAATGATACTTTATCTTCTTTTCTATCAACGATAAAAGATGAATAATCAACATTATCATCAATTAGATTAGGAATGAATAATGTTCTTATTCCTTTTTTAGCGTAGTATCTAACAAACCAATTAGATATCGCTATGACGGTCATATTCTTTTTAACTGATTTATTAATCATATGGTGATTAAGAATTAAAGAAGGAGATAAATTACCTATCTTCTTTTCTTTAGGATCAGCATATTCAACGATATCGATATAAACTTTAATATTGTGTTTTAAAGCGTATTTATTTAATAATTTAATACTTCCTGGTTCTAAAGTATCTATTAAAAATATTTTTGTATTATCATCTAACGATTTTAGATATTCTTTTATTCTTTTTTTAGTTTTAATAAATAATTTAATTCTATTTATTGGTTCATATGTATTAAATAGTTCTACTTCTGTGTTATAAGCACTAGCAAATAAATCTTTTAATTTTAAGATACGTAAGTATTGGGCTAATGTTTCTTTAGGCTCTTGCCTAGTAAAGAAGATAATCTTATTACTCATAATAACTTTATTTATTGATAAATGATTTATCAGGATACATTCTTAATAGCTTTTTAGTAAATGTAATAAATGGGAATAATAGTCTGATATATAGAGGGACTAAAACAATCTTAGTAATATTCTTTTCCCATATTTTATTTATTTCTACTTTTTCTGGTCCTTTTAAAATTTCAGGTAATTCATATGTCGGTATTTCACAAAACTTCGCGGTATTAGGCTTTTTCATGGAATTACCACCATGAGTGGAATGGATATCCACACCGATATTTCTAATCTGATTATATTTAGGGGCAATACCATATTTATTAAAATATCTAAGTGACATCGCCATATGGAAATCCCATGATAAATATCTTCTATGATGGTCTTCTCTATATTTTTCCATTTTGAAATTTCTTATTTGTTGACTATATAACCATTTATATTCATAAGCTTTTTTAATTTTCTTAATATTATTTTTATTATTTAAGATATTAAAAGAAGCTAAATAATATTTATTAAATTTATGAGCCCATGAGGCCCAGCCACATGGGAGCATATGTTTAGTAAAGATATAATCAGTATCTAGATATTCGCTTTTGCTTTCATAATTAGTGCCACATATCCATATAACATCTTCGTTATTTTGATATTTATTAAGCATCTCTTCACAATATCTAAAAAATGATATTTCAGGTAAATTATCATCTTCTAAAAAGATTGCTTTATCTTCCACTTCAAATACTTCTTTCGCGCCCATCGCGATGGAATTAAAGACACCTTTATTTTCAGTGGCGAACTTCTTAATGACTTCACAGTCCCAATCAATCATCTCCAATATTTCTTTTCGAGTTTGTTCCACTAGAGCTTTTTCTTCTTTGTTACGACCATAATCAGAAAATAGATATAGCTTGGATACCCCTACTGTTTTGAATACTTTTAAAATACGTTCCACAGTGTTAGAACGTTTAAATGTAAATAAGACAACAGGAATATTAAATTTATTATTCATTTTGTTCTTTCTCTTCAAATATATCTTTTCTTGTTAATATTTTAAATATTGTGACAAAAAATATTTTGATATCTAAAAAGAAAGATACCTTTTGATAATATAAACCATCGTATTCACTTTTCTTTTCTGGAGAAGCATTAACGCGACCATTAATTTGGGCTAATCCTGTAATACCAGGTCTTAAATTAATAGAGCCATTTTCTTTACGATATTCATTAGTTAAATGATCCACACCTAAATCTATTAATGGTCTAGGACCAATAAAAGACATTTGACCAATGAAGACATTAAATATTTGTAATATCTCATCTAATGAAGTGACTCTTAAGAATTTACCAAAGCCTGTTAGATATTGTTTTTCATTTTCTATTTCTGCGCTTGTTAAATTTTCATCAACACCATATTTCATAGTTCTAAATTTAAGAACACCAAAGGATTTACCTTTTTTACCAATACGTTGTTGGACGAATACTGGATGACCCTTAGAAGAAAATAAATTAATAATTAAAAGTATTAAGATAAACCAAGATAAGATAACGATGGCTAAAAAAGAAAATAATATATCCATTATTCTTTTAAAAAATAGATATACATATTGTGACTTTCTTAATACATACTTTTCCATTTGTTAATATATTAATTATTATTAATAAAAAAAGAAACACTTATTTCTTTTTGTGTTTCTTCCTTAATAATCTAATTAATAACCAATTAGGTAATATCCGCATTAACTGTTGACCCCAGTACATATATAGATAATCACCATATGTCACATAACCATTTTTATAAGCTTTCTTAGCCACTTCTATCGTGGCTTTTCTATAGGCTTTGCCTCTTCTTCTTTTAAAGTTATCAGCATTACTTCTAAATAATAATAATGATTCCCCTATGTTAGCCCCTTTACATCCCATATTCATCATTCTAAAGAATAAGTCTTTATCTTCCATATGTTTGATATGAGGATATGAACCCACGCGTAAGACTTCACTTTTTTTAAACATAATTGTGGGATGATTAAATGGCTGCCTCTTATGCATATATTTTTTAATACCTTCATCAGTGGTTGGAACCACTCTGGAAGATATTATGACATTAGGATCATCATAAAATTCATCAATATCAGTGCCAGCGATCGATAGCGCTGGATCGTTATTAAATAGTTCTAATAATCTTTCACATCTCGTTGGTAAAGATATATCGTCCGTGTCCATACGGGCCACTAGTTCATTTTTACAAAATGATAAGCCATAATCTAAAGCGGCGCCAATACCACTGTTATGTTCTAACATGACAACATTAATATGGTTATCTTTATTAGAAGCATATTTATCAATAACAGCATCCAATTCTTCTGTTACTGGTCCATCTTTAACGATAATAAAATCATTGGACTTAACAGTCTGATTAAGCATACTTTCAATACTTAAAACTAAGTATTCTGGTTTATCTTTGATATAGACAGGTAATAGAATCGAATAATCCATATTTATAGATTATTCTACATTAAAATATTATTCAATTACTACTTTGGTTGTTGGACTTCGAGTTCGACGATATTAAAGAAGATATCATTACTGTTCTCAACAGTGGCTTCAATTGTTAACACTAGTGCTTGATCTAAAACCACAACATTATTGTTTGCGCCACCTGTTAAGAATTGAGCATAATCAGGAAGATTAATAAAGTCACTATAGCCAAAGCCACCTCTTACGCCCCATACGTTATTAACAACAAACTTAAATGCTTGATGTGCTTCTACACGAACTTGGTTAAGATAGAATGTTTTGTCGCCACTTTTCATCATGACCATGCCACCACTTGTGACATTCCAATCATTGAAATCACCGACCATGGTAATGGAATTGACTTCATCTTCCACTGGTGGTTCTGGTTTATCTTCATGGAATACACGGATAGTTACAACACCACTATAGGCATCACTATCATCATAGTTGACATATAGGTATTTATTGTTTACTTCTTTACGGTAATATCTACCTTTATATGAGCCATAGTATTCATAATCAGCGGCGAAACCACTGTTAGTGAGTTTTGTTTTATATGCTTGAGCTTCGTTGTATCTAGTATTTGTAATTTCTAGTACATATGGCTCATGATTATATTCTTGATTGCCAAACATAATTCTTTCACCATCATATTCAGGAATACCTAAGTCTAACAAGACTTTAGGGAACGTTGGTTTAACATATGTATCTGGTAAATCACTAGCATAAACAAATTCCATTAAGCCACCGATATTTTGATTATCCATGAAGGCAATATATAACCATCTACTTGTAATTTTACCTCTGACCATAATGTCATATAAGGTATCTGTTAGACTGACTTCAATAGCTTCATCATTATCTTGCTGTCTAACAAAATATCTTAATGATGTTAAGTCAGTTATTTCAGATAGTAGTGATTGATTTTGATCAATGTAATATAGATGAATATTAACAGTATCACCATAATTATCTTTAAAGCTGGTTAATAACTGACGGATAGTTACATCAGAAGGAACACTATAATTACCCGCGCCTCCTGATAGGTCAGCGTTCATCGCGCGAATACCACTAGCAACTTTATCTTCTTCACCATTATCGCCTTTACACACTAGGCTATAGATAATATCTTCTTTTGCTATTTTAGAGAAATCACTATAGCATTCTTTAAGCTTGTTATTTACTTCACCAGTTTTATTGAAGAAAGCATCAGCGTTAATCTCATTAGTGTTTAACCCTAAATCTTTGAACAAGGCATTCGCTATTATTTTAGCGGGTTCGCCTTCTTGTCTAACTTTCTTATTTTTGTAATAAGTGCCATCTTTAAACCAAGCACAAGCATCTACTTTATATTTACATCCTTCATTAATATATGAATTAAAGTCAGTATGGGTATCATCCTTAATTAATCGATGATCATTATCCATACAGAATTTCCTCCATTCATTAATGGATGAATTCTTAACATCAACATAATCATATTCATATGTATATCTATTATAGAAAGGTAATTCTCTTTCATCATTTTCTGTAACCATAGACATGGTATAGTTAGGGGAACTATTAGCCATATCATAATTAAGTTCTATTCCTACATACCATTTAGCACTATAACTCTCATTACCTTTTTTAAGATTGATATCAAAAGATACGTCACATGTTATGAGATTATTATCATCAATATTAACACTCATACCTAATAAGAAGGTGTAGTTATATTTATATTCATCTCCTTCTTTTTTAAGTCCAGTATTAATATCTAAATACATGTCACCGGTCACGGTGTCATAATATTTCTTATTAAATTCATAACCACTTCCAACTTTTTCTAATACTTTCTTAACATATTGGAACTGCACCATTGGAGGTTCGTTATATGATATATCATCTAAGAAATCATCTCTTTTATCTTCGTCAGTATATAAACTAAAGATTGTATTAAGTCCACTTTCAGTGTTAGATCCACCTATCTGTATGCCTAAAAGATATCCACTCTAACGTAAATTATTAAAGAATGTTATCCTCCTAGCACCAGGAGGATTCATTTTTTATGGGATATAACGTTTATTCTGCCGAATATAAGATGGCTACTGTTGAAGAATATATTTC
>JAGBLL010000053.1 GCA_017635465.1 Bacilli bacterium
AATATGTGGATATTCATTGTTTTAGGCGTTCTAGTATTTATTGGAATTATTGTCGCAATAGCGGTAGGTATTTCATCATCCTCTAGTGGCGGTACAACTCCTAGACAGCGAATTGATTGGGATCAACGAGAAATCAATCAAGTTGGTAAGGCTGGTGAGAATTATGTTGCTAGCTACCTTTCTGATATAGCATCAACCTATAATGGATTCCTTTTTAATGATTTCTGCTTTGAAGATGAAGATGGATTCTCAACAGAAATAGACCATATTTTGATTACACGCGGTGGCGTATTTGTAATAGAAACCAAAACTAACAAAGGAACCATATATGGCGATAAGAACGATAAATATTGGGAATGTATTAAGAAAGATTATCAGGACGATAAAACACTTAAGAACCCAATCATCCAAAACCAAGGTCATATTAATCATTTAAGAAGAATGTTTGGAAAGAATGCTCCTAAGATGTTATCTATCGTTATTTTTCCTGTTGCAGATATATCTCATATTGATGCCACTAACGTTTGTAACGTTAATGGGGCGGTAGCTGCTATCAAGGAACTAACAGCACAAGCTAAATATTCAGAAGAATTTGTTAAAAGAATTAATAACCAGCTTCAGTCTATTAAAGATAGATATGGCATTTCTAAGGAACGTCATATACAAAATATCAATAGAATCTACCATTGACATTACTTAAAACTTATCAACAAAGACATTGTCATTAAGTAGTCACTAGGGCTGGGAGTTAAACCGCTTAGTTTTGTATCGTTGCATGTTGAGACTGTAGCGTGTCTACGACTAAAAGAGCGATAGATTTTGTCGTCGTGCAAAGCCACTTAGCCTAATTGGTGCAAAATGTTTTATTAAATAGAAGCTGCCGAAAGGCGGCTTTTTTGACTTAGCATTTGAGTCATGCGATTCATATCTTTATTTATATATTTATTAATTAATATCTATTAACTAGCGGCGAACAGAAGAGCTACTTCCATTGTCTCTCCAGTAGGGACAAAAGTAAGCCTTAAAAATTTCATAATAAAATCACCAAAATTTAAAAGGAGATTATTTATATGGAAAAGAAACCCGTAGTCAGATTAAGTGATTGGTTATATGGCGATGGAGTGTTTACATTAAGCACGACAGTCAGTTACAACGACAAGATTGTTATGTATGAAAGAGGCATTGTAAAGACTGAAATTATTGATGGTAAGGAATTTACTGGAAGAGAACCAAAAGCGCCTTATTTCGTCATTGAACTAGATAAAAAGACAGGCAAAAGAAGAGTCTATCAGACAGAATTGGTCGACGAAGAAGATTTAGAAATTGATTTTGCTGATCATTATAGTGAGTGGTTCGATGAAGTAGATATCAATAGTAAAGAAACGATTAATTTATACAAAGGAGACTTCGAAAATGAAGAAGATTAATGCGTATGCAGAGAAAACTTTGCCAAGCGATACAACGGTGCTTATCAATGATTATCCAAACCAAGATAATGAGCCTGAGTTAGCAATAAACACATGTTTGGGCGACGAGGTCATTAATCTTTATCGAACTTCTAAAGAAGACGGATCTGTCGAATTTATCGTTATTACATTAGACAAAGAAACCAAGAAGCTGGTGAGATACAAAGTCAAAGAAACTGGTAAAACTATTGCGAAAGACGGCGTAGTCGATATCGTGTTTGGCATGTTCGAATCAACGGTAAAGCAGTATGAGAAAACGTCTCTTTAGTGGGGACATAATCATAGATTAAAAATTGCATAATTTAATTATCAAGCTCGTACTAGAGCAATTCCATTTAATGCGAAGAACGCGAAAAGGAGAAACCAATGGTAGAAAAGGATTTTGTTAAAAAGGAAGGCCTATTTGTGCCTAAAAGTTTCGGAGAAGCATTTCCGGACGTATATCTTTTTAAGGAACTACACGATAATCAAACTCAGTTCTGGGCATCTATTCCAATTAATGGAGAAATGATTAACTTGGTTGTTGTTCACGACTTAGATTCAAATGGCGAATTAATCAAAGATTCACGTAGATATGCAGTTGTTGTTGATGATTTCAAAACAAAAACGACCAAAATTTTTAACTCAGTATTCAATCGTGAAGAATCACTTCCGTGCGTAGAAGAATCTGCGACCCAAGCGAGTAATTAATAAAGGAGAAAAAGTATGAACAAATCTTATAAGAAAAAAATTGATACCTATATGACTTTAGAAGAAGGCCTTGATGAAGGGTGTTTCTTTATCATGGATGATCATATGTATAGAGATATGCTTTATTGTGGTGACAACGGACCTGTTATGCAACCAAGCTTATTTATTGATAATGGTGATGGTTATTTGATTACAAGAATCACAAAACAATTTCCTTTAGATTTTTATATTAATAAGGATGGTAAACGAGTGAAAATTAAGCCAGCAGAAGTAAGTCCATATTTGATTTCTGTCTTTAATACAAAAACTGGCAAAAAGACTGTATACGAAGCTAAAGAAATCGCGACAGATGTATCATTTAATCCAAACGAATTATCTGATTGGAAATTTTGGTGTGATGAGTATGGCAAAAATGTCCCTACCGGAGAGACCGAATACTTTTAAATAAATGTCATAATAATTGCGTAAGATGTGGTTTCTGTATTTACATATCTTACATAGTAATAGTGGATGATGTGAGAGTACCATCTATTACAAAGTCTCGTGTTTATTACCTCCTTTCCTCTCTCACATCGTATATGGCTGTCTCATTTCCTCAGGGCAGCCTTTTTCTTTTGCGTTTTAGGGGCTCGCGAATGTCTAGTTGCACGACATAATATAAACGAATGAAACAATTTGTATCAAACAGAATGAAAGCTACTGTACAATGACAATAAATGTAATAACACAATCTAATTTATTCAAATAGACACAAAATCTTTTATCACAATAACTCACACACAAAGCTTAGATCTAACACTTAACTTAGATCTTTTCTTTTACTCTAAATAAATATAGCCAGGGGATAAAATCCTGTTCTTTTTTTATTCGCAAATGACTTTAAACATGACATAATATGAATAGATGTCTTTAGACAAAACTGGATAAGTCTAACTGTCCAACGTCAGGGTGGTTTATTTAAGACTGGAGGCGTTGCACAAAAATATCTCGCTTCAATTCTTGATTCAGAAGTTTCAGTTATGAAAACCGCTGGCGAAGGTGGAGCTTGGGGAATGGCAATTTTAGCGCTTTCTGCGCAAAAAAAGGTGATTTGCAAGAGTTTCTGGATAAAAAAGTTTTTAAATCCACCAAAGAAATAATTGAAAAACCAGATAAAATATTAAGCACGGCTTTGATAAATACTTAAAGAACTATAAAAAAGTATTGGAAGCGGAATCCAATCTTTCGGAGAAAATATGATGCTTGAAGAATTAAAAGAAAGAGTTTTTAAACAAAACATGGCCCTTAAAGAAAACGGGCTCATCGTTTTGACGTGGGGAAATGTATCCGGTATTGATCGTGAAAAAGGTTTAGTGGTTATTAAACCGAGTGGTGTTCAATATGACAAGATGAAAAAAGAAGATATGGTGGTTGTTGATTTAAACGGCAATGTCGTTGAAGGAAATCTTCGCCCATCATCTGATTTAAAAACCCATCTTGAATTATATAAAGCATTTCCTGAGATTGGTGGTGTAGTTCACACCCATTCAACATTTGCAACTGCGTTTGCACAATCGGGTGTGTGTATATCCGCATATGGTACGACTCACGCAGATACGTTTTATGGGGATATTCCATGTACTAGAAAACTTAGCCAACAAGAAATTGAAAATGAATATGAATTAAATACTGGCAAAGTCATTGTCGAGTGTTTTAAGGATAAGGATTATAAAGCTATTCCAGCAGTGTTGGTAATGAATCATGGTCCATTTATATGGGGCGATAGTCCAGAAAAGGCTGTTGAGAACGCAATTATCTTAGAAGAAGTTGCTAAGATGGCGGTCATAAGTGAAGTCGTTAATCCCGACATTAGAAATGTCGATAAATATTTATTAAAAAAACATTATGAAAGAAAACACGGCAAAAATGCCTATTATGGTCAAAAGGGGAAGTAATATGAAAAAAATATATTTTGTTTGTGGCAGCCAAGACCTCTATGGTGAAGAAGTGTTAAAACAAGTCGCTATTGATGCTAAAGATATGGCGGATTATTTAAATAGCAAAATATCCGGTGTGGAAATCTGCTATATCAATACAATAAAATCATCCGAAGAAGCGGAAGATACATTAATGAAGGCATCTTATGATAATGACTGCGTTGGTGTTATAGCATGGATGCACACATTCTCACCTGCAAAGATGTGGATTAAAGGCTTACAAAAATTAGCAAAACCATTACTTCACTTACATACACAACACAACAGAGAACTTCCATATGATTCCATAGATATGGGCTTTATGAATTTAAATCAATCCGCACACGGTGATAGAGAATTTGGTTTTATCTGCACCCGTTTAGGATTGAATAGAGAAGTTGTCTCTGGTTATTACAAAAACGAAAATGTAATCGCTCGCATTCAAAGATTTGCGGATGTTAGTGGTGCCATTAATTACTCTCACAATCTCCGTGTTGCAATGTTTGGAAATAACATGAGAGATGTGGCTGTTACTGATGGTGATAGAGTGGAAAGTGAAATTAAATATGGTTGGAACGTTAACTATTACGGAGTTGGCGATTTATTAGAATATGTTAATAATGTTTCTAAAGAAGAATTGAACGCCAAAATGGATGAATATAACAAGAAGTATTCTATGAATACAAACAACTTAGAGGCGGTCCAAGAACAAGCAAAATACGATATTGCTCTTCATAAGTTCTTTAAAAAAGAAAATATCCATGCATTCACAGACACATTCCAAGATTTACACGGTTTAAGACAATTACCGGGTCTATCGGTACAAAACATCATGTCGGAAGGGGTGGGTTTCGGACCTGAAGGTGATTATAAAACATCTGCCTTA
Organism: Bacilli bacterium; assembly: GCA_017635465.1. Taxonomy (GTDB): domain Bacteria; phylum Bacillota_I; class Bacilli_A; order RFN20; family CAG-826; genus RUG14515. The sequence continues at coordinate 4,998 of JAGBLL010000053.1, forward strand.
ATGGCGGTCTTATGTAAGATGAGTGAAAATAAAAAAGGCGCTACTGGCTTTTTGGAAGATTACACATATGATTTGTGCGAGGGCGAAGAATTAGAACTTGCGTCTCATATGCTTGAAGTTTCTCCAGTATTTGCTAGCAACAAACCGAAAATAGAAGTTCACCCCTTAAGTATTGGGGGAAAAGAAGATCCTGCTAGATTAGTTTTTGATGGTATTGAAGGAAAAGGCATTGCAGTTTCTATGATTGATTTAGGAACCCATTTCCGCCTCATTTGTGCGGACATTGAACTAATCAAACAGCCAAAGCCAATGCTCAAACTTCCTGTTGCTAGAGTGATGTGGAGGATACTACCTAACTTTGCTCAAGGAACAGAAGAATGGATAAACGCTGGTGGTGCACATCACGCTGTCATCTCTACAACACTCACAAAAGAAGATATTAAGTTATTTGCCAAATTAACAAATACTGAATTAGTTGTTATTTCATAAGAAAGAAGAACTAGAGAAATTAGAAAAAACTCACCTTCGAAATTAGTGAAGATTCCATGAAGTCTATCTAAGCAGAAAGCCGGGTGCAAAAACTCGGTTTTTTCTTATTCGCGAGTGTCTAACTGCACGACATAATAAGAATGAAACATTTTGTATCAAACAGAATGAAAGCTACTGTACAATGACAGATTTTGTAATAACACACTCTCATTCATTCAAATAGACACAAAATCTTTTATCACAATAACTCACACACAAAGCTTAAATCTATCACTTAACAATAGATCTTTTCTTTTACTCTAACTTTAGCTACCTCCCCAAGCCATATGCCCTTACCTTCGCGCAGGAATAAATAAGGCTATTGAAAAAATAGAAAAATAGTCTCGCACAAATAATTAAGATTTCTTTTTTGATACAGCTTTATATATTGAAGTTTCCACTAAATAAGTTAAGAAAATCATTAAAACGATAAGTGATAAAAATCCAATTAGAAAGACAGGGTATCCTGCTTTTTCTTGTACAACATTACCGATAGGTATATTAGTGATGATCATTGGATTAATAAAGAACATATTAATAAAGTGTGGATGGAACGCTAAGTTGATAAGAATAGCGATGACCACAGTTATAGCGAAGGCGATAAGACTTCTATAGAACGTTTTAATTGTGATGCTTTTTCTATTCCAAACAAAGATGAAAACACCCAGTAGTATTAATGAACCATGATGGATGAATGTTTGAATATTAATATAGATTAATGATGATGTTACCATCTTTGTATAAACACAAACAACAGCACCTGTCATTAAACAAATAAAACTCATATAGCCAATCGCTGCATCCACGATCTTTGGATGTTTTTCTTTATTAAAGAACAAAATGACAGGAATAAAGTAATAAATCATTGAGCACATCTGGAATGGGAAATCTCTATAGCTATATTCCCAATAAGGTGATGACTCATCATAATGATACGCTTTAATGAGTTGTTTAAAGATTTCTAATACAATTAGAACAATCCAAAAGATAAATAGAATCCTTTTATATACCTTTTCTTCAGTGTTTTTAAAGAAAAGAGGAATTAATATTGCACCGGCAATAATTGGAATAAGCACAAAAAAGTGGTACCAAGAAATAACTTCTGGCTCGACCATTGTGCCTTGAAGAAAATGTATGAACTCTCCCACTTTATCTAAATTGTAATATATGAAACGCTTATATAAAATAATAAAGTAGAAATACGTAAGTTATGAAAGAAAAACCAATTGTTAATGCTAGAAGAATTAATAAGATGCGTTTTATCTCAGGCATCATTATTTGTTCATTAGTGATAGTGCTGACCTTTGTCGCAGTTGCTTTAAGTCTTACAGACTTTTTTAAAACTGGTAGTTCAGAAGCGGGTATGGGTACTTTAAAGATGTTTACCACTCTTTCTAATATTGCTGCGGCTTTTTCCGCAGCGATGTGTCTTCCTTTCCAAATTGATGGTTTAAGAAGAGATAGATATAGATTACCTTCTTGGATTGTCGTGGTAATGTATGTTGGCACAGTTGGAGTATTTTTAACATTCTTCTCTGCAATAACCATTATTTCTATATATCAAGGCTTTGTTAAAACCATGCTTTCTAAATCAGGCCTATTCTTACATACAATTAATCCAATATTGATTACCGTCTTATTTGTTTTAACCATTTCTAATACACGTATCAAATTCTCTTATTCATTTATTTCAATGATTCCTATCGTTATATATATGATTGTTTATTTCATCATGGTCTTCGTTGCTAAAGTATGGAAGGATCATTATCACACCAATTCTGTTATGCCCTGGCCTCTTTCTTTGCTGTTAATGATGTCTATTAGCTTTGGTGTTACTCAACTTATAAGATTACTGCATAATTTAACAAATAAGCATGTCACTAAGAGCATTGAAAAATATTATATGGAATCCCCAGATTTTGAATTCAATAGAGTGAGTGATGCGATTGCCCATTTAGTGGAAATTGAATCTAAATTCTATTATGAAGGCGATGATATTTATATTCCTGTTGATATCATTCATTTGCTTTCTGAAAGATATAAAGCTAAAAAAGTTCCAATCGATATTCTTTATGATGTTTATTTAGAAAAATATTTGATTGATATTGGTAAGAAATCAGTAAATCAATAATGGCATTCATGGTTTGAATGCTTTTTTGTTTTATGTGACACTTTTGTGACAGTCATAATGCTACTATATAGCTAGCAAAGGAACCGACATCTATGCAAATCATCAATATCGGCAAAATTGATCCATCCATTAAAGGAGTCTTAGAAAAGTTAGTTAACATGGACTTAGACTTTTATGTTATCGGTGGTTTATTATGCCAATATTATCTAAAAGACCACGCTAGATACACAAAAGATGTCGATATTATTTTTAATGATGAAAAAGAAGTCGTGGAGAAAGCACTAAAGAAAGCCTTTGGTGATATTCATTTGTTCTATGCCGAAGATACAGAGAATTTCTATGGCGGTACCTTTACTTGCTTTACTAGAGTTAACGGACTATTAGGGCAAATAGAAGGAAAGAAGATTAAATTCTTAAAAGATGTTAAAAGCAAACAATATTCTTACGAAGGCATTAACTTTAGAGGTGTTGAAATTGAATATTGCATCGCAGAAAAGGCTGTTACCTTATTAAACGAATTGGTTAGACCATATAAACATCTAGTGGACCTTTATTCCTTCACCAAGATTGATCAATCACTAATTGATAAAAAAGAAATAAAGAGATACATGTTATTAATAAACGCTCATGAGAACGTATATAGAAAAGCACATAATCTTAAGGAATATGAACTTCCTAAAGAGATTAAGGAAGATAAAGAGTTAAAACCACCGATCGTGGTTCCAACATTACAAAGCAAATATAACGTTTCTAGAGAAGTGATGATAGCTAGTGTTAATGAGTGGTTGAAAACCATCATCTAAACGTATAATAAAAATATAAAGTTTATAGATAAAATAATGAAAAGGGGAGATCAGAGTATGAAAGAAGAATTATTGAAAGGCTTAAGCAAAGAGCAACTTGAAAAAGCAAGCAAATGTAAGAATGAAAAAGAATTACTTGCTCTTGCAAAACAAGAAGGCGTTGAATTAACTGAAGAACAATTAAATTCAGTTAACGGTGGTGTTTGTGTTGATCCTGAAGGCAAAAAAGTTAATAAAGCTTGCCCACAATGTCACGCGATGACCACTGGTACGTATGTTGAAACAACTCCAGGAGACGGAAAATACCACTTCGTTTGTCTATCTTGTGGCTATGAATGGTTTGAAAAATAATCATTAAACAACAATCTGAATAAGTGATAGCGCCGCCTATCACTTTTTTAGGTTATTCTTCTATTTTTGGATTTTGTGATTATTCCTATCAAAATAGTCACATTTATCATAGTTTTGATTTTTTATTATTTTATAAAAAAGATAAATGTTTTCTAAAATGCGCTTATAATGATTAGTAATTGGGATATTGGTATGGAAACATTAATTTTAATTTTAATTTGGCTTGGCGCTATTAACATGGTATCGAATATTGTTTTTTATATTATCTTTGCATTTAGGATGAAAGATGTTATTTCCGGTGGTGTTAAAAAAGATAGTGCGATGATTATCGTCGGACTAATTCTTATCATCTTCTTTTTAATCGGATATATCTATGTTGCAATATACGCTGATCCTAGTTTGGTCACCGCCTTTATCTTGTTCTTTGGTAGTTTATTTGTAACACTTGTCATTATTTTATTAAATCGTTTAATTAAAACATCAAAACAAAGATCGCTTGAGATTGCTCAAATATTAATTAGTGTTATTGATTCAAAAGCACCTAGTCTCCGAGGACATAGTTTACATGTTAAAAATTTAATGACAGTCTTTTATAAACATTTACCACGTCATTATAAAGGCGATTATAATCTTATCTCTTTAGAATATGCGGCCTTATTCCATGATATTGGTAAATTAGAATTGCCAGCAGAAATATTAAATAACGAAGGTAATCTAACCGAAGAACAACAACAAATAATGCGTACCCATCCTCAAGCTGGTGTTAGACTATTAAGACCTATTAAGTCTTTTGATTATATTGCGGACTGGATCTTATATCATCACGAAAGAGTGGATGGGGAAGGCTATTATTTTAAAAAAGCTGATTCTATCCCATTCCCAAGCAAGATGATTGCTATTATTGATGCT
>JAGBLL010000054.1 GCA_017635465.1 Bacilli bacterium
ATTGATGATGAGAATATCCGCTTCTTCTTTGTTGTTCACTATTTCATAGTGATTCTTGAGCAAAAGACCAAGGATATTTTCACTATCGACAAGGTTTTTCGCGCAACCTAAAGAGATTAATGCAACTTTCTTCATTATTCACTCCTTAAGGCAGTGACTGGATCTTGTCTAGAAGCATGCATACTTGGAATTAAACCAGCAACAACACTTAAGACAACGGATAAAGCAAGCATAATGCCTATGATTGGTAATGTTAATACTGCGATAGCCGGCACGCCAAAGTTACCGATAATAAGATTGATAATGATACACACTACTTCGGTTATTACTAAACCGATAATACCTGACATTACACCTGTGACAAGGTTTTCGGCAATAAATAAACGAGAAACATCTTTCTTTCGACCACCAAGAGAACGGATGACACCGATTTCTTTGACTCTTTCCATAACCGAGATATAAGTAATAACCGCGATCATGAAGGATGAGACCACTAGTGATAATGATGTAAAGATGACTAATGCGGTAGTAATGATTGTAATCATTGTGTCAATAACTGTGATAATGATAGAGATTGTATCTGTATAGGTAAGTTCGTCTCTATCTTTTGGAGTTAAAACTGTACCATTACTTAACGTAATTGTTTCATCACTATTCCATTTATCAAGGTATTTATTAACTTGTGATTTGGTTTCGAAATTAACCGGATAGATAGACATTCTTTCTGGTAATTTCTTGAATTCTCTAGAAGTAATGACACCACTGTCATCAGCGTTTTCAACAATCTTTAAGCCACATAATGAACGGAAGTGTGTCGCGTTTTCACTAGCATAATTAGTGCCTGTAATGCTTGATAATAATGAACCAAATGATGAATTTAAGTCACCGTTTAAGCTAGAAGCATAACCAAATGTGTTGTAGACAGGATTATCTGGATCAGTCCAATCTGTATATCTAAATGTCACATAAGCGTTATATAATTCAGCGTTATGTCTACCTTGATTAATAAAGCTTTCAAAACCACGCCCTTCATCTCTGATGATTTTGCTTTCTTTAGCGTCGTTAATGTATTTATCTTGGAATGCTTTAGTGTAATAAACACCACGGCTTAAGCAACCAAACGAAACGCCTTTCTTTGGTCTTAAGATACCAGCGATTTTAAGTTCAGTACCATTTGTCCAACTATCTTCAACAGTAGCACTATATTGATAGCCAGTCACTGTTTCCATTTCGTCTTTTGATTGCTTATTTGCAGTGTAAGGTGTGCCTGGCGTACCCATAATCGCACCCACTAAAGAATTAACAGTAGCGGCATCAGTGTCTTTTTCGATTTCCATATAACCGATTTTTGTGTAATCAGGAGTACCACTACCAGTGATTAACGCTCTTGCACTTTCTAAATCAAATGATAAGAATTTACCAAATGATGGGTCACTTTCTAATGGATCAGTTGATTCAGGATCAGCGATTAAATCTTCAAAATTAGTAGATGAACCACCACCCATAATTGTTGATGGGTCAAAACTTGGTTTCATCTTGATAGCGTAAATTGTATCGTGATTGAATGGATCTAATTTGATATGGGTGCCATTATAGACAATACCTTTAATGAAACTTGATGAGACATTGCTACTATATTGAAGTGAATAGAATTCATCATTAGTGCCATTTCTTAAAACAGTGTTATATGTCTTATATGGTCTCACTGGAATATCATCATAATGATAAAGTGTGTCATGTGGATAATAGGTTAATTTCTTGCCTAATAATGTTTCGTATTTGAAAGATGTCTTATATGGATATTTTTCATCTAATTCAGCATCTGTTTCAGTGTGTTCTGGGTCATATTTCTTAATGGCCTTTTTAGCGATGTTCATGACTTCTTCTTCTTGGTAGTAGCCAAGTTGAGCGAAAACTAAGTCAGTTAATGTTGTATCATTTTGCACCACTAACATGATTTCATTTTCATTTTGTGGGAAATGCGAATCGCCTAATAAGTCATATTGGCTTAAGATGTAATCTTCTTCACCAGGTAATAATTTCATGAAGTCGGTAAATAAATCGACATAAGAAGCATATTGAGAGAAACCTTCAACAGTTTTAAGCTCAGCGATGTAACGTTGAGTTAAACCATTTAAAGATATTTGCATTGTTTCTTCATTATCGCTTGGTTTCCATTCAGTAAAGATGTTATTTGTGGGGTCAATACCATAGCTAAATGATGTCGCTGAAACGTATTGACTTGGAATATCATTAACAAATTGAACGAGGTTTTCATCAATTGTGTTTGTTTTAACTGATGTGAAATCACTATATCTATTCATTAAGTAGTCAATCATGGAATTTAAACCAACTTCAGTTGTGGTATCAAATTCAGCGATTTTGCTATCTGGATCTTGATATAGGCCAGTCATTAAAGAAGACATGTCCACTGATTCTTCAGCGATGGATAAAGGATAACTAGATAGCATATCATCTTGCATGTTATCGATATAACGACGGACACCAGTAGATGCCGCTAAAACGGTTGAAACACCAAAGATACCAATACTACCAGCGATAGCGACGAGTATTGTTCTTTTGGATTTAGAGAACAAATTAGCGATAGATAAGCTTGTCGCTGTTAAGAATGACATGGAGCTCTTTTTCTTTTTGCCTTTATTTGTGACTTCCTCATCATCATATTTTTCGCCTTTACCATCAAAAGGATTGCTATCACCAGTGATGACACCATCAAACATGTTGACGATACGTGTCGCGTAACGTTCCGCTAAATCAGGGTTATGGGTGACCATGATGACTAATCTATCTTTAGCGACTTCTTTTAGTAAGTCCATGATTTGGACGCTTGTTTCACTATCAAGAGCGCCGGTTGGTTCATCGGCTAATAAGATTTCTGGATTGTTCACTAATGCTCTAGCAATAGCGACTCTTTGCATTTGACCACCAGAAAGTTGGTTTGGTCTTTTCTTTTCCATGCCTTTTAAGCCAACTTTTTCTAAAGCGGCATAGGCTCTTTCTTTTCTCTCTTTTTTGTCAACACCCGCAATAGTTAATGCTAGTTCAACGTTTTTAGCGATTGTTTGGTGACCAATTAAGTTATAAGCTTGGAAAACGAAACCGATAGAATGGTTACGATATGTATCCCAATCATAATCGGTATAGTTTTTCGTGGATTTATTTTTGATGATTAAATCGCCTTCACTATAGCGATCTAAACCACCGATAATGTTTAAAAATGTAGTTTTGCCACATCCTGAGGGACCAAGGACGGCAACAAATTCGTTTTGTTTAAAGTTAACACTGACACCTCGTAAAGCCTTCACTGGCTCCTGGTTTTTCATTATGTAATTTTTCTTTATATCGACAAGTTTTAACATAGTTACTCCCTCCTACAATGCTTGAATAATAAATAAAAAGAAAGTGCTTGTCAATAAAGTTGCACTTTATTTTTACTACTTTTTTATTATTTGAGTCAGTTTTACAAATTATTAGCGATTAACCAAGTGTCATCGGTCTCTCTTTCGATATTGTTTTTAAGTGGTAACGATCTAATTGTTCCCGCTTCAATACCGACGTTTTTGATGATCTTTTTTTGTAAGCCTTTTCTTTTAATGGAGACGATTAAAAAGATAATCATCATATAAATGGTTAGACCATAAAACACTAATGAAGTAAAAAGGAAAATAATGTAAAACTGGAATGATTTTTGTAAAACAAAATATAACGCTAAAAGAATGGAAGCGATGCCTAAAAAGATGAAGCCTAATAAAGGAAATGGACGAGATATTTCAGCGTAAGCTTTTTCAGCGTTTCTGATTTTGTCAAAAGAAGCGAGTTCTTTTCTATTTCTTTCAAATGAAAGACCAATCTTACCACCTGGTAATTCTTCCATATCACCCACTAAAGTCCAACCGAAAGAAGTATAATATTCGATTTTCTCTTCAGCTTCTTTTAATTTAACAGCAATATACTTACTTTCCATATTTTTCCTTGATTGCTTTCATTCTTTCTTCTGCCTTTTTAACAACAGCGTCTTCATTTTGGAGATATTTCATTAATTGTCTACTGCGTAGATAGAACAATAAAGTATCCACTAATAATAAAACCATCGCTGGGATGAAGAAAAAATAAAAATATTTAATCGAACTGAATGTTTCTCTCATGCTTAGCCATAAGATGAGATAAACAGTCATAATAGTAAACGCTAATGCTACAACAGCGATTAATGACCAGAAAGGTAATAATTTAGGTTCTGTGTCTTTTTCCGCTTCCACCATTTCTTGATAATATGGGACGTTTTCATTTCTTTCGAAATATAAAACACTAGGAGCATTTTCATGTTTTTCTTCTTTGACTAGCTTCCAATCAAATAAACCCATTAGATAAACTGAACGAGTGACGGTATATGAATTAACTTTTCTAGTGCATTTTTCCATAGTTCTATTTTATAGATAATAAGCATTTCTCACAAGTTTATTTATAATAAGTGTGACATTTTGCTAATTTGTGACATAATATAATTGATTGTAACATTTCACTGTGTTACATTTGTAACGGAAAATTGGAGGAAAGAACATGATTGCTAAAAAGCACAGCACTAAGGATTACATCACTATTTCTTTGTATTATTTGATGTCTAAATATGACTATGATTCAATCAGTGTTACTGATATCTGTTCTAAAGCTCGTGTTTCAAGAATGTCTTTCTATCGTTATTTTAATAACAAAGAAGATATTTTCATTAACTACTGCGATGAAAGATTTGAAGATTTCTTCCAAATCATTAATGAAAAACATATCGATGATATTTATTCCTTCTTGTTAGAAGTCTTTAATTACATGAAGATCTACGCTCGTCAAGTTACTGTTTTAAAAAGAGCGAGAAAAGAAAATTTATTAGTGGAGAAATTTACCGATTATGGTTCATATCTTGCTAATCACATGTCTTTAACAACAGAAAATAATATTATCACTAATAGAATTATCGCCGCCTTCTTAGCGGGTGGTATCGCTAACATCTTATTGCTCTGGTTTGAATTAGGTTTAGACCTTCCACCACAAGAGATGGCGAAAATGGCTTATAACATCTTCAGCACCCTCAATGTGGACCGTTCAGATAAAGAAAATAAATAGCCCTATATACACTAATTAAATAGTGTTGCAAAGAGAAAAAATCACAAAACTAGACAGTGTCTAAATTTGTGTTTTTTTATATTTAAAATTGCCCTAAATATTTATAATATTATTTCACTCCTATTTGGTGTGTCACCACCACTTAGATAGTCAAATGACAAGCAGAATGAGGAAACTGCTTTTAAATATAATTAGGAATAATAAGGAGAGAGTTTTTATGCTAAGAATTAAAAAAAGAGATGGCAATGTTGAAGAGTTTGACATTACCAAAATTGAGAACGCTATTGAAAAAGCTTTCATGGCGGAACACAAATTCTATAATCATGACATTATCGAAATGCTCGCTTTAAGAGTCACAAGCGACTTTAATAGAAAAGTTGTTAACGAAACAATCGGTATTGAAGATGTTCAAGACTCTGTTGAAATCGTGCTCATCCAAGCCGGTTATGTCGATGTCGCTCGTTCTTATATGATTTATCGTAAACAACATCAAAATTTACGTGATATCAAAGAAACAAACTTAAACTATAAGAACGTTGTTGATAACTACTTAAAGATTAACGACTGGCGTGTTAAAGAAAACAGTACCGTCACATATTCTGTCGGTGGTTTGATTTTATCAAACAGTGGCGCGGTTACCGCGAACTACTGGTTAAGTGAAGTCTATGATGATGAAATCGCTAACGCTCATAGAAACGCTGATATTCACATCCACGACTTATCAATGTTAACTGGTTACTGCGCTGGTTGGTCATTAAAACAATTAATCCAAGAAGGTTTAGGTGGCGTTCCTGGCAAGATCACTTCTTCCCCTGCTAACCACTTAAGCACATTATGTAACCAAATGGTTAACTTCTTAGGCATTATGCAAAACGAATGGGCTGGCGCTCAAGCTTTCTCCAGTTTCGATACATATTTAGCGCCATTTGTTAAAGTTGATCACTTAACATATAAAGAAGTTAAACAATGCATTCAATCGTTCATTTACGGTGTTAATACACCATCCCGTTGGGGTACCCAAGCTCCATTCACTAACATTACATTAGACTGGGTTGTGCCAAACGATATGGCGGAACTCAACTGTTTAGTGGGTGGTAAAGAAATGAACTTCAAATACAAAGATTGTGTTGAAGAAATGGCCATGGTTAACAAAGCCTTCATCGAAATCATGATTGAAGGTGACGCGAACGGTAGAGGTTTCCAATACCCAATTCCAACCTATTCCATCACTCGTACATTCGACTGGGGAGAAACAGAAAATAATAAATTATTATTCGAAATGACCGCGAAATACGGTACACCATATTTCTCTAACTACATCAACTCCGATATGGAACCAAGTGATGTTAGAAGTATGTGCTGCCGTTTAAGACTTGACTTAAGAGAATTAAGAAAGAAATCTGGTGGTTTCTTCGGTTCTGGTGAATCAACAGGTAGTATTGGTGTTGTCACAATTAACATGCCAAGAATTGCTTATTTATCCACTGATGAAGAAGACTTCTATAGAAGATTAGATCACATTATGGATATCTCCGCTCGTAGCTTAAAGGTCAAAAGAAACACCATTACCACATTAATGGAAGCGGGTTTATATCCATACACCAAGAGATATTTAGGTAACTTCAATAACCACTTCTCCACTATTGGTTTAGTCGGCATGAACGAAGCTTGCTTAAATGCTCGTTGGATTAGAAAAGATTTAACAAATCCTGAATCTATTGAATTTACAAAAGCAGTCTTGAATCACATGAGAAATAAACTCTCTGATTATCAAGAATTATATGGTGACTTATATAACTTAGAAGCCACACCAGCAGAATCCACTGCCTATCGTTTAGCAAAACACGATAAAGCTTTATATCCAGATATCATTACTGCTTCTGAAAATGGTAGAACTCCATATTACACCAACTCTTCACACTTACCAGTTGGTTATACAGAAGATATTTATAAAGCTCTTGATATTCAAGATGGATTACAAACTCTTTATACATCCGGTACAGTTTTCCACTGCTTCTTAGGTCAAAAATTACCAAGCTGGAAATCATGTATGAACCTTGTTAGAAAGATTGCTGAAAACTATCACATTCCTTATTACACAATGTCTCCTACATACTCTGTATGTAAAGACCATGGTTATATCACCGGTGAACAATATGTCTGTCCAAAATGTGGTAAGAGAATCGAAGTCTATAGCCGTATTACTGGTTACTATAGACCAGTTCAAAACTGGAATGATGGTAAGACAGAGGAATTCCAACACCGTAAAGTTTACGAGCCTTCAAAATCTAAACTCACACACAAAATCACTGACGTTTTAGGTAGTCAAGAGGAATGTGAAGAAGAAAAAGTCGCGACAAACGAAATCTTACTCTTCGCCACAAAGACATGCCCAAACTGCAAGATGGCTAAGATGCTTTTAGATAAAGCTGGTATCAAATATAACGTTGTTGACGCTGAAGAAAACGTTGAACAAACAAAAGCCTTTGGCGTTAGAAAAGCTCCAACATTAATTGTTCCAAAGGCAGATGGTTCAAACGATGTCTTTGAAAACGCTTCTAACATTAAAGGTTACATCGAGAGTTTAAACTAATATGATTGATGTCATTATTGTTGGCGGTGGTCCCGCAGGAATGAGTGTCGCCCTCAATTTGTTGAGGGCTGGACGCTCAGTCATGATCCTTGAAAAAGAAAACTTTGGTGGCCAAATTGCTAATTCACCAAGAGTGGAAAATATTCCCGGAACTAAAGAAATTTCTGGCTTAGATTTCGCTGGCAATCTCTTTGAACAAATATTAGATTTAGGCGCTAAATTTGAGCTTGAAGAAGTGCAAAGAATTTTAAAGGTTGAAGACGTATTTCAAGTCACCACTAATTACCATACATACGAAGCAAAAGCTGTTGTCTTAGCTAATGGTGTTAAACATCGTAAAATGAACCTTCCTAACGAAGAAGAATTCATTGGTAAAGGTATCTCATTCTGCGCTGTTTGTGATGGGGCATTCTATAAAGATAAAGATGTTTATTTAATCGGGGATGCTAACACTGCATTACAATATGCCTTAATGCTTGCTCAAACATGTTCTAACGTCTATATGTTTACATTATTTGATCGTTTCTTTGCTGATCAAATTCTCATCGATAGACTTAGACAAAAAGATAATATCCATATTACTCACAATATGAATCTTGTCGCTTATTTAGGACAAAATGAATTAGCGGGTTTACGTTTTGAAAACACAATGGACCACACTGTTCATGAATATCCAACAAACAATGTTTTCGTCGCTATCGGTCAAGTTTCACAAAACGATTTATTCAAATCTTTAGTGGAAACTGATGAACACGGCTTCATTATAACAAATGAAAAGATGGAAACATCTCTTCCTGGTTTATTCGCCGTAGGCGACACCAGAAAAAAAGACGTTCGTCAAGTGGCTTCAGCGATTGGCGATGCCTCTATTGCTAGCGTCTTTATTGATAAATATTTAATGATTAATAATCGTTAATAACCACGTAGATTAACTTCAGGAATTTCTGAAGACAAATAATCTCTTAATTTACTGGCTTCCACTTCGTCAACATCGTGGAGGCCTTTTTTAATGCATCCTTCACGGTCCACAAACTTTTGCAAATATAATCTTTTAGCGCCTTTAATCAGATTTAAGAATTCCTGATAGTCCATCTTTTCATGGAATTCTTTCACTAATGTTGTTCTAAATTCATAATCAGGGGCTTTCTTCATAATAATAGAAATGCTCTTTTTAATGTTTTCAATATTGATGCATTTTAAGCCCACTGTTTCGGCATATAAGCTTGGACAGTTTTTAATGTCCATTGCAACATAATCAACAAGCCCTTCATCAAGTAGATTATTAACGATTTCTGGGTTAGTGCCATTAGTGTCTAGTTTAATTAAAAAACCAAGGTCACGAACCGCTTTTATCTTAACCTTCAAATCAGGCTCCATCGTTGGTTCACCACCAGTGAAAACAACAGCGTCAATAAGCCCTCTTCTGGTCTTTAAAAAATCTAATATTTCATTAAAGTCAATTTCATCTTCTTTGCTAGCGCCTAAGATGGCTGCACCATTATGACAAAATGGGCAGCGCATATTGCAAGCATGGGAAAATAAAACGACAGAAACCTTGTCTTCGTAATCTAATAATGAGAGTTTATCAATACCAACAATTGCCATAGTATTAATATGATAATATTAAGTTGTTTTCAAATCAAATATCATTATAATAATTCTTATATGGATAACAATAATATTTCTTGGGATGAATACTTTATGGGTATCGCTTCTTTAAGCGCTTTAAGAAGCAAAGATCCCAATACAAAAGTAGGCGCATGTATCGTCGATGACGATAATAAAGTAGTTTCTATTGGCTATAATGGTATGCCAAAAGGTGTTGATGAATCAAAACTTTCATGGAACAAAGGCGAAGGTTTAGATTCTAAATATCTCTATGTCTGTCACGCAGAATTTAACGCCATTTTAAATACGCGTAATGGTAGCGCGCTTAAGGGCTGCCGCTTATACGTGACATTATTCCCATGTAACGAATGCGCGAAAGCATGCGTACAGGTGGGTATTAAAGAGATTGTTTATTTAGAAAATAAATACGCTGACACAATTGGTGTGCAAGCTAGTAGGAAAATGCTCGAATTAGCGGGTATTAAATTAAGACAATATACCGCGAAAGAATTATGCGAATTGGTGAAGTAATATGACCATTAAAGAATACGTTGCTTTTCGTAAAGAAGAGATTAAAAAATTAGTCGCAACTTTAGATAGAAAACCATGCATCGCTATCGTGCAAGTTAACGAAGACGCCGCTAGCTATGCTTATGTGCGTGGTAAATTAAAAGACGCAGATGAATTAGGCATTAAAGCCGACCTTATAAAGTTACCATTAGAAACAACTCAAGAACAATTATTGAAGGTTATAGACGAATTAAACAAAGATAATATCCATGATGGGTTTATCGTTCAAATGCCATTACCTAAAGGTATCGATGAAGAAGTTATCAAATTAGCGGTTGATCCTAAAAAAGATGTTGATGGATTCCACCCATTATCAAGCTTAATTCCATGCACCCCAAAAGGTATTATCAATTATTTACATTTTGAAAAGATCCAAATGCAAGGTAAGAACGCTGTTGTCATCGGACGTAGCAATATCGTTGGTAAGCCAATGGCAAAACTCTTGCTTAAAGAAAATATGAACGTCACTGTTTTGCACAGCAAAACCACTGCTGAAGATATGGCGTTCTATATCGCTCACGCAGATATCATTGTTGTAGCAATTGGTAAAGCTGGGTTCTTAGATAATAGATTCACCTATAAAAAAGATGCCGTTATCGTTGATGTTGGCATCTCTAGAACTGATGAAGGATTAAAGGGTGATGCGATTCCTAATTTACCTGTTGGACTTCAAACTCCAGTTCCAGGTGGCGTTGGCTTAGCAACAAGACTTGCCCTTTACGAAAATTTATTAGAAATCTATGGCGTTAACAGGTAGGTTAACGCTTTTTCTTAACGAAAGTAATTTTGCCTTTCTCTTTTTTAATGAGATGGCGCTTTACTAATGACGTTAATAAACGAGATAAAGTCTCTCTTTGAATACCTATTTGAGCGGCTAATGTTGTGACATTTTTAAAGATGATCACATTGTCATTTTTACTAGCGTAATATTGAAGTCTTTCTTCAGCATTAGTAAAAGATAATAATTGGATTCTAGCGTTAAGAGATTTACCAAAGTCAGATTGGGCTTTTAAATATAGTTCTAAAAAGTCTTTATTATTTTGCAATAAGAACAATAGGTTTTCTTTATTGATAAAAGCGATGACACATTTTTCTTTTGCAATGACATCGCCTTTAAAGATTGGCTCACTTGAAAAGATTAAGTTATTGCCAAAAATTTCTCCCGCTTTTAAGGAGTTAAGAATTAGTTCCTTACCTTGGAAAGAATAAGAAACGATATCGACTTTACCAGAGACGATGACACCTATTGATTCACAAGTGTCACCTTCATGATGAATAACACTGTTTTTAGTGACCTGGTAACCTTTCACTAATTTGTGTTCTTTTTTTGTTAAAACGTTTAAAAGTTGTATTTTCATAGTTATTGTGTGACCTACGTCACATATTATTATAGTGAATTATTTTATAATTACCAAGGAGGAAATTCTAAAAATGAAAAAATTATTAACATTAATCGCAGCCGTCACACTGCTAACAAGTTGTGGCACACCAAAAGCTTCATCAAAAGAAGAAGTTAAAGAATATGATCGCTCAACATTGAGTGTCATCACACCAACCGGCGCTCCTGCGTTAGCGTTCTATAAATATGCTAACCAAACCAATTTTGAAACTAACGCTAATCCAGCTGAAGGTATCATTCCACAAATGGTCACTGGCAAAAAGGATGTTGTTGTTTTACCAACTAATGCTGGTATCCAAGCAATCGTCAATAAGAAGGCAGAATATCAAATCGCCGCTACAATCACATTTGGTAACTTCTATCTTCTTAGCATGAATAACGATGAGAATAAGACACTTGACGCTAACGACACCATTCTCCTTTTCCAAAAAGGCAATGTCCCAGACAAAGTGTTCCATTATGTTTATGGTAATGACTATGACACTAACGTTCATTACGTCAGTGCTGTTAGTGATGCAGCCGCTGCTGTTAATGCTGGCCAATTCGTTGATGCTGAATCAGGTAAAAACATTGTTCCAAATTATGTTTTATTAGCACAACCAGTTTTACAAACGGTGTTAACAAAAAACGCTGATAAAGGCTATGCCGTTTATGCAGATATGCAAGCTAAATATAAAGAGAAATCAGATAATAAGGCTTTATTCCAAGCTTCTGTTTTTGTGAAAAACAGTGTCAATAAAGATACCGCAAAAGCATTCTTGGAATCTTTAAAAGCGGATATTAACAATGCAATTAGCAATCCAGATGTCATTAATGATTCATTAAAAGATGTTACCGAAGTACAAACTGTCTATGGTATTGCTCCTAGTATGGCCACCGCTGTTACTAAGAACAACAATGGCATGGGCTTAGGTTTTGAATACGCTAAAGATAATAAAGCGGCTATTGAAAACTTCTTAAAGCTCTTCAATATTGAGGGACTTAATGAGGAAGTTTATTTCTAATAAAACTATTCTCTTTGCCCTAGGCATTTTATTTGTTATTGCCCTATGGTTTATCCTTTCGCTATGCTTTGATGTTAACGGAGGAATATTCCCTTCACCTATCGCCACTTTTGGTAAATTCGGTGAATTATTAACCGACCCCTATTCTTATGCTTGCTTAGGTTTTACATTCTTAAGAATGGTGATCGGTTTTCTTATTTCTTTTGTATTGGCTTTAGTTGTTGGAATAATTGCGGGTAATCATCAACAGGTATATGACTTTTTAAAGCCTTTAATGACCGTGATTAAAAGTCTTCCGACAGTGGCATTAGTTTTCTTATTTATTGTTCTTGCCGCGCCTAGAGACGCGCCTATATTTGTTGTGGTAATTGTTTGTTTTCCAATATTATATGAGGCTGTAGCGGGTGGCATTAGGAAAGTCGATAAACAGTTAATCTATTCTGCACGTTTGGACGGGGCTAATTATTTCAAAAGAGTTTTATTCATAAAACTACCACTATCGATTCCTTATATTATTGTCGGTGTGGCTTCTAGTTTTTCTTTATCTTTCAAATTAGAAATTATGGCGGAAGTTTTAACTGGTTATACAAGGAATGGTTTAGGTAGTGTTATCCACTACGTCCAACAGGCAGATCCAACCAATTTAGTGGATGTTTTTGCCTATTCCTTATTTGCGATTATCTTTATGCTTTTGCTTTCTTTATTAGAACAGATAATAAAGCAGAAAATTAGCAATAAAGATAATTGATAAATTATCAAATATCACATAAACTAAATCTAAGGAGATTACATATTATGGAATTAAAAGGTAGTAAAACCGAAAAGAATTTACAAATGGCTTTTGCTGGTGAATCGCAAGCAAGAAATAAATATACTTATTTTGCTAGCCAAGCTAAAAAAGAAGGCTACGAACAAATCGCTGCTATTTTCTTAGAAACAGCTGAAAATGAAAAAGAACATGCGAAGATGTGGTTCAAATATCTTCATAATGGTCAAGTCCCAACCACAGTCGAAAACTTAAAAGCCGCTGCTGAAGGCGAAAACTTCGAATGGACCGATATGTATAAGAAGATGGCGGAAGAAGCCAAAGAAGAAGGCTTCATGGAAATTGCTGCTAAGTTCGCTCTCGTTGCTAAGATCGAAGCGGAACATGAACAAAGATATCTTAAACTTTTAGAAAAAGTTCAAGGCGGTAAAATCTTCATCGCCCCAGATGTTGTCGTTTGGAAGTGTAGAAACTGTGGCCATATCCACGTTGGTAAAGAAGCACCAAAGATTTGCCCAGCTTGTGGACATCCACAATCATATTTCGAATTAAGAGTCGAAAATTACTAGACTTTAATGAAATTAAAAAGACGCGGAGAACATTCTCTGCGTTTTTTATAAATTTAGATAAATAAACTATTGCAATTATTTTCATTTTAATTGATAATATAAAAGCGCTTTAACACGGATCTGTGGTGTAGCGGTTAACATGTCTCCCTGTCACGGAGAAGACCGCGGGTTCGATTCCCGTCAGATCCGCCAGCGCTTTTTTAAAGGAATGGCTCGGTAGCTCAGTTAGTAGAGCATCAGACTGAAAATCTGAGTGTCGCCGGCGCGCTCCCGGCCTGAGCCACCATTTAAGGAAATTAAGACACATTAATGTGTCTTTTTTCTTGCCTTTTTAGGCAAAAAGAAAACCACTAGCGAACTAGTGGTTATCTAATTAATTGGTTAATTAGTTCGCAACTCTTAAGCCTAGAACTTTGAATGATTTCATGCTGACAGAGTAGCCAAGGTTACGTTCAATTCTAATGGTGTTTCTACCTTGTAAGACTTCGAATTCGAACCATGGAGCAAAGAGTGTTGATGCGCCATCCGCTAAGAAGTCAGTGTATACTAAGTATTTAATTTCAATATCTTGTTCGTTAACTTTGTATGTGCCCATTTTGGATTGATCAACATCGATAGTATTGACTTGGACATTGTATTTCCAATCATCACCATCTTGCCAGTTGTACCAAATTGTTTGGTGACCTGTTTCAGTTTCTCTATCCCAAACATTGTCATTTCTTGGTGGCATTTCAACGTAGAGTCTAGCCGTCATCTTCATTGTGGCGTTGAATGTGTATTGAACATAGTCGCCTGTGGCTTTGAATTTACCATTTGAATCGAAGCCATCAGATGCTTCTTTATTAGCATCTTGAGCATTCCATGTAATGGTTTCACCAGCACCACCTTCGGTTGGTGTCGTTTCTTGTGTCACTAATGCTTGAGTAGCATCTGGTGTTGGAACCGCTGGAGCTTTTGAAGATGGAGTAGCGGATGATGATGGTTTGTTTGATGATGGTTGTGCTGATGCTGGTTGAGAAGTACCTGCAGCCTTGGAAGCATCAGATTTGTCTGCTGGTTTATTGCAACCAACGAGCAATAAACTTAATGCTGCTAACGAGACAAGAAGTTTTCCTTTTTTCATGATTAAATTCCCCCTATAGAATTATTTATGTTTTAATTTTACATTAGGTCTTTGTTACAAGAAACAAAGATATTTGCTATGAATATAAGACTATTATGCTAATTATGAAAAAACCGCTAGCGAGTGCTAACGGTTTAATTTGTGTTTTTAATGAACCTTAGTCTTGTTTTTGTGTTTCTTTTGGTTCATCTTCGTCTGGTTTGTCCATGCCAATCTTGGCCATCAAATCATCGACGAGTTTCTTTGCTCTACGGTAAGATAAGTCACTCTTAACGCGGAGTAAGCATGGAAGATCTTCGTATTTCTTCGCTTCTGCTCTTTCGACTGGGATTGTGCTTTCTGCATAATCATCTGGATTGAGTTGTGAGTAGACACGGAGGTGTTTACCAACGATTGTAACGAAGATATAACGTTGTCTCTTATAAGAGAATGTATCACCTGGAATGGAGACACGGTTTCTTAAACCATACCATTTAATATAATCGCGGAGGTCGTAATATTTATGACGGAGATCGAATTCGCTGTTTCTTAAGCGAGTTTCGAATGATCTTCTTTTTCTCTTCCCTTTAATGACTAAGCCACCTGCTGCAGCGACTTCTTCACCTTCAGAAGCTTCTTCTTCGTCTTCGTATTCAGGTTCTTCTTCTGGTTCTGGCTCTGGTTCTTCAACTGGAGCTGGTGCTGGTGCTGGTTCTTCTTCTTTTTCTTGATGGTATTCTTCGACGTGAGCGTCAACGCCTTCTTTAACTAAAGCTCTGACTGCTTCTTCGTCTAAACCTTCTTTACCTTCACAGCAGCATTCTTTTTCTTTTGGTTCTTCAGCTTCTTCTTCAGCTCTTTCGTTACCAGCGGCTTTGTCTAATAAGCCTAAGAGTTCTCTACTAACTGGTAATGTTGCGAAGTAGATAGCGAATAAATTCAAGCCTGTTGCACCACCCATTAAGAGTAAAGCGACTGCTCTTAATTTTTCCATTTCGACCATTGGGATGACGAAAATGAAAATGAATGGTAAGAAACCAATTGTGATAATTTCAACGAATGCTGTGACAAGCATCATTGGTTTCTTTTTCTTAATTGCTAAAACGATTGTTGTAATGCCAATTGTTAAAGCAACGAAAACAAGCACTACACCAATGTAGGCTGTTGGATGTGGGAAGCGGGCTGGGCTCCACATTGTGACATAATTTTGAATAGCGGCCTTTAAGCCATAAGCTTGCATTCTTCCTGTTTGAGGAGAAACAGCATAACCGCCATTACAGAAATCGCTAACGCCAAGTATACCTGTGATTAATGCAGCAATTAACCATAAAACGAAAGCGATACATGCGTTACGCAAAATCTTTTTGTTTTCCATAGGTAGTAATCTCCTTATTATTAATAATAATTTAATTCTATATATTTATTTTTGCAACATTTTGAACTAAAAAAGTTGAAAATAAGTCATAAGTCACCTACTTTTTGCGTTAAAAAGTTACTATTTTACAGTTCTGTAACAGTATTATTCAGCGCTTTTTAAGCACAATAAATTAACACCATGTCGGCTATTTTTTCTAAAAAGTATGCTTAATGGTATCGTTTTTTATATAAGTGCAAAATTCATGTGATATTTATCTAAGAAATGGTTATCATATAGACATGTTAATAAAATTAAAAGTGCAAAATTTTGCCATTATTGAAGACATCGAAATTGCTTTTAAGGATGGTCTTACTGTTCTAACCGGCGAAACAGGGGCAGGTAAAAGTTTAATTATCGATTGTATTGGCCTCCTTCTTGGTGAAAGAGCGGCCTCAGAAATGATTAGACAAGGGGAAGAAAAGGCTACCGTCTTAGGTGTTTTTGATAATTTAACGCCTTTGATCAAAGCGGCTATGGACAACGCTAACATTCCTGAAAAAGATGGCCTTTTAGAGATTAAAAGAACAATTTCATCATCTAAAAACGTTATCAAAATCAATGACACTCCTGTTACTTTAACGCAATTAAAGAATATCATGTCACTTATCGCAGATATTCATCAGCAATTTGATATGGTTAAGTTATTTAATAACGAAAACTACCTAGCAATGGTTGATGGTTTTAATTCACGATTGATTAACCAATATGTCACTCGTTATCTTGAAAGCTTTAATGAACTAAAGAAGCAATATGATAACTATAAAGCATTAGTGAAGAAGATTGATGAATTCAACCACCACCAGGAAGAATATGAATATGCTTATAACGAAATTAAGGCTTTAGGGCTATATGAAAACGAAGAAGAAGATATCAATTCTGAAATCTCGTTATTAGAAAATTACGATAAGATTTATTCTTTATTGATGGAAAGTAAAGAACTCATGGATGGTGATTCTTTAAGCAACATCTACACTATTAAAGAAAATATAAGTAAGCTATCCGAATATCAAAACGAATACCAAGACTACTTATCACGTTTAGATAATGCTTATTACGAATTAGAAGATATCTTTGAAGATATTAAGCATAAAGCTAATGAATTAAATTATGACCCTAACCGCTTAGATTCTTTGATTGAAAGAAGCCATGCGATTAATGCATTAAAGAAAAAATATAACAAGACATTTGAAGAATTACTTACTTATGAGAGTGAATTAAACGAGCTTCTTAAATATAAAGAAGACTATTCAATACTTCTCAAAGAAGAAAAAGATAAACTAACCACTATTTATCATGAAACATATTTAAGGGCTAATGATTTACATAAAGTTAGAGAAGATATTGGCTTAAGTATTACCAAAGATTTAGAAAAGACCTTATCTGAACTAGCGTTATCATGTCGTTTCAAAGTGCAAATCAATGGTAAAGAAAAAGATCCAGACCTCGATATTTCTATTTTTAATGAGAACGGTATCGATACTGTAGAATTTTATATCGAAACTAATATTGGCGAAGGTCTTAAGCCTTTAGCGAAAGTTGTTTCAGGTGGTGAATTAAGCCGTATCATGTTAGCAATCAAGATTCTCTATATCAAAGCGCAAAAAATTAAAACTATTATCTTTGATGAAATTGATACTGGTATCAGTGGAGATGTCGCTAGTAAGGTCGCTAAAAAGATTAAAGAGATTGCATATAATCATCAAGTCATCACTATTACACACCTACCACAGGTAGCCAGTCTTAGCGATCACCATATTAGAATTTCTAAAAGCGTTTCTAATAACCGCACATACACCACGATTAAAGAATTATCTTTAGACGAAAAGATTTATGAAATTGCTTCATTAATATCTTCTGGCAAGATTACTGATAAGCAGTTAGAATACGCTAAAGAAATGGTAATGGAAAGAAAATAAGGGGCTGTTAAGAAACCTATGAGGTGACTTAGCCCCTTTTAATTTACGAAAAATAGGTGAAATCGCAAGAAATCACCTATTTTTGTTACAATACAACTGTTCGACGGAGGTATTGTATGCCTTATTTTACCACAAAA
>JAGBLL010000055.1 GCA_017635465.1 Bacilli bacterium
AGCTCCTGGTGGTTCATTCATTTGACCAAAGATAAGGGCGGTTTTAGAAAGAACACCACTTTCTTTCATTTCGTAATATAAATCGTTTCCTTCTCTACTTCTTTCACCAACACCGGCGAAAACAGAGATACCACCTTTTTCGTTAGCGATGTTATTCATTAATTCTTGAATTAAAACAGTTTTACCAACACCGGCACCACCGAATAATCCAATTTTTCCACCTCTAACATATGGGCAAAGGAGATCAATAACTTTAATACCTGTTTCAAAGATTTCAGTTTTCACTGATTGATCTTTAAATTTAGGAGGTTGTCTATGGATGGACATTCTTTTCGCGTCTTTGATTTGTTCTTTGCCGTCAATTGGTTCACCTAAAACATTAAACATTCTACCTAGAGTTTCTTTACCAACTGGGACAGAGATTGGTTTTTCAGTAGATATCACTTCCATACCTCTGACTAAACCTTCTGTTGGACCCATAGAGACGCATCTAACAGCGTCATCACCGATGTGTTGCATCACTTCCACGGTTAAGGTTTTATTATCCTCTAAAGGAATAATTAAAGCCGTTAATAATTCTGGAAGATGTTGATCTTTAAATTGGACATCGACGATTGGTCCGACAACTTGTTTAATTGTACCTAAGACTTTCTTTTCCATATTGTTGCCTCCTTACATATTACTAGCACCGACAATTTCGGTAATTTCTTGTGTGATTGCTCCTTGACGAGCTTTGTTGAATTCGATTTGTAAACTTTCGAGCAATTCTTCAGCGTTCTTGGTAGCGTTTTCCATGGCGTTACTTCTTGCTGCTTGTTCACAAACTTCGCTTTCTAAGAATTTAGCGTAGACGCAGTTCTTTAAGTAGATTGGCACTAAAGAGTTAATAACGGCATCTTGATTTGGTTCCATGATTGGTGGATAACCAATGTTTTTCTTTTCTTCACTTTGTAAAGGAAGAATGAGATAGTCACATGGATGGAACACTAATGAGTTCTTATAAGCGGTATAAATGAGATGAATCTCTTTATATGCGCCTTCTAAATATTGTTTAGAAAAATAATTAACGATGTTTTTAATGATGTATTCATCTTTAATAGAAGAATATTCTTTGAAATCTTCAATCTTATTGAATTTGCCGTCCTTATAATGGACGATAGCTTTATTACCTAAGATAATCGCATCATCATCTTCCTTAATGCGCGAATCCGCGAGGCGGAAGATGTTGCTATTATATGAGCCACATAAACCTAAAGAGGAAGAAAGAACGATATATAAATTCTTATTTGCTTTAGCGTTAATAGCAAAATAAGGATTATTACTTTCTTCAATGTAAGAGAAAACATTCTTTGCGATTTCATCAATGCGCATAGCGTATTCTTTTGTCGCTAACATCTTATTTTTCCACTTCTTTAATTTCACTGTGGAAACTAGTTTCATCGCGGAAGTGATTTTATAAGAGCCAGTAACTGATTTGATTCTCTTTTTGATTCTTGTTACTTCTTGGGCCATAAATTATTGATTTAAGTTTTCAAAAAATTCTTTCATCTCTTTTCTAAGGACTTCTTCATCCTCATTAGAGATTTCTTTATTGTTTTGGATATTATCTAAAACATCTTGATGAGTAGCTTTAAATTGTTCATAAGCGGTATCAAGTGTTTTTCTCACTTCGTTTTTATCCAAATTATCTAAATAACCATTCTTTGCGACATATAAGTCGAAGACTTGCTTATTTAATTGATAGACATTATATTGCTTTTGCTTTAGCATCGCCATTAAGGCTTCACCATGGTTTAACACCGCTAAAGTGGAAGCATCTAAATCACTACCAAATTGAGAAAATGATTTCATTTCAAGATAGCTCGCTAATTCGATTTTTAATGCACGTGCTACTTGTTTTGTGGCTTTAAACTGGGCGTCACCACCAACACGAGAGACAGATAAACCACTATCGATAGCCGGTCTTTGACCAGCGTTAAATAAATCGGCTTGTAAGAAGATTTGTCCATCCGTAATAGAAATGACGTTAGTAGGAATATAAGCACTGATATCACCAGATTGTGTTTCCACAATTGGTAAAGCGGTAATCGAACCACCACCAAATTCTGGTGCTAATTTGCACGCTCTTTCAAGTAATCTACTATGTAAATAGAAGACATCCCCTGGATAAGCTTCACGTCCTGGTGCTCTTTTCAAGAGCAATGATAAGGTACGATAAGCGACAGCGTGTTTACTTAAGTCATCATAAACGATTAAGACATCTTTGCCTTGATACATGAATTCTTCCGCCATAGCAACACCTGCATAAGGAGCGACATATAATAACGGAGCGGGTTCAGAGGCTGAGGCACTGACAACAATTGTATAATCCATGGCTTTAAAACGTTTTAATTTATCAACGATTTGAGCAACAGTAGAATTCTTTTGACCAATCGCAACATAAATACAAATCACGCCTTTATCTTTTTGATTGATAATCGCGTCAATGGCAATCGCTGTTTTACCTGTTTGTCTATCACCGATAATTAATTCTCTTTGTCCTCTACCGATTGGTGTCATAGCGTCGATCATAGTGATACCTGTTTCTAAAGGAGTATCAACACTTTTTCTTTTAATAACACCAGGAGCGATGACTTCAATTGGTCTTCTTTTATTTGTTTTAATATCACCTAATCCATCAATTGCTTGACCGAGTGAATTAACAACTCTACCTAAAAGTTCTTCACCCACTGGGACTTCCATAACCATCTTAGTGCGATTAACTAAATCGCCTTCTTTAACTAAATTATCATTACCTAATAAGACAACACCCACACTATCGCTGTCTAGGTTCATAACCATGCCGTATACATTATTTGGGA
Source organism: Bacilli bacterium (assembly GCA_017635465.1). Classification (GTDB taxonomy): domain Bacteria; phylum Bacillota_I; class Bacilli_A; order RFN20; family CAG-826; genus RUG14515. The sequence continues at coordinate 2,862 of JAGBLL010000055.1, forward strand.
ACAATAAAAGCTCACCAAGCATAGCTTTTTCTAAGCCGTAGACATTAGCAATGCCATCCCCAACAGAAACAACAGTACCAACATCGTTACTATCGATTTTGTGGCGGTAATTTTTAATTTGCTCTTTGATAAGAGCGCTTATTTCATTCGCGTGGATTTTCATTTAGTTAAGCTCCTTTCCTAAGAGGTCAATTTGCATCTTTTCAAGCTGATTTTTAATTGAGCCATCATAGACATGAGAATTGATGACGACTTTCACCCCACCGATTAAACTTGGATCGATACGGGAGATGAGTTCAACATCCATTTTTTCAATTTGACTGATTTTCGTTTTGATTTTGTTAATTGTTTCTTTATTAAGAGGAAACGCTGAATAAATGAGCCCTTCTTTCACGCCTTTATATTCATTGCATAATGAATTGAACGCTTGTAATACATCTTTGATATACTTAGTGCGGTTATTATCAATAATTACTTTAATGAAGTTAACAATATCGTCATCAAAATCTTTAAGTATTTTACTAGCGATATCTTGTCTTTCTTCTTTTGACATAAAGCGAGAATCTAGAAGCAATAAAAAGTCTTCATTATCGTTAATTATTTCCAATAATGTTTTTTCTTCCTCTTGGAGTTTGGAGAGTTTATTTTCTTCCAAGGCCAAGGAGAATAATGCTTCTGCGTATGTTTGGGCTATTTGATTCATTGTTATTAATTTAATCGATTGATGAAATCTTCAGCGAGTCTAGTATTATCTTTTTCATCGACTTCACGTTTTAAGATTTCTTTTGAGGCAGTTAATGCAACATTAACCATCTCATTTCTAATGTCGTTAAGAGCGTCGACTTTGGCTTGCTCAATATCTTCTTGCGCAGCGAGTTTCATCTCTTTAACTTCTTCTTTAGCTTCTAACATCATTGCTTCATATTTTTCTTCGCCTTTTTTAGTGGCGTTTTCAATGATTAAGCTAGCTTCCGCTTTAGAGTCACTAAGGAGTCTTTTAGCTTCTTTAGTTTGTTCCACTGCTTCAGCGTGGTTCTTTTGTGCTTGATCTATTTCTTCTTGAATAAAGTCAGCGCGCTTCTTAAGCATCTTTTTAACTGGCTTATAGGCAAAGAAGAAAACCACAAGCAAAAGGATGATAAAAGAAGAGAATTGGATGACAAAAGAGAGCCAATTAGGTATTAGCTTATCGGCAATCGATTTCATTGTTTCACCAATGTTATCCATGTTACTTAATATTTTAAGTACCATAAATCTTTCCTCCTTTTACTTTGTAAATAAAATCAAAATTGAGATGAGTAATGAGTAGATCGCTGTGGTTTCAACAAGAGCACAAGCGAGAATCATTGAAGTTCTGAGTTTCCCGTACATTTCAGGATTACGTGACATGCCGTCAAGAGCATGGGCACAAACCAAGCCTTCACCAAGAGCACTAGGCATAACACCTAAGATGGCGATAGCAGCGGCTAAAACGTTTAATGAACCGGTCATTGTTTCTTCCTCCTTTCTAAAGTATTTAAATCTATGTCTTCAGGAATTTCTTGACCAATAAATATTGAAGTCAAAAGGATGAAGACAAATGTCTGGATTAAACCAGAAAAGACATCAAAATAAGCGTGGAGAATGGCTAAAGGAATTGGGGCAAGGAAGACTTGATTCCATTCTGTTTGCATGAATGAAAAGACCATGCCTGATAAATCTCTTAAAGCATATTCCACGATTGTTAATAAAGCCCAACCCGCGATAGCATTGCCAAATAAACGCAAAGTGAGCGAAAGTAAAGGCGCCCACATGGAAATTAAGTTAATTGGTAAGAAGATTGGGATTGGGTCTATATAGCGTTTAAAATACGCCCATTTCGTAAATCTAGCGGATGTGTAATGAATTAATAAGAAGGTCGTTAAACCAAGAGACAATGGGATAGCCATATATGTCACTGGTGAAGGTAAACCTGTTAATCCAAAGATGAATGAGATAAATAAATACATCGCCACACCCATGATAAAACCACCAAAGTTAGGTAATGTTGTACCAACGAGATCGCGTGAGAAATTATCAAAGAATTTAACACCTATTTCCGCCACTAGCAAAAGACCCTTTGGTTTTTTAAGAGGGTTTTGACGCGCCGCTAAAATACCAACGATAATTGATAAAATAGCAATAATACCAATCACGATAAGTGAAGATATTAATTCTCCGGGGATGTCAGCTTTGAAAAAATTCTCAAACATTTTTATCTTTTCCAATAAATGCGATGAATGTTAATAGGGAGTAACCTAAATAGGAAACTACAAGAAAGATGGGTGAAATAATCACGATCTTTAAGGTGAGTTGGAGGATGGCAAAGATAATCGTTAGGACCACTATTAGAGATAATCTTAAATAGATGGCGAAGATATCTAGCTTAATCCTCCCTTCACCTTTCTTTTTATTTAAATAAAGTAAGAACCATGTAAGAGTAACAATGATTCCACTAGTTAGAACCGCCAGAGGAATTTCATAACGACCAAGAAAGAATAAACATGATGTGCCGCCAATTGCGAGTATCATCGCAATTAGGGAGATCATAAAGGCCTTAAATTCAACTGTTTGGTTCCAAAATTTCTTCATTATTTAACTTTGATACGTTTGAAGTTACTAACAGGAGCGATGCCATCTTTATATGTTAATTTGACTTCGCCTTGGACTAATGGACGTAAATAATCTCTAAAGCTATCGCTCATACGTGTAGCGTCGATAATCATTTCTGGTTTGACGTGGCTAACAGCGTTAGCAACTTTGCTTAATGGAGCGAGTTTATATTTAATCTTATATGGGTTTTGGCTAACTCTTTCGAAGATAACCATCTTACCTGTTCTACCTTTTAAAGCGGCTTGAACAGCTTTTTCACCAGTCTTAATAGCTTCTTTACGGTCCACTAAGGAGACAAAAGCTGGGAAAGCTCTTTGAACGATGGAGAATTCCACTGCTCTTGTACCAATGTCTAATCTATTTTCAACGATTCTGCAGAGTTCAGCAGCAGCGCCACCTAATTGGGCGTGACCGAAGCCATCAACACGGACGTTGGTCATATCTCTTTCGAATTGTAAACCTTCAGAGATAGCGACTAAGGCAAAGCCTTTTTCTTTATAAACTCTTTCGACATCTTTTAAGAATTGTTCTAAGTCAAACTTCATTTCTGGTAAGTAAATGAGGTGTGGTCTTGTTTGTTCTGGTAATAAGTCAACAGACGCTGTTAACCAACCAGCATCACGGCCCATGATTTCCACGATGTGGACTTTGCCTTTTTTGAAGCAGTTAGCGTCCATGGCAAAAGCGTTAACACTGTTCATGACAAATTTAGCAGCGCTTGGGAAACCTAAAGAGTGGTCTGTACAGGCTAAGTCGTTATCAATTGTTTTTGGAACACCGATAACTTTGACATCATCGATACCTAATTCTTTAACGAGTTTGGCTAATTTATTACATGTATCCATGGAGTCGTTACCACCATTGATGAAAACATAACCGATGTTGTGTTTTTTGATGTTTTCAATGATCGCAGCGTATTCTGGAGTGTGAATATCCTTTGGAAGTTTTCTTCTGGTTGTACCTAAGATACTACCTGGTGTTTGGAGAAGAAGTTCGATTTGTTCATCATCTTCTAAACCTAAATCGATTAAATCGTCATCGATTAAGCCTTCAACACCGTGTTGAGAGCCATAGATGTGACCGATTAAATCTGGATGTTTTTTTGCTTCTTTAATCGCACCATATAATGATGTGTTAATGACTGAGGTTGGTCCACCGGATTGGATGTAAACCATGTTTTTCATAAGTGTAAATTCTCCTTTATATTTATATAAGATATATAACTAGTTAGATGATTTCCATGTGGAGATGCTTTAAAACATCAAAGGCCTTTTCTTGCATGCTTAAATCATATGAAGATGTGGCATCTCTAACGATCTTAATTCTGCAATATGGTGAGGCGAATGATTTAGCGATAACTGCATTAGAGAAAACACAAATATCACTCACTAATCCACAGAGGTATATCTCGTCGTAATTTTTCTTTTCGATATATTGACCGAGCTCTTTGCTACCAAAAGCATGTTTGATGAATGTTTTTGAATCACCAACAAGCTCATTAATTGATGGATATAATTCCCAACCTTTAGTGCCTTCAATGCAATGAGGTAATGGGAGGTATCTTCCTTCAGTAGTTTCTAAATAATCACTATCATGTGTATCATAAGTGAACACTACTTCATCATTATTGTCTTTGAACTTTTTAATTAGTTCCGCAATACGAGGGGCAATTTTATCAGCACCTTTGAATCCAAGGGCACCATCAACGAAATCGTTTTGATAATCGACGACAATGAGTAACTTTTTCATATTAAATCCTTCCTAGCCGAAACCACTATATCACATAATATATTTAAAAAATATAAAAATCGAAAAAATCGTTATTAAGTACAATAAAATGCGCTATAATAAAATTGCTTGAAATCATCCATATATTTGGTTATGATATAGGACTTGACTTAAAGAGGAGACAATTATTATGTCATTCAAAGTTATTTTTAATGGAAAAGAAAAAATTTATGATGCTCCAATTACTGTCTTAGATATCGTTGGTAAAGACAAGGATATTGTCTGTGCTTACGTTAATAGACGTGTTCGTGAGTTAACATACACAATTGATAAGGATTCAGAGATTGTGCCTTTAACCTGCAAAGACAGAGATGCAAAACCAATTTATGAAGCATCTTTACGTTTCTTAGTGGCGATGGCGATGCACAAAATCCATCCAAATTATGAAATTAGATTTGCTTATAACGTTTCAAGAAGTATCTTCTTACAAATCTTAAATCCAGGCACAAGTGCTTCTGGTATTATGATCAAAGAATTAATCGCCGAAATGAACCGTTTAGTGGAACTTGATTTACCACTTGTAAGACAAATCGTTTCTAAAGAAGAAGCCGCGAGAATCTTTACTGAAGATGGTTATCAAGATAAAGTCGATATTTTAAAATATCGTCCAGAAAAGACCGCGCACATTTATCACTGTGGTAATTATCGTAACTACATGTATAACAGAATGGTTCCTTCCACTGGTTATATTAGAAAATGGGCTATTAGATATTATCACCCAGGTATGATTATTCAATATCCACGTCCTGACTATCATGGTGAAATTCCTCCATTTGAAGACGCTCCAACATTTGGTAAAACATTAAAAAGAGCGCATCAATGGGCTTTAGCGACAGGTTGTAACACTATCGTTGGTATTAACGAAAGAATTGAACATGATGGCGATATCGAATTTATCACACTTTGTGAACAAAGACACAACCGTCAATTATGTGAATTAGGTCAAATGATTGAAGATGAAAAAGAATCTATTCGTTTGATTTGTATCGCTGGTCCTTCTTCTTCTGGTAAGACCACATTCGCTAATAGATTAAGAATTGAATTATTATCACGTGGTATTAAAGCGGTTCGTATTTCTATGGACGACTACTATCTTGATAGAGGTAAAGCTCCTCTTGATGAAGATGGTAAACCAGATTTAGAAAGTGCGGATGCATTAGATATCGAATTATTTAACCAAAATTTATCTGATTTAATCGCTGGTTTAGAAGTTGAACTTCCTAAATACGACTTCAAATTAGGTTGTAGAGTGAAAGGCAGAACTTTAGTGGTTCCACAAGATCAACCAATTATTATTGAAGGCATTCACGCTTTAAATGAAAGATTAACATCTTCTATTCCTGCTCACCAAAAGTTCAAAATCTTTATTGCCCCACAATCACAAGTCAATATTGATAACCATAACCCAATGAGTTTAACTGACTTAAGACTTCTTAGAAGAATTGTCCGTGACCATCAATTCCGTAATGCGTCTGCAATATCCACTATTGCGATGTGGCCAAGTGTTAGGAAAGGTGAATTCAAATGGATTTATAATACTCAAGAAGGCGCTAACTATGTCTTTAATTCATTCTCAAGTTTTGAACTCAGTGTTATGAAGAAATACGCGATGCCATTACTTGAAGAAATCGATACTGAAAGTGAGTATTATCCAGTTGCTGAAAGACTTATTCGTATGCTTAAGTTCTTTGATGACTTATCTGATAAATGGGTTCCATGTAACTCTATTATTAGAGAATTCATTGGTGGTTCTTGTTACGAAGACGCTTAATAAATAGATTATTACTATTATTCCCTCCAGGTTTATGCTTGGAGGGTTTTTATTATTATTGTAACTTGAAAAACTAAATTCCGTTTTTAGAATTAAAAATTTTTGTGAAAGATTAAATTCCATTTAACGGAGTTTTTATTTATGTAAATCGGAATTTAGTATTTCAAACTCTTGCAAAGTAACAAAAATAACGATAAA
>JAGBLL010000005.1 GCA_017635465.1 Bacilli bacterium
ATATTGTCTTTCGGTTTTCGTCAGTTAAGTGTGGCATAAAACTAGCCTCCTTTTCTAGCTGCCTATAGGAGACTTTATTATAACTTATCAAACTAAATTCCTCTTTCTCGGGTAAAACGGAATTTACTTTAAGAATTCATCAATATAAAATTGATATGGAATCAAATATTTTATTTAAATAAAAATGAGGTATAATAGTTATGCTAATTTATAAGTAGCAGGAGAATTAATAATGAAAATTAGAAATAAACTTTTGTTTTGTGCCGCTTTATTTGCGACATCATTAACCGCTTGTAATAACACCGCTCCAAAGAGCACAGAACCAGAACCAGATAACACCCATGTCGATGTTTTTGTACTTTCTGGTCAATCAAATATGGAAGGTAGTACTTATTGGACACATCCAACAAAGAAAACACCTTTATTAGAAAATTATTTCAACGAACAAGGTATGGACTTCACACCTGTCAAGGAAGGTATCCCATCTGTTAAAACTAGCTTCTATGGTTTCTATTATCCAAATGGCTGGAACCAAGCTCATACCGCTAGCCCAGATACCTCCTCTCCAGAAGCAAGATTAACTCCAAACTTCCAACCAACAAAGGTTGGTATGGGCGTTGGTGATAAAGGTGATAATCCAAATCCATTCTTCGGTCCAGAATTAGGTATTGCTAATACTATCGCGGAATACGCTAGTGAAGAAAACCCAGTCCATTTAATTAAATGTGCTTTCTCTGGTAGTGGTTTTACCAAAACCGATGGTGCTAACTGGAACAATAGACAAGAAGATCCAAAGAAATCTTTGTTCTATTTATTAAAGACTTATACCCAAAAGTGTTTAGACGCTATTGCAGAAACTGGTAAAGTCCCAGTTCTTAAAGGCTTCATCTGGCACCAAGGTGAATCCGATGGTGGTGAAGCTAAATATGAACAATATATGAGAACTCTTCTTGGTGACTTCAAAGAAGCGTTCAAGAGCTATGCTGTTGATGAAGATCCAGCTAATATTGCTTTCTTAGATGCCACAATCTATGATGGTAAAGGTAAGAGCACATTGAATTATGGTACTGCTGCTAACAAAGCTAAATTCGCTATCGCTAACGAATCCGAAGAAGACCTTAATTTCATCGTTAATGGTAACCATGAAGAAGGTGGCTTAGGCTTAGAAATCGGTGATGACGCTAAAGGTGGTTATAACACATATCACTACAATACACCTGACGCTTATAAGCTCGGTGAAGCGTATGGCAAAATCATTGTCGAAAACCATTTATTAAGAGATAAATAATAACTCATAAAAATAAGAGAGATGCGCTATAATAGTAACTGCGCTTGTAGCTCAGTTGAATTAGAGTGCAACCCTCCGAAGGTTGAGGTCACGCGTTTAAATCGCGTCAAGCGCACCAAAGTTAGAAAAATTGTCCTGTTAATCCAGGACTTTTTTTCATTGATATAATCAATAAAAAACAAACACCTAAAAACATAGGTAAAAATTACGCTTTACTTATAGTAAATATTCATGTAAACTTGTCACGCTTTTGAACCATTAACAAAAGAGAAAGGAGGGGAACAAATGAAAGCTAACAAAAATAAGTACTTCAAGGCTGCGAAAGAGGAAACTAATGCACTTGTCGTCTATTTTTCAAGTAAAGGCTTCCAAGCTAATGGCATGCTTGAAAAAGGCAACACTGCCATTTTAGCGGAGATGATTGCTAAAGAACTCCACGCAGACTTATTCCAGTTGGTATCTAAGGACAAACATTATCCCGATGACTTTCGTCCTTTGATGGACATATCTAAGAAAGACATCGAAGAAGATGCTAGACCACAATATTTAGAAGATGTACCAAATTTCAAAAAATATAAATATATCTTCGTTGGTGGTCCTGCTTGGTTCTTCTATTTCCCTATGATAGTGTATACATTCTTAGATAATCATGATTTATCACACAAAATCCTTATCCCCTTTACCACCCATGTTGGTTCAGGCTTAACTGGTATTGATACTCATTTAGAAGAACAATATCCAGGCAATGAGGTTTTTAAAGGTCTCGCAGTTATTGGAGCTTATACACAAGAAGATCCAGACCGTGTGAGAAGACAAGTTAAAGACTGGTTAGAAGATTTATTCAAATAATCTTTGTTAGAAAGATAGCGTCTCGTATTTACGAGCGTTTTCTTTTTTTCTTTGCATATTAAGCAAGAGATTACGTAGTAATCTACTGAAAGCAAAATCAATAGTAGAATTATTGCTTTTAATGATAGAAATCATTTTTTAATCAATAGATTTATTAAAAAAATAGTCTTTACTACAATAGTGGTGCTTCAAGGAGGACCGTTTATGGCAATTAAGATTTACGCTGATGCTGGTAGTAACTTATTCCAAGGCATCATTAAAAAAAGAAACGCTGATATTACTGTTGTTAACATGTCCTTAACAATCGATGAAAAAATTTATCAATGTTACAAAGATGATATCGACGTCGATCAATTCTCCCACACCTTCTATCAAAAAATGCGAGAAGGAAGGAATATTAACACAAGTCAAATTACTCCCTACACTTATTTAGAAGCCTTTAAAGATGACATCGCTAAAGGCAATCAAATCATTTGCTTTGTGATGGCTAAAGGTATTTCTGGCACTTATAACTCAGCATGCGCTGCTAGAGATGAAATCAACCAAGAACAAGGCAAAGAAATGGTGTACATCGTTGACAGCGCAACTGCTGGTTTTGGTGAGGGCTTACAAGCTTTACATGCTTATGAATTAGTGAAGAAGGGTATGAGTTTTAAAGACATTTGTTATGAATGCGAAAAATTCAAATTCCAAGTGAGAAGTGAATTCACCGTTGGTGATATTAAATATCTCATTAAGAAGGGACGTGTCTCAGCGTTACTCGCTAAATTCATTAACTTCTTAAGAATTAAATTCATCTTAAAAGGCAGCAATAAAAGTAAAATCGAAGTGGCGGGCAAAGTCAGTGGTCGTAAGATGGCTTTAAAAAGACTCGCTGAAACTTGCATCAAAAAGATTAGACATCCAGAAAAACAAACAGTATATATCTCGCACTGCGACGTCTATGATGACGCTTTAACACTTAAAAACTATTTAGTGGATCATGGTGTTAAGAACGTTGAAATATACTTTTATGATTTAATCACAGGCGCTCACATAGGTCCCGATTCATTAGCGATATTCTATGTCGGAGAGAATCGAGACTAAATAACAAAAATTAGTGTTTCTATCTTTTTCATCACTGTTATATAATAAACTCACTGCCCGAGTGGTGAAACTGGTAGACGCACTGGACTCAAAATCCAGCGGTAGCGATACCGTGCCGGTTCGATTCCGGCCTCGGGCACCATTGTAAATAGAATAAGGATTCATTGAATCCTTTTTTTATTAATTACTGTGACACTTTTGTGGCAAGACTTGTGATAAAGTAGAATCGATAAAGGAGAACTTTGAACATGAAACAAGAATTATTAAAAGGTTTAACAAAAGAACAAATCGCTAGAGTTAAAGCCTGCAAAAATAGTGATGAATTATTAGCATTAGCAAAAGAAGAAGACGTGGAATTAACCGACGAACAATTAAATGCGATATCCGGTGGTGGCTTATTATGTTCAACTGAAAATGATTGTCCTCAATGTGGCGCTGGATATGATGACATTATGTTCTGGAGTGAACGTTTTGCAGATGGGCATGAAACCGTTCATTACGAATGCAAAAAATGTCAATGTCAATGGACCAAGAATAGATAATTTAGTTCGTGTTAGCACTTTAAAGTGTTACTACTGATCAAAAAGTGTTCTTTGTATTATTCTCGTAGTAATTAAACATTAAGTCAAAAATGGCCATCTTCTAACCCTAATCACAATATATGACCGCTTTTTGTTTACTTTAAAGTAAAAGTTTTATATTATTGAAAAGTGCAAACGCACATAAAGCGCATTTAAATAAGCGGGAGTAGCGAAGTTAGAATCTCGTCAACACGGTGAATAACCCGGGACTAACCAGTGTATGAGCAAGACGCTAAAAAGACTTTTTGGAGGACAAGATTATGTTTGAAACAAAAAGCGCTAAGGAGGTCTTGCAACAACTAGATAGTAATGTTGAGCAAGGTTTAACTAGCCAAGAAGCTGGTGAAAGACTCGTTAAATACGGTCCAAACAAACTACCAGAAAAGAAGAAAACCCCGCTTTTTTTCGTATTCTTAGGTCAATTTAATGACCCAATGATTTTCATCCTTTTAGCGGCAGCGTTATTAAGTGTTGCTATCTCCATCTTTAACGTCGTTAAAAACGGTGAATCATTCGACTTTGCAGATCCTATCATTATCTTAGGTGTCTGTGTATTAAACGCTATCATTGGTACAGTACAAGAAAACAAAGCGGAAAAATCATTAGAAGCTTTAAAGAAAATGTCTTCACCAACATGTGTTGTTAGAAGAGATGGAAAGCTTGTTGAATTAAAAGCTGAAGAACTTGTTCTTGGCGACATTGTCATCTTAGAAGAAGGTAGAACCGTTCCAGCGGATTTACGTTTAACTGAAGCCATTAACTTAAAAACTGATGAATCATCATTAACTGGTGAATCTTTACCAGTTGAAAAAGACGCTAACATTGTCTTTAGTGATGAGGTTGGTGTTGGCGATAGAGTCAATATGGTTTATATGTCCACTCCAGTGGTGTATGGCCGTGGTGAAGGTGTCGTTGTTAGAACTGGTATCGATACCGAAACAGGTAAGATTGCTAAGATGTTATCTGAAGGCGAAGATGATACAACTCCATTACAAAAACAATTAGCGAAATTATCTAAGTTCTTAGGTATCTTAACAATCGTTATCGTTGTCATTATCTTTGGTGTCCAAATCATCGACCTTGCTAAGAGCAATGGTGGTGCTAAAGGTTGGCTTGATGGCATCGTTGAAAACTTCATGTTTGCTATTTCATTAGCGGTTGCCGCTGTTCCTGAAGGCTTACCAGCGGTTGTTACTATTGTTCTTGCTTTAGGTGTTCAAAAGATGGTCAAAGCCAATACCATTGTCCGTAAATTACCATCTGTTGAAACATTAGGCGCTGTCAGTGTGGTCTGTTCCGATAAGACTGGTACATTAACACAAAACAAGATGACAGTTGTCAAAGCCTACTTAAATGAAAAATTAGAAGATGGAGATGTCATCTTCTCTGATGATTATAAATTCTTATCAATGGGTTTATCCCTTTGTTCTAATGCTTCTGTTGATCAAGGCTTATATGGTGATCCAACTGAAATCGCTTTAGTGGAATACGCTAATAAGATGAATCAACACAAAGGTGATTTAGAAAAAGTTGCTCCTCGTATTAATGAATATCCTTTCGATTCCGTTCGTAAGATGATGTCCACTCAACACGAATATCAGGGTAAAAAACTTATCTTCACCAAAGGTGCTATCGATTCAATCTTAAAAGTAGCGGATCGAATTTCTATCAATGGTGAAGTGAGAAAAATCACCGCAAAAGATAAAGAAAATATTATGGCAGCGTCTGACTCAATGGCGGTCTCTGCTTTACGTGTCTTAGGTCTTGCTTATACATACGCTGATGAATTAAAAGAAGAAAATTTAGTCTTCGTTGGTTTAGTGGGTATGATTGACCCACCAAGACCAGAATGTAAAAACGCCGTTTCTATCTTTAAGAAAGCTGGTATCACCACAGTGATGATTACTGGTGACCATAAGACAACAGCTTTAGCAATTGCTAAAGAATTAGGCATCGCTGATGAAAATGGTGAAGCTCTTTCTGGCGATGAAATTGATGAATTAACACCAGAACAATTACAAGAAAAAGTTAAGACGGTACATGTTTTTGCTCGTGTTTCTCCAGAAAACAAAGTACAAATTGTTACTGCGATTAAGGCAAATGGCAATATTGCTGCGATGACTGGGGATGGTGTTAACGACGCTCCAAGTTTAAAAGCTTCTGATATTGGTATTGCGATGGGTATTACTGGTACTGATGTTGCTAAAGGTGCCGCTGATATGGTCTTAACTGATGATAACTTTGCTTCCATTGAAAAAGCGGTGGAAGAAGGTCGTGGTATTTATACCAACATCAAGAAAACAGTCTTGTTCTTATTATCCACAAATATTGCTGAAGTCTTAGCGATGTTCGCTGTTGTTATTATGTCCTTATTCTTAGCGGCTAATAACTTACCAAAACCTTTACTCGCTATCCATATCTTATGGGTTAACTTAATTACTGACTCACTTCCAGCGGTAGCGTTAGGCGCTGATGAAAAAGAAAGTGGCATTATGGATGATAAGCCACGTAATCCAAAAGAATCATTATTCTCTAGAGGTGGTTATTTTGTAACATTTGGTTATGGTTTATTAATTACCGTTACCACAGTGTTTGCCTTCTTAATGATCCCAATCTTTGAAGGTCACGCCACATCACTTGAACAAATCGCTGAAGTGTTAACAAATAACGCTGACATTCGTATGCAATCTCAAACCGCTGCATTCTGTGTTTTATCACTCTCTGAACTCTTCCATATGTTAGGTATGACATCTATTAGAAAGTCATTTGTTCATAACTTCTGGAGCAAGAACTGGTTACTCTGGTTATCATTCATTTTAGGCATTGGTTTACAAGTTGCAGTTGTTAATATTCCTGGTTTAAATGGCTTCTTCTCATGCTATCCACTTGATATTGCGCACTGGGGAATTATCATTGCTTTAAGTGTTGCGCCACTCGTGGTTCACGAAATCGTTGCCCTTATTCTCTTTATAAAGAGAAAAGTTAGTAGATAAGTCTCTCCACTCTCAGTAGAGTTGCTATTTTCTTTAGTAGTGTGATTAAATATTGAATAACTTATAATATTTAAGCATGCAAAGAAAACAGATTGTCATTATCGGCGCTGGTGTCGCTGGTTTATCCGCAGGCATTTACGCTGAACAACATGGCTTGCACGCCATCTTATTAGAAAAGAACCCAAGCGTGGGTGGTATGTGTACTGGTTGGTACCGTAAAGGTTTTTATCTTGACGGTTGTGTCCACTGGTTAACAGGTACTAAAGAAGGCACGCTCTTAAATGAGATGTGGAAAAACGTCGATGCTTTTTCTAGCCAAGACGATATCATTTATTTACCAAGCTGGGGTACTTTTGAATATGAAGGTACTAGAGTCACATTATGGAGAGATTTGAAACGCGCTGAAAGAGAGTGGAAAGAAATCTCACCAGTTGATTCTAAGATGATTCATAAATTCTTTAAAATGGTTAGTGACTTCACCAAAGTCGAATTGCCATTAGACTTACCTTTAAGCATGATTCCATTAAATCGTAAAATTGGTTTAGGCTTAAAAGTTTTATCAGTCTGGCCGTCCTATTTAAAAACCATGACTCAAACATGCGAACAATTCGCCGCTAAATTTAAATCACCGGCTATTAGATTTGCTTTAACAAAAGCGCAAATTGGTGAAGGTAATTTATTCTCCATGATTTATAGCTATGCTACAGTCGTTATGGGTGATGGTGGTATTCCTAAAGGCGCTTCTAAACCAATGGTGGAACGCATGAAAGAAAAATTCATCGCTTTAGGTGGTACTTTAAAACTTAACGCCAATGTCGATAGTGTTGCTATTAAAAACGGTGTCGCTAAAGGTGTTAAACTCATTAACGGTCAAATCATCAGTGGTGATTATGTCGTCTCATGTTTAGACACTAACTACACAATTAAGAGATTATTAAGAGATCAATATAAATTCCCATCATTTCAAAAACGCTTTGATGATCCAGTTCGTCACCAAGCTCCAAGCTGTGTATTAATGCACTTTGCCATTAATAAGGATAATAATTTACCAATTCCATATACATTTGAATGTGAACCATTTAGTGTCGGTGGTGTTAGTATTAAGCACTTAACTATTCGTAGTTATTCTTATGATGAATCTTTCTCACGTGGTGATAAAACAGTCTTATCCGTTATGGTGGATCAAAGTAACGTTGAATATCCATATTGGAGAAAATTGTCTAAAAATAGAGAATTATATCTAAAGATAAAACAAGAAATTGCTCAAGAAGTGAGAAATAGAATTATTAATAAATTCCCAGATCTTGGTGAATTAGATGTCTTAGATGTTTCCACTCCATATACATTCAACCATTATGTTAATACCTCTAATGGTGTCTATATGAGCTTCTTATTCACTCATAGAGATCCAATGTTCGCTCATAGTGGTCTTCTCCGTGGCTTAAAGAATTTCTATCTCTCTGGCCAATGGATGCAAGGCCCTGGTGGCTTACCAATCGCTATGACACAAGGTAAATTCGCTATTCAAAGGATTTGTAAGAAAGAGAAATTATCATTCATTTTCTCTCCAGTCAGACAAAAAACTAAAGCATAAGAAAAAGGTAACTCAGTTAATAAAGCGAGTCACCTTTTATTTATAACTAATTAATATCGATTATCAAAGGCTTGGATTGCCTTCATTTTCTCCTATTTCAGGAAACACCTCGTTGGCTACTATCAGAAGTAAGGATGATGTCATCCTAATAAATTCAATTATTTCTAATTCAAGCTTTTAATATTTCTTATCCATGTTTTATTTCCCTGAATAGTAATGGTTATATTCTATCAAAGAAACGCTATAAAATTGCTTAACGCGTGGCACATGTATAACGCACTTATGCGCATAGAAAAAACATGTTTTGTTAATTTTTCATGAATTCTTAAAGTAAATTCCGTTTTACCCGAGAAAGGCATGATTCTTAGATTAAAGTCCGGTTTTCGATAGAGAATCGGATTTTAAATTGAGAAAAGCATAGTTTTTCATATGTTTGAAGTCATAACAAAAAGAAGGA
>JAGBLL010000056.1 GCA_017635465.1 Bacilli bacterium
TATTTTTGGTGGAGCCGAGGGGAATCGGACCCCTGTCCCAAGAAGGCTCTTCAATAACGTCTACAGTTTAGACGATATTAAGATTTAACACGCTTTCGTATATCGACTCACTAGGACGTGCGAGACTTACTAGATTTCGGTAATGGTAACAAGTCCACTCCTCTTACCTATCCTTTTGGTATGACACCCTACTCAAGCGTGAAAGGATAAAACCTTGAGGGATGCTCTGCCCGGCGCCGTGCGTCGGAACCCTATGTCGGGAGCTAAATTAAGCTAAGCAGAGAGATTGAGCTCTAGGAGCTCTCATATAACTGTTGTCAGTTATTTTTGTTTTGATGATAGCGTCATCACTCGACTGCAGTTAGAGCCTAACCATTCCTGGTCGAAACCAATACGACCCCATGTGCAAATAATTGTATATAAGTAAATAAAATAAAGCAACACAAAAAGTGGCGCTTGCGCACCACCTGAATGTGTTTGGTTTTAGTCTATTATGCTTCAACAGCAGGCTTGACGTTAATCTTAACGGAAGCTTCTGTAGTAACATTTAAGACTGTGTTTTTCCAAGAAGCTTTGATTTCGTATTCACCTTCAGCTTGGAAGACATTGTTCTTATCAACCATGCCAGCTGGGATTTCCCATTTGACTTCGCTATCTTTGAAGACTGAGGAATAAGAGTAGTTCTTAAGAATACGGAGAGCTTTCCAGGAATCTCTATCAAATGTATCACCAACGTGGAAGTTATCTAAGCCAGTCACACTATAGTCGATTGCAAGAGCAACTTCTGGATAGTATAAGTAGCCACCTAAGCCGATGGAACGTGTGCCCCAAGAGAAGCCTAAGTATGTGTAAGCGTTGTATTGATAGAAGCCTGATGCTTCAAGAGCAAGGATGGAGTCATAGTGATCGACGTTAGAGACCATCTTTAAGCAGTCTTTAATATCTTCACCTTGTTCATTCTTACCTTCTAAGATTGAGGAGTTGAACCAGTAGCCTTTAACTTGTGTACCACCGATTCTACCACCGAAGACGCCTTCTTCGTATAAGACTAAGTAGGCATATGTTTCGGAATAGTCACCTTGGTAACCTTCAGCATAAGCACCTTCGAAGAAATAGACGATGTTATGGCCTGCCCATGGAGTATATTTACCATGGTCTGGAGTTGGAACACTCTTCACTAAGGAATCGTTGTAGTCATAAGTTTCTTGTTCTTTAACAAGGACTGTGCTTGGATCGAATGAATAATCATAATCGTCACAAGCTTTCTTAATTTCCGCTGTGACAGGATTGAATGCTTCATCACCACTAGCCATATTCATTTTCTTTTGCATATCTGCAGAAACAAGTGAACTTGTTAAGACAGCAGCTAAGACAAGAGCAGCACCAACACCGACTTTAACGATTTTGGCAGTACCTTTAACTGGGAAATCAGCGTTTGAATCTTCTTCTTTCTTGTAGAAGCCGATGAATGCGGCAGCGATAGAAATAGCAGCGATGATGATTAACATCACTAAGTAGAAGACTTGTGTGCCTAAATTACCACCTTGATAGTGAACGTTGTTGATTTCGTCCGCGATAAGGTTAGGAATTAATAAGATTTCTTTATAAAGGGCTAAGCCGAACATCACTAATGCACCAATATGGATGAATCTATATTGAGGTAACACTAAGACGACAGCTTCAATAACAGCACCTGCGACTAAGAAGATACCGATTGTTTCTGGAACTAAGGACGCGGCGTTATTAGCCATGGCGCCTTTATATGTTGCAAAGAAGACAATTGTGAGAACGAGTGCTAAAACGATGTTAGCAGCAGCGAGGTAATAACCAATTGCTTTATTCTTAAAGAATTCTTTAATATTTTCCATTGTCAGTTACCTCCTTTCTATTCTGCATCAGCTGGTTTGGCAGCTTTTCTCTTGGAAATGATTTCTGTGAAGACATACATACCGAAGAGACCAACTGTGACAACACCAGCGCTGATTGTTAATGCATCAACGGTAATCTTCCACCATGGAGCGGCACCAACGTTTTCAGGTGTGACACCACCTAACCAAGATCTGCTCATAGCATATAAGACATACTTATTAGCGCGTTGCATATCTTTTAAGATTTGGCCATCGTTATTACTTGTAACCCATTGTTTTAATTGGCTACCACGGTTACCGTCTAAACAGAATAAGTCAGTACCACAGTGAATCATGGCAGGACCATTACTGTATTGGTCGTTGTTAGAACCTGTTAAGGCGTCATCGATGATGAGACCTTGGTATTTCCATTCGCCTCTCATAACGTTGAGCATTAATGGTTCGTGACAGGCTGCGTATCTAGCACCGATTCTGTTATAGGATGTCATGATACCTAAACCGTGACCTTTTGTTAAAGCGCCTTCAAATGGACGTAAGTAGATTTCTCTGATTGCTTGTTCGTTACACCATGTTTCAACACGTTGACGACCTGTTTCTTGGTTGTTTAAGAAGCAGTGCTTAATGTTCATGATTAAGCCTTTCTTTCTTGCAGCACCAATGATGTTGCCAGCGGTTTGATAGTTAAGGATACCGTCTTCGGACATGTATTCAGAAGCACGGGAACCATAAGGTGTTCTATTGATGTTTGTACCAGAGGCGTTGACTGATGGAACACCACAGAATAATGCGTCTTCACCGAAGAATGCACCAAACTTGGCTTGCATTGCATGGTCGAATGTACCTGTGTATGTTGGACCAGTTGGGAAACCTGTGGCCCATCTCTTATCACCATATTTATATCTGTCTAAGAGGCCTTCTGGACCTTCTTTAACACCACCACCTGGTGATTGAATGCTCTTGACGGCTAAGATACCACGGTTATCACTAATGGAGATAGCTAAGTCATCTAAGCTCATTTGTTTAATGAATGCATCCCAAACTTCAGCACCTTCTTGACCAGCAAATCTACCTTCTGTGACTTTGCCTTCTAATGGGACTTTACTCATTTCGGTAAAGAGAATCTTGGAGTCATTACCGTCTTTGTCTTTATAGACAACACTGTATTCTGTACCTTCACCATCAGTGTATTTTGGAGCATCAGCAGCCTTCTTATAGTATTGAGACATGTTGGTGTCACTACTGGTTGTGACTTTAGTTGTTGTCTTGGTTGGCCATGTACCTTCCCAGTCTTGTCTGTCTAAGTAGGTAATGCCATTCTTATTGTTCTTTGCGGCCATCCAGTTGTAGTCAGCATCGTCGAATTGGTTAGTAACTTGAACATTAGCATCATAGTGAGAGGCTCTGTAAGTTGCTGAATCTTCAGCGAAGTTGAGTTTCTTAACAGCAGCGGATTTGCCTGTGTAGGCTTGACCTAAGTGGTCCACTAACGGGGTACCTGGAGCTTTAACAGAAATGATGTTGTTTAAAGCTTCGTGAGCACCATTACCAACTGCGAAGTAATAATCGCCACCTTCTAAAATGTAGGATTTATTAACTTTGTAGTCATATGTCGCTAAGAAATAACGATCAAATGTTACTGTAGCGGTACGTTTGCTCTTAGCAGGAACATCAATCTTTTCATAGTTCATTAAAGCGATTGCTGGTCTGCCTAAGCCGTTATCTTTATCGAATTGGGTATATGGTTGTTGGACATAAAGTTGGACAGAAGCTTTACCGTTCATGTCACCTTTATTTTCAACTTCAACCTTTGCTTCGATTGTATCGTCAGCAGCGTTGTATTTTAAGTCTGTCATCTTATAATCGAAATCGACATAAGATAAGCCATAACCGAATGGGTAGCCCATTTCATCGGCGTAATTCCAGTGGTTCTTATCAGCGCTATTATATGTACCTTTAGCACCATCAGCGTTGCCTTGACCTAAGACAGCGTCTTCATATCTGGTTTCATAATATTTATAACCGACATAAACGCCTTCTTTATAGACAACACAACCACTATCGCCAAAGTTTTGGTAAGCGGCTGAGGAAGAAGCGCTTGAAGCGAATGTGTCAACTAAGTGACCGGATGGGTTAACAACTTCCATAATTGTTGAACCATCTGGGTTCTTTTGTGGCACTAATTTTTCTAATGCTTCGTCATAAGCTAAGAGTGGTTTTTCACCAGTCAAGACGTGTGGGATACCACCAGCGCCATAATAACCAGGAACACCAACATAGACTAAAGCGTCAACACCATATTCTTCACTATCGACCCAGTCCATTGACATTGGTAATGGGGAGTTAATGAGAACGATGATTTTCTTAAATGTGCCATTGTCTTTGTATTCTTTAGCTAATTTTAAGACGTTCTTTTCATCATTGTTGAGATCGAGTTTACCAGCTGGTGGGTCGGTATTTTCTGTACCGATACGGACAAATGTGATAATGGCCGCATCACCATACTCAGCGAATGATTGTTTTAAGTTGTCCTTGTTAATTTCATTGTAACTTTCAACTGTCGTGTTTGGTGAAGTCATGTTACTTAATGAAAGTTTGGAATAGGCATCGAAGACGGTTCTGTTGATTTCAAAGCCGTTGCTTTCGAATGCTTTGTCAAGATTAACAACTAAGTTTGTGTTTGGAGCAGCACCACCTGCACCTGAACGCATGAATAAGTTCTTGCTACCACGACCTAATAAGGTTACTTTTCTTTCAGATTTTTGTAGAGGGAGTGTTGGTTTGCCGTCCTTCACTTCGTTCTTTAATAAAGCGGAACCTTGTTCGACTGCTTCTTCACAGAAATTGTAAGCATCAGCGATCATGTGTTTCCAGCCTTTATCAGAAAGAGAACCATCGGCGTCTTTGTAAGCAGAACCTTCGACTTCAGCACTGTCGATAGTGCTAATCTTTTGGGAGGATAGACCTAAAACGTCGTTGATAAGACCAGCGTTGATTTCAGCAAGTTGACGACCTGATAAAAGCAATGTGGTCACAAGAATACCAACGGTAGATAGACCTAACCATAGTTTTGGTTTTGCCATAAGCTTTTCCTTTCTTGCGCATTATGTTCGCGCGTATAAAAATAGCCAAAAATATTCTAATTGAATTATTTTCTGCTTTTTTCCTCTTTTATTTTGCTTCATATGCGCGCATATCCGTATGACTATTATGCTACGATAGCATATATAATTGTGCGCGGAAAAATAGATATATAAACAAAAAGCACCGAAGTAATCGGTGCATTTTTATCAAGACAAAGATTAATTATGAGCCTTTCTATATTCTTCCAATACCCTGATTGAATCTTGGATAGAATAGATGTTTTCAAACTCTTCATTGCTTTGGCTGATTTCTTTTTGCTCCATGCCAAGTCTTTTACGATATTCTTTTGGAGTATAACCGAAATGTTTGATAAACATGCGGTTCATATATTTTGGATCAGAGAAGCCTGATTCATAGGAGATTTCTAATAATGTCTTTTCTTTATTAGGCATTAAACGGATGCATTGTTCCATTCTCTTGATATTGACATAGTTTTGGAAAGTAACACCAAATAAAGAAGTGAATAAATGTGAGAAGTGTGTTGGTGATAAGTTTTC
Source organism: Bacilli bacterium (assembly GCA_017635465.1). Lineage (GTDB taxonomy): Bacteria > Bacillota_I > Bacilli_A > RFN20 > CAG-826 > RUG14515. The sequence goes on from JAGBLL010000056.1 coordinate 5,507, forward strand.
TTGCTCCGCTAAATCTTGTAAACGGATTTGTGTTTCAAAATTAGCGTCGATATAGGAAATGATACGCTCAACACGAAGGTTCTTTTGCTTTAAGCTTGTCTTTTGTGCTTCAGAAATGATTTCATGTGGCACTTTCTTATAACATGTAGCTAATACTTTAGCGACGTTAGAAAGAATATTTAATTGATATAAAGGTTCTTCAATGAAATACGCTTTCGCTGAATCCACTAATAATCTAACAACGTTTGTCACTTCTTCTTCACTGAGATAGTCTCTTAAATTACATGAATTAAAGATTGTTGTTCTAATTTGAGGAAAATATTCTCTCAAACAGTGATTAGAAATCTGGACGAATAAAAATAATGGCACATCGTTAACATCTTCACTATCCAATGTGAAAAGTGGATCACGCATGTAGGAATGGACTTCGCCAGAATTAATTAAATAAGCATCTCCAGCTTTAATGGTATAAGACTTATTTTTAATCTTAGCGATACCACTACCTTTTAAGACAATGAAAATTTCAAATTCATTGTGAATGTGTTCTTTTCTAAATTGAATACGGTTGACTAAAAATTTGATGTGCTTTAATTTCTCATAGCGGATAAGTTCTACGTCTAATTGCTTCATAATGAAATAATTACTCCTATATTCAATTCCCTCTTAAAGCACTTTTATTTTAGCATTCCGCAAAATTGACTACAATACTAATATGCGAAAAATATTCAACTATTATGCTATATAGGAAAGATACACTTTGTGTATAAAAAATGACTATTTTATGATTTCTAAGTTAGAAATAAAAAATTATTTAAAAAATATAACGAAAAGAACGCAATTTTGGCATTAAAAAAAGCGATATCATCTAACAATATCGCTTTTTGATGCTTAATTAATTAAGATTATTGAGCAACGTAACCTGGAACGAATTTTTCTCTTATGACATCGAGTGTATCTTTATCAATACCGAAATCTTCGTTTAAGTGTTTATATGTCTTATCAGCCCATGTAGCGCCTTCTAAAGCTTCTGTTTTTTGATTCCATTTGGCGATTTCAGAACCACTACCATTTGGAAGAACAGCTCTTTCACCGGCGAATCTTGTCATGACATAGTCTCTAGCGCAATCTTCTTTACTGACACCTAATAAGCCTAATAAGAACCAGGAGACGATACCTGTTCTATCAGCACCGTGTGTGCAGTGTAAGGCGATTGGTTCGTTATCAGCATTGGCGATGGCTTCGAAAATCTTCTTATAAGTGTTAGCGATTTTTCTATCACTACCGGAAGCATTTTGACCTTCCCATCTAATGTTTTCTGTGCCAGAAGCAACACGTGCATCTAAGATACTAATTGGCCAATCTTCAGAAGAAGCTGGGGATGTTTTTGGTGGGTTATCTCTCATATCGATATCTAATTTGATACCTAAATCTTTAAGAGCGGCTTTGCCATCCGCTGTAATGCTATTGAATTGAGCACAACGATAGTATAAACCTTGTTTAACTCTACCATTTTCCACTAAGGATGATTTCCAACCACCACAGTCACGGAAGTTAATAACACCGTCAACGTGGATATAACGTGGGGCTAAATCTTTAACGGAGAATTTCTTAATCTTAGCGTTTGCTAAGGCTTCTTCACTAACAGCTGCTCTATAGTAATAGTCAGTACCGATTTCTGTGTTATAAAGATTGTAGGACTTCTCACTAGCTTCCACTATTTTAGCGTCTTTGAATTCAACATTCTTGGCGATTTGCACATAGTATTTGCTAGCGTCTTCGACTTCAGCAAATTCTAATTTAATAGCTTCTGGTTGAGATTGATCATTGTGGTATGAGCTATCTTCAGCGTTGACCTTTGGAACGTATGTTTTAATACTTTCCCAATCTGGGTCTGCTAAATATTGCTTCATTAATTCTGTGTGGGCATCCTTTTCACCAAGATCTTCAACCTCTGGACCCTTAGGAGTAGATTGGGCTTGTTGATTATTACAGCCAGTCACAAGAAGAGAACTAAGCAATACGAATAATAATGCTTGTTTTTTCATTATAAAATTACCTCTCTATGCTTTATATTCTCACATTATTATAAGTAATTAAATAGGATTATATTATTCTTTGTAATATGTTTATTTTGTTAATTGGGTAAAAATATAACAAAACCAGGCACATAAGCGCCTGGTATGTTTTTAAGTTAATTATTAATTAAGCACCCGCTGGTCTTGTATAACCTGGAACGAATTTTTCTCTAATTGTTTCAAGTGTGTCCGCTGGAATGCCGATATCATTTTTAAGATGGTTATAGGTCTTTTCTGCAAATGTTGCACCATCGCAGTTCATTGTTTTGCTCACCCAGTTATCAAATTCTGTTTCTGGAAGAACCGCTCTTTCACCAGCGTATCTTGTTAAGACATAATCTCTACCAATATCATTAACATCAACACCTAATAAACCTAATAAGAAGAATGACATAATGCCAGTTCTATCCGCGCCATGTGTGCAGTGTAAGGCGATTGGTTTTTGATCAGCAACTTTAATCGCTTCAAAGATTAACTTATATTGTTCAGCGATATTGCATGATGTACCCATCCAAGTACCATTACTACCTTCCCAACGATCAGATTCGGAACCAGATGGAACGGAAGCTTTTAATATTTCAACTGGCCAATCAGTTGTATTAATTGGGGAAGTTGTTGGAACGTTACGACTATCTCTCATATCAATATCAACTTTAATACCTAATTCTTTGATTGTTTGTAAACCAGCGGCAGTAATATTCTTTCTACTACCGTTATTGAATTGAGCACATCTATAATATAAACCTTGTTTAACTACACCATTATTGACTAATGATGATTTCCAACCACCAGTATCACGGAAGTTAATAACACCATCAACGTGAATAAAGCGTGGCGCTAAATTGGCAACTTGATATTCTTTCGTTTGGGCATTAGCTAAGGCAGCTTCGCTTGTTGCTGCTCTATAGTAATATTTAGTGCCAATTTCAGCGTTATAGAAGTCATATGATTTCTTTGTGATTGTTCTAACTTCTGCATTGGTGAATCTATTGTCTTTAGAAACTTGGACATAATATGTTTCAGCGTCGCCTAAATCTTCAAATTTAAAAGATAAGGCTTTCGGATGAGATTTATCACCTTTATTACCGCCATCGGCGCCAGTTGTTGGAATATATGCTTTGATATTTCTCCAATCTGGATCTTGGAGATATGAATACTGTAAGTCAGTATGAATATCATTTTCAGGAGCAGTTAACGATAAAGCAGTACCGCTTGGTTTAGCATATGATGTTGTCCAAGGTGTTTTGCTTGAAGCAGGTGTTTGTTGTGAACTTTGTTGTGGTTGAGATGCTGGTTGTGATGGTCCGCAATTTGTTTGACTTTGTGCAGGTTGATTGTTTGATTCTGGTGCCTTCGACTCAGAAGTAGCAGGATTACCACACGCAGTCAAAAGAAAAGAGCTGAGCAATAAAACAAATAATGCTTGTTTCTTCATATAAAATTACCTCTCGATGAAATCATTCTCTCATTAATTATTATTATTAAATATGATTATTATCTTATTTTTATATGCTCATTATGTGAAAGCAAAAAGAAAGGATCCTTGCGGACCCTTTCGATTGTTTACTTTATACCTATTAATTAGGCGTTTGCTGTACCGACGTGAACTAAGCGGACAGCACCGATAAAGCAGGAATAGCCTTTATCTGTCCAGTGAATTTCGAAACGTGCAACACCGTTAGCAGCTTCTAATTCAACGAGTGGAGAAGACCATTGACAATTTTCAGCTTTTTCACCTGTACCTAAACCGAAGGAAGCATATGTACCTGATGTTGGGTTAACATAGTCACCTTCACCAAATCTGAATTGGTAACGACCTGTTGTGGCATCGGCCATAATGTTTTGTGGTAATGTTGTTGCAGCAGCACAAGCATAGATTTCAACTGCATATTTGCCAGCTGGAAGACCTGTGACATCCCAAATAGCATCCTTTTTAAGTTTGGAAGCAGTGACTGCTGGATTTGTATCAGCAAAGTCTAATTCGTAGCATTTTTCGTGGCAACCTGTGCATTCATGTGGTGTGAGTTTGCCAACTTTTTCTTGAGCAGCGCCCCATGTGTGACCAGCTAATGGAAGAGCTTGTTCACCTGTTTGACCACAGATTTCACATTTGACATAGTGTTTACCAGCAACTGTTTCTGTTGATGGAACATCAGTCTTGGAATCGTCATCGATCCATTTGTGGTTGGCTTCGTCGATAACTTCGTTGCAACCTTCGTGACCGCAGACGTGCCAGTGATGTTGATCGTCTTTTTGCCATGCAGCATCAGCAGCAGCGGCGTGTTCGTGATCGGAATCTTTAACGATAAGAACGATATGTGTTAAAGCGAGGTTATAGCTAGCTTTTCTTGTGTACTTGAATTCGTTAACACCATTCTTTAATTGAAGTTCGCCTGTGAGGACATCAGTTAATGGTGATAAGTTCTTTTCAGTGTCTGGATCACCTGGCATAGCTTGTTCAAATGTTAATGCTTTTTGATCTGGATCAACGGTCATAACGTTTTCGTTGATTTGGATTTCAAAGTCATCAGCACCGTTTGAACCACCGGAGAATAATTTTTTACCCTTATTGGCTTCCCAACTGTCCATGACACCACGTTGATAGAGTTCACCATAAGCGATGGAATCATATTTGAATTTGAAGCCGAAGCTTTGACCATTGGATTTTAATTTGAAGTAGCCAGCTGGATCATTCTTATTTTCAGAGCCTTCGGCTAACATAGAATCTGCTAATTGGACTTCGATTTTCTTTGTGCCATTGAGGTTGTTGGTGTATAAGTTATAACCAACTGTTCCGGCTGTTGCATCAGCAGCGACTGCTTTTGGAGCGGACCATTCTTGGAATTCAGTGACGATAAAGACAAAGTCTTTGATTAACATATTGAGTGTTTGAACTCTCTTATAAACGAATTCATTAACACCTTCGTTAATGACGACACTACCATATGGAGCATAGCCTTCTTTTGATAAGGAGCTATCTTCTTCGGAAGCATCTTCACCAAACCATTGTGCATAGGAACCAGATTGGGAACCAGAGACATCAATGACGTCACCATTGAGTTTAATTTCAACGTTTGGACTATTTCTGTAATAGAAACCAGCGGAGTGGTTAGAGGATGAGCCCCAACCATCCATACAACCATAAAGGTAAAGTTTACCCATGTACTTCTTGTCAGCTTTGAACTTGAAGGAGAAGCTTTGGCCATTACTTGTTAATTTTGTGTAACCGTCTGGTGTACCGTCTTTTCTTGTGGATGTACCATCATAAGTAACGACTGATTGATTGACTTTAAGTCTAACCGCGCCATCGTTATCTTTACATGTGGCTTTCTTGTAAGCGACTGTACCAGCTGTCGCATCAGCGGCGACATCTGCGTCTGTGTTCCATTTGTGACCTTCTGGATCTGGGACTTCAGCAGCTGGTGTTGGAGCAACAGAAGATGTTGGAGCCTTGGATGATGTTGTTGGTGCTGGTGCGGATGAAACAGGTTGAGCACTACTACCTGGTTTTGATTCTGGAGCAGCGCTTGAAGCACCACCAGTTTTACAACCAGTGAGACCCATTGCAAGCATGACACCTAACACTGTTAAGATTTTTGCTTTTTTCATAAAATCCTTGTGCAACGATTAAGTTGCAATTCCTTTCTTTAAGAGTTTTGCCATTATCTGCCTAGCTAGACTCTTAAAAACTAGCTTTGCAAAAGAAATAAAAACATCGTTTCAAATGTGTAAAATGTTTTTTCTTCACTTTCTATGGTAGGGTATGCGTATACGTGTATGTATGACTTTTTTGCCAACGTAAGTTGGACTTTTTTGCGTTAGTCGAATATTTATCCTATTATGCTAATTATTAATTTATTATGAATTAATCAAATAAAATCTTATTACTCTATATCAAATAAATATATATTATTTTGCGATGTCATTTTTTAAGCACATTATTGGTTACAAGCATTAACCTAATTCTTATGCATAGAAAAAACCACCAGCTTAAACTGATGGTTTAGTCTAGATATTTATAGGTAGCTTATATTATTTGCCGAATAAGACATCGTTGACGATGGCTTCGAGCATTTCTTGACGGCCACTGCCTGGAAGTTCAGGAGCACCCATCTTGCAAGCGTAATCGCTTAATTCTTTTAAGCTGGTCTTGTTTTCTAAGATCTTCTTACCGATTTCTGTTTCATGGAAGGAAGAATATTTCTTTTCAATGAATTGATCGATACGGCCATCTTCGATGATTTGAGCCGCTTTGATTAAACCTAAAGCGAATGTATCCATACCTAAGATATAGGCTAAGAACATATCTTCTAATGTGTAGGATGGACGACGTGTTTTGGAGTCAAAGTTGAAACCACCTGTTAAACCACCATTCTTTAAGACTTCATACATACATTGTGTTGCACTGTAGACATCGAATGGGAATTCGTCTGTATCCCAACCTAAGAGCATATCGCCTTGGTTAGCATCGATAGAACCTAACATACCATTGATGGCGGAGATTCTTAAATCGTGTTGGAATGTGTGACCCGCTAAGGTAGCGTGGTTAGCTTCGATGTTCATCTTGAAATCTTTGTCTAAGCCATGGGCTCTTAAGAAGCCGATAGCGGTAGCAGCGTCGAAGTCATATTGGTGTTTCATTGGTTCTTTTGGTTTTGGTTCAATATAGAAGTCGCCTTTGAAACCGATGGAACGGCCATATTCAACAGCCATCTTCATTAAACGAGCAATGTTTTCTTGTTCGAATTTAACGTCTGTGTTGAGTAAGGTTTCATAACCTTCTCTACCACCCCAGAAGACATAGCCTCTACCACCTAATTTAACAGTGATATCTAAGGCTTTCTTAACTTGGGCAGCGGCGAAAGCAAAGACATCCGCACTATTTGTTGAACCCGCACCATTGCAGAAGCGTGGGTTAGAGAACATATTGGCGGTGCCCCATAAACATTTGATATCTGTACCTTTCATCTTTTCTAAGATGTAGTCAGAAATTTCATCTAATTCTTTGTTTGTGTCTTTGATATCAGCACATTCTGGAACTAAGTCAACATCATGGAAGCAGAAATATCTGATACCGAGTTTCTTCATGAATTCGAAACCAGCGTCAACTTTTGCTTTAGCGTGTTCCATTGTTCCAACTTTGGCACCGAAGCTCTTATCGGCTATGCCAGCACCGAACATATCAACACCAGTAGCGCCAAGATTGTGCCACCAAGCCATAGCGAATGGAAGGTGTTCTTTCATTGGCTTACCTAAAATCATTTGATCCGGATTGTAGTAATGGAAAGCAAAAGGATTCTTGCTGTCTTTGCCTTCGAACTTAATTTCCGGAATATTTGGAAAAAATTCTTTCATATGTATACCTCTTCGATATGATATTGACATATCAATGCAAGAAAAAAATTGACTTTCTTGCTACTATTGAGTGTATTTCAATATGAGTTATAAATATATAAATAATAATATTATTATTTGCGATTTTGAAGTGCATGATTATTTGTCTATTATTTTTTTACAAATAATAATAAAAGGCAGGCATTCTTTTTGTTAAAAGTAATAAATGTGTTTACAGTTTAAAACATTATTTGTAAAATAATTTGACTGCGAGGTTAGCAAAATGAAAGAAAGAACAAAAGAAACAATAAGAGACGGGTTTGGCTCGTTAATCAATAACGCTGCGGCAATTAGAGGCGCAAAGAATGGACCATTATGGTTAACAATACTCTTCTTTGTCTTCTCTTTACTTTTACCTGTTCTTCCTATTTTCATTTCACAGATTAATATAAAAGGTTCATCATTTATCAACACTTATTCCTATGGCTTAGAAAAATATATTCCAGCATTAGCCACTGAATTAAAGAATAACAAAGTTGAATTTTCAATTAATGAAGAGCACTACTTAACCATTAAAGAAGATAACAAAACTGTGGAATACACTTCTTATGGTAGTGATAGAGCGTTCGCTACATATGAAAACAGCATTACTCATCAATATGACTTCATGGTTTATATTGCCGACGCTCCAAAGAACGCTGATAAGAAAGCCGTTAACACCGCTATCAGTGCTAAAAAATATACATTAAATTCCACTACTGAATCTGAAGAAAAGACAGGTACATATACACCAAGCTATATGATTTTATATCGTGATGGTATTTATGTTGTAATCTATAGTGCTAATAGTACAAAGCCACTCGTCAGTTCTTATTTAGGTGACTTCAAAACAACTAAAGCCACTGATGCTGGTTTAGCTTATTTATTAACTGTTAAAGATAAGGACGGCAAAGAAGTTGCCGCTAATTTAGCGGATTCCACTTACACTAACGGTGTTCTTGCTAACTTCAAAACTATTTTAAATAAATCTTATGAAACTCTTAAGATTGGTAACACCTGGGGTACTTCTGGCATCTATCTTGGTATCTTCACGGGTTTATCAATTGTCATGGGCTTCTTAATGTGGATCTTAACTCGTGGTAAGAACAATCCAAACAATTACTACACACCATGGCTCACAATGAAAATAGCAGCGAGACTTGGATTATCCCCTGCTATCATTACTTTAATTGTTGGCTTCTTTATGACTCAACAAGCCCCGCTTATCTTCATCTTAACATTAGGTTTAAGAGTGATGTGGGTCTCAATGAAGGAATTAAGACCTGTTCAGCAATAATTAATCTCCGTAGTCACTACCGCGTGATTTGTCCTCAGCATATATTTGAAGAGCGTCAGTCACGTCAGTCACTTCTAGATAAATATAATTGTCGACATCGGTTAATGGATTTTCAAAATTACCGGTGAAGACAATTTTTTTATTCTTCTTTACGAGCTCTAGCATCTTTTCAATGATGAGATGATATTTATCAGCGTAATGATCTTTAAAGCCCATTAACTGTGTATAGAATACTGGTTCAATATAAAAAGATTCACCACTTTCAAGATAATAAAGAGCGCAGAATGGATTGTTATTATCTATTTCTTTTCTTAGATGTTTGAATTCTTCATATTCTTTCATTTGTGATAAACCTCGTTTCTATTAATCTTAAAAGCGCGATAAATTTGCTCTAATAATATTAATCTAGTCATTTGATGAAGGAAAGTCATATTAGATAAAGCTAATCTATCATTACATCTATTCTTTAATTCATCGCTTAAACCATATGAGCCACCGATAACAAAAGAGATATTGGAACCCCCTAAAACAAATTTATCTTCTATATATTTAGCAAATTCTTCACTAGTTAGTTGTTTTTTAACTAAATCTAGACCGATAAGATATTCATTATTCTTTAAATGTTTTAATACTTTTTGGCCTTCTTTATTTTTTACTAATTCAATGTCTTTTTGACTTGGATTGTTATTAACTGGTTCATCATCTAATTCCACTATTTCGACTTGCGTGTATGGTTTTAGTCTTTCTAGATATTCGTTAATACCTTGTTTTAGATAGCTTTCTTTTAAATGACCAATGGCATAAATCTTAATCTTCATGAGGAATGTTGCCTCCTGATAAAGATACCCACTGGTTCGCGCACCTGATTAAATATTTATCCTTATTAATATGGAAATGGGCAAATATCTTTTCATATGCCTCTAATGCAGTTTCTGGAGTATTGGCTTCTTCTGATAAATGGGCTAATGTAATTTCTTTAGTTTTATCACCGATAATTGATATTGCGGCAATCGCACTATCTTCGTTACAAAGATGACCATATTCAGATAATATTCTATTTTTTAATTCAAAAGTACGCTTTGTCGCTAAAAGCATTTTGATATCATGATTTGATTCGATAATGAGATATGTTGGATTTTTAACTAAAGGTAAATTATCTTCAATGAACATTCCTGTATCAGTCATATACATTAATGTCTCATCAGCATCTTTAATCAAATATCCACATGGATTAGTCGCATCATGGCTTGTCTTAAAAGCGGTTATAGTAAAATCACCAATAATAAATGGTTCATATAAATTAATAACATTAGATAAAGAAGAAGGTAATGTTCCTTCTAAAGCATACATAATCTTTGGTGAGATAAACTTAATACCAGAAATATGATCGGTATGGTTATGGGTAAATAAAGCACCATTAATGTCTTTAAGTGATAAATTAATTTCCCCTAAACCTTCTTCTAAGCGCTTTAAAGTAATGCCCATATCAATTAATAGGACAGTTTTATTTGAAACAACAATTGTGGCGTTACCTTTAGAGCCAGAAGCAATAATATGGTAATACATTAGTTCGCTGCGTTTTCACTAATCTCGCGCATTTGCTTGAGCCATTCATCACTTGGTTCGTCAAATCGACCAAAGCTCTTATAGAAGAATAAGTAAGCATTGCCAGTTTGACCATTTCTATTTTTAGCGACGTTAACTTCAACATAAGAAACGTCACCGCCCATTGGTTCACCAGTTAATTTTTCTCTTTGATCTTTGACCATTTCAAAGCGTTCAGAACCAGAGAGATTATTTAATTTCTTATTACCAGCGTTGTTATTCGGCGCTTTGCTATTTTTATAATAGTCTTCACGATAAAGAAGCATGACGACGTCAGCGTCTTGTTCGATAGAACCAGAATCTCTTAAGTCAGAAAGAATTGGACGTTTATTTTCACCACGTTTTTCAACATCACGAGATAACTGTGAAACGACGATGATTGGCACTTGTAATTCTCTGGCTAACGCTTTTAACGCTAAAGAAGTTTTGCGAACTTCTTCTTGACGGGAATCCGCACCTTTAGAAGTTGAACCAGTAGTGACTAAACCTAAATAGTCAATAATAATCATGCCTAAGTCAGGCTGTTCCGCTTGAAGCTTTCTACTTTTAGCGATGATGTCCATTAATTTACCATTAGGGGAATCATCAATATAGATTGGTAAGTTACCAATTTTATAAATAGCGTTACTCACTTTAGCGCGGTCCACACCAACGAGGTTGCCAGTTGTAATCTTTGTTAACGAAACAGAAGATTCAACACCGATAAGACGCTTAATAAGTGCTTCCGCAGGCATTTCTAGTGAGAAAATAGCAACAGGTTTATTTGTACGATTAGCCGCTCTATAAGCGAAGTTAAGCGCTAAAGCGGTTTTACCAACAGAAGGACGAGCGGCAACGATAATCATGTCACCAGGATGGAAACCTTGAGTGATACTATTTAATTTATCAAAACCAGTGGTAAGACCACTAACACCATCAGTTTTCACTTCTTGTGGTGTTTCAATTGTCATCTTCACTTCTTCAGCGACTTCTTTAGCTTTTTTAAATTCCGTGACTCTTCTTTTTTCGGTTGCTTCTTTTAATGAAGATTCACTATTAGAAATAAAATCATTGATATCAGTAATTTCTTCATTCAAATATGAAGCATCAATATCGCGACATGTTTGAATAAGTCTTCTTAAGACTGCTTGGTCATTAACGATATTAACGTAGTAATCAATTGTGGAAAGCGCAACCATTGCATCAGTGCATTGTTGTAAGTATTCCACACCACCGATGTTTTCAAGCACTTTCATGTTCATTAATTCTTCAGTAACAGTTAAAACATCAACTGGTGTTTCTTTATCAAATAAGTTTCTAATCGCACGATAAAGTAGTTGGTGTTTTCCCAAGAAGAAGTCTTCTTCATTTAATCTTGAAAACACTGTATATAAGCATTCTTTAGATAGTAACGCAGAACCTAAAACAGCTTGCTCCGCTTGTTCGTTATAAGGGAGCTCGCCTGCCTTTTTAGCAGTAGCCATATCATTTTTCCTCCCCTATATGAACCTTAACTTTGCCGATAACGCCTTTGTGGAGTTCCACTCTAAGATCCCAATAACCGAGAACATCTAATGGTCCTTTATCCACGAATTTTCTTTTATCGACACTAATCTTGTATTGCTTTTCTAATTCTTCAGTCACTTGTTTTAATGAAATAGCGCCGAAGAGTTTGCCTTCTTTGCCTGTTTTCATTTTAAATTCGAGAGTAATACCTTCAAGTCTTTTGGCGAGTTCTTCTGCTTCCGCTTTGGCTTTAGCTTCGTTTTCACGCGCTTCTTCTTGTTGGTTTTCTAAAACTTCAACACTCTTCTTAGTGACTTGCACCGCTAAACGACGAGGGAAAAGGAAATTAACTGCGTAGCCATCGCTGACTTCGACAGTTTGGTCTTTCTTGCCAACATTTTTAACATTTTGTAATAAGATGACTTTCATAACGTTATTCCTCCTCACCATTCTTCATCAAGCCTTTATTTGAGGCTTCAGTTAATGATGTTTCTAAAACGGATATTAATGCATTTTTAACTTCTTTTACATCGCTTGTAGCGAATGTTGCAGCGGCACTGGTGAAGTGACCACCACCACCGAGTTTTTCAGTGAGTAATGAGACATTGACTGTACCATCACTTCTCGCTGATATTCTAATTTCACGGTTACTAACTTTACCAATAACAAACGCTGCGTGAACACCTTTGAATGATAAGCAGAGGTTTGCGGCTTTGGCGATTGTCGCATGGTCATATAGACGCTCTTGGTTAGCAATAGCAATGACTACACCATAGAATGGGGTCTCTAAGTTAGTAACAATATCAGTTACTTCTTTATGTTCTTCATAATCGTCTTTAAGGAAATCATCCGCTAAAGAGTTATCCGCGCCATATTCTTTAAGAATTGTGGCCGCTTCAAATGTTCTAATACCGGTATTTCTAGATTTGAAATAAGAAGAATCTAAGAAGATACCAGATAACATGATTGTAGCGTATGTACTTGGTAAATCGATTTTTGGGTTAATAGATGAAAATCTAATAAATTCAGAAATAAGTTCACAAGTAGATGACGCTGCTGGGTCAATATGGTTAAAGACTGGAGAATCGATATATTCCTCGGCACGTCTATGATGGTCGATAACGACAATCTTCGCGGCTTTATCGATAAGTCTAGGTGCCATAACCATGTTAGGAATATGAACATCAACGACGATTAACAATGTATTACCATTGATTTGATCTTCGGCTTCTTTAGAGTTGATAATGAGTTTTTCTAATTCTTCTTTACCAAATGAAGAAGTCATCGCTGATCTTGTTTTGAATTCAGTGTTCTTTAAATCCACAACGATACGAGCGTGTTTCTTTAAACGATTACAGATGGCTTTCATACCTAAACAGGCACCGAAAGCATCCATATCCATCATCGCGTGACCCATGATAAGGACACGGTCAGAAGCATTGATTAAAGAGATAAGAGAGTCCGCTAAAACACGAGTCTTAACTCTATTACGTTTTTCTTGAGCTTCAGATTTACCACCATAGAATTTCATTTCTTGACCATAAGCAGAAACAACAACTTGGTCACCACCACGTGACATAGCGATATCTAAGGCATCATTAGCCAAATCATTTAACTTATTAACATCTGGGAAGTCATGGGCTAAACCAATGGATAAGGTAAGTGGAATTTCACCACGAGTGGATTCACCACGCACCTTATCAATAATGGAGAATTTATCTTCAAGCATTTTGCTGAATGAGGCATAGTTACATAGCATTGAATAGCTATCATCTTTGAGTCTTCTTAAGAGGATGCCATAATCTTTAGCGTAGCCAAAGATATCAGTTTTAACTTTAGTCACAACGTCGTTAAAGTCATCGTCGCCACGTACAACATCATCATAGTTATCAATCGCTAAAATACCGACAACAGGTGCTTGATCTTTAGAATAGTTATAGACAGACTCATAATCAGTAATATCTTTAAAGATCCATAAACCTGCTTCAGAAAGCAATTTAACAGAATATGTTCTTGAGTTAACAACAATCTTCGCTGTTTGATCACCATTTGCGGTGTCTCTTAAAGCCGCTAAATCGGGTTGCCAAGCAATAATATCCATATCCATGATTTCGATATGACGTGATTTAAATAAGTCATTTGTCCAAAGGACAACGTTTTCTTCATCAGTAATCGCTAAACCGATTTGAGCGAAGTTATAAGCTTCTTGAACGTCACTACCAATAATTTCCGCCGCTTTTAAATCTGTCTTTTGTCTTAACGACGATAAGATAAGGATAATAATCCAAACAAATAAACAGTTAACGGCAATGACAATAATCATGGCGATAGCGATATATTCTGGTTTTGTAATGCTTTGAAAATCAAAGAAATTATTGAAATACAAAACGGAAAATACTGCCGCCAAAGCTACTTGGAGAGCGATGATGATAAAAGTGATAGTCTTGATAATTTTAATCGTTTTTCCCATAGTGAAATTATTATAAATAATGTTATTAAAATAATAAATACAAAAAGTGAAACACAATTGTATTTATTAACCTATTATTCACTATGTTTTCGCTAAAAGAAGCAGGATGTGTTGTTATTATAGAACACTTTCTAGGAAAAAAATATTTTTTATAAAAATTTTTCTAGAAACGTAAATCCTCAGCGATATCCCAAACTCTTTCAGCGACATATTGAGCGGCCACTTTAGTGAAATGGACACCATCGTTATTTGGTCTTAAATACTTAGATTCGTAATTTTCTGTTTCTTCAAATTCGTTACGTAAATCTAAAACTTCAAAGCCATATTCAGCGGCGAGTTCTCTTTGTACAGGATTAATTTGTTCTTTGATTTCCTTATTAGGAATACCAAATTGGTTACCATCTTTTGTTGGTGGGGAAACCATCATAATAATTTTAGCATTTGGGAATTGTTCGATTAATGAATCTAATAAGATATGGTATTCACTAACGAATGATGCTTCCGCTTTCGCCCAGTTAGTCGCGTCATTAGTGCCTAACATAAAAGCAAAAATATCAGGAGCGAATTTCACACAGTTTTTATAAACGTTTTGTTTAATATAACGTTGATTTGGGTTGTCCCATGAACCACCATAACCGGTGATAGAGATACCGTTAACACCATAATTACCGACTTCATAACGTTCATCAACAAGCTTACCTAAATATGTTGGATATGATTCGTTTGGCCAGTTGTGTCCAGCGGTTAAAGAATCACCAACACAGGCGATATGGTACTTAGTTTTCACCGTAATTGGGTATTCTAAAACATAATCTTGATACTTAATTGTGATACTTGTTTGATCTTCAGTTAAAGCGGTATTGTTTTCTAATTCATATTCCACTTCTTTTTCTTCTTCACAATCAGTGCATTTTAAAGTGACTTTCAAGCCAGATGTATTGAAGTCTTGACCCGCAATACAAGTATGCCAACCACCTTCGGCTACTAAAATATAATTGTGCTTATGGCCGTTATTACAGCCTGTTGTTAATACCGCCATCGCGGAAAGAATTAATAATGCGATCTTTTTCATATTTATTTCTCACCTAATTCAAAATGATAGATTGTTTTAGATTTAAACGTTTCACCGGCTTTAAGAATAGTTGTTCCATATTCTAAAAAGTTTGGATGATTAATAGCGTCTGGAAATTGTTGTGTTTCTAAACAAATCTTGCCATTGTTTTCTTTATATAATTGAAGGCCTGCTCTATCGGTATAAGCATCGACTTTAGCGACAGAACCAGTCATTGTCGCAACTTTACGGCATTCATTAGACGGATTAGCTTTTAAAACATAATTGTCATCATAGTTCTTTGAACTATCAAATGCTTTTTCACTGCTGTAATCAAATTGTGTTCCTGCGACTGGAGAAATATCACCAGTTGGGAGTTTATTTGATAATGGAGTGTAATTATCTGCATCAATCCAAAGTTTGATACCACTATAACTTGTACTACCATTTAATGACATATATAAGTGGTTAGTTGGATTGCATAATGTGTCTTTATCAGAAGTTGCACTATATTCAATAGATAAATCACCTTTATCGTTTAATGAATATGTAACTGTCATATCCATATTGCCTGGATAACCATCAGCTTTATCAGCGGAATGGAAACTAAATTTAATAGATGAGGCATCTTGACTAACTTTTGTCCAGTTTGAATTAGCGAAAGTACCAGACCATTGTCTACCTCCACCGTGTAATGAATGGTTACCATCATTTTTAGTAACGTTACATTCAGTGCCACCTAATGTGAATTTGCCATTCGCAATACGGTTAGCACATCTACCAACAGTAAAGCCATTCTCTGCAATTTTCTTACTACCAAAATTGATGCTGTCAATCTTAGCGCCAGTCTTATTGAACTTAACAACTAAACCTTGAGAATTGGATAATTGATTTTCAACAACCGCAGGAGCGGAAGAAGGAGTTTGAGAACTTGTAGGAGTCACACTACTAACTGGAGCTACGCTACTAACTTGTGATTCTGCGCTACTTGGTTCTGCACTTTCTTGTGGCTTTGAACAAGCACTACTTAAAAGTGCAAAAGAAACCAAAACCAATTTCGCTAATACATTTTTCATAAATAAAAACCTCGCTTATAGTTTGTCACTAATCACGAGGATTTTCAATTATTAATATTGAAACTAAATTACATTTTCTTGATGCCAGTTTTGCTTAAGAATTCCACGAGTTCATCGCTCTTTGTAAAGGCAAATGTTGTATTGTTTTGATAAGTCATAAACACAAAATTAGCCCTGACGGTATAGCGTTTGAATGATTTATAGTCCACTTTGCTTTCCGCGATTTTTTCGTTGTTTTTATATGATTCCATGACGAGATGATCTTCATTGAATTGAGTCACTGTGGTGATTGGATTGGCTTTGGCTAATTTGATTGTTTTAGTGACGCGATAATCGAAAAAGAAACCAAAAACAATAAAAACAACACCCACAACACAAAGAATGATGTTAACTGGTTCTAACCACTTTTGAGTCATGATTGAAAACATAAAATAGAAGCCAACACAGAAGCCACCTAAAAGTGCAAGAATCCATGTAAGAATTCTAGTGGGTTTTAATAATTCTTTATTGGCGTTTTCATCAATAATTGTTGTAACTTTTTCCATAAAATAAATTCCTTTTAATTAAAATTACCAGATGAATTTTAGCACACTTCTATCTGGCAATCTAATATTTGGATTATTCGTCGAATAATTTTTCGATTTGCTTGTAATATTTTTGTTCTCTTTTCTTCTTATAAGCTTTTGAACAGCTTATTTCCTTAATATAAATAGCTTTGTCAGCGTTAGAAATAATACGAGCTTCTTTTGTTTTTGGAAAATCAGAGATATTCACTGGCCACATATGAGACTGGATAACTTTTTTAACTGGTTCATGAACGTCAAAATCTCTTTCAGCGTTTTCCGCAGCGGCATAAGGATGGCTACTCATATGGTGTCTCATCTTGGATTTGTCAGTTCTCCAATCATATAGATAATAGTCATGAAGAATAGCACCCACTAGGATGACTTGCAAATTGCCTTTTTTATGACGTAACGCTCTTTTGATTGCAAGTTTAGCAACTTTAAAAGAATGAATATAGCAATTGGAACCACGATGCATGGAAATGCTTTTCATTTTCAAAATTCTTTCATCGTGAAGGAATGATTGATAAATATCTTCAAGTTCTTTCTTTTCTTGTTCGCTGATAATCATAAGCCGTTCTGATGAGTGTATGATATCACAAATAATTAAAAACAAAACTACCACTTATACAGCCCATTTGCTTTAATTAGAGTGGAACAAGAAATATTTTTTCACAAAATAAAAAAATGTGGCACTTTTGTGCGCACACTCGGTTATAATAAGAACAATTAAATAACGTTTAGTAACGTTTTGACAAAAAGGGAGTTTTATTATGAACGCTACAAAAAAGCAGACGGGTTCAGAACTTTTAATTGAACTCGAGGGAAGTATTGATAGCACTACTTCTAACGAATTAAACACAATTTTAAGCCAATCAATTAAAGGCATTAATTCATTAATTCTTGATTTTAAAAAGATCGATTACGTTTCAAGTGCGGGCTTACGTGTCTTATTAGCGACATTTAAAGAGCTTGTTAACAGGGGTGGCACAATGGTCATTCGTGGCGTTAATCAAAACGTCATGGACATTTTCACAATGACTGGCTTTGATAACATCCTCACTATTGAAAAGTAGGAGGTCACTCATGTACATCATTGAACAACTCGCAGCTTTTACTGCGGAAACGCCAAATAATGCCATTTTATTTGATGAAGCACACAATAAAGGCATTACTTATGCGCAGTTAGACGACTTATCAGGTCGTATTTACGCGTACTTAAAACAAAATAATATTGGTAAAGAAGACTTTGTCTTAATTAATCTTCCACGTGGTGTCATGCCAATTATTACCATGATTGGTGTTTGGAAAGCTGGCGCTGCCTGGGCACTAGTAGAAGACACATATGCCCCAGAACGTATTGCTTATATCCGCCAAGACTGTGGCTGTAAGATTGAAATCAACGCCTCCAAATGGGAAGAAATCATGAAGATTGACCCTATTCAAGGCTATGTAAAAGTTGATTTGCACGATGCTGCTTATGCCATCTACACTTCTGGCACTACTGGTAATCCAAAAGGTGTTTTACACGAATATGGTAATTTAGAAAGAGCAATTGAATCTATTAAAGTTAACGGTGAAACTCCTTTCAATGGTAAAGACCGTTTAGCTTTATTAGCCCCGCTTAATTTCGTGGCGTCTGTTATCGTTATTTTGAAAGCATTAAGCGTTCATAACGGTAAGACATTCGTTGTTGGTTACGCCACTATTAAGAACCCAATGGCGTTAAAGATGTTCTTCTTTGAAAAGAGAATTTCTATTACATTCTTAACACCTTCATATGTCAGAATGTTAGGTAACACCACTGGTCCATTCCTTAGAATGCTCTTTGTTGGTAGTGAACCTGCTAATAACGTCTACAATAAAAACCTTGAATTAATTAATATTTACGCCTGTAGTGAAAGTGGTTTCGCTGTTGGTGTTTTCTTAATCGATAAGTCTTATGAAGTTTGCCCAATTGGTAAGCCAGAGGTTCCTACCCAAATCAAATTATTTGATGAAGATGGTAACGAAGCTAAAGAAGGCGAAATTGGTGAATTATGCTTTGAAAACCCATATGTTAGAGGCTATATCAATCTTCCAGAAGAAAGTAAGAAAGCCTTCACTAATGGTTTCTACCACTCCGGCGACTTAGCGAGAAAAGATGAAAAAGGTAACTATGTCTTATTAGGCCGTTCAGGCGACATGATTAAGATTAATGGTAACCGTATTGAACCAGCGGAAATTGAAGCCGCAGTTAAGGCTGCTTTAAAAGTTAAATGGGCCGCTGCGAGAGGCTTTGAAGAAAATGGTAAGAGCTATTTATGCGCTTATTATTTAGAAGATATCTCATTCGATCCAAATGAAATTAGACAAGAATTAATGAAGAGACTTCCATACTACATGATTCCTGCCTTCTTTATGAAAATTGATTCTGTCCCATTAAAGGCGAATGGTAAATTTGATAGAAAAGCATTACCAAAGCCAGATGCTAGTGATTTCAAAACAGAATACGCTGCTCCTACTAATGAGATTGAAGAAAAGATTTGTCACGCAATGGAAGTCGTCTTAAAAGCGGATAAAATTGGTATCCACGATGACTTCTATGAATTAGGTGGTGACTCACTTGGTTCTATTCAAGTGATTGTTAACGCTGAACTTCCAGGATTGACCGCAAGTGAAATCTTCCGTGGTCGTACTCCTGAAAAGATTGCGAAATTATATGAAGAAAAACAAGCTAGTGATGATGGGGAATCTCCAGAAATGAAGAACGCCGCTAGCATGAAAGTTGATCATCCATTAACCGTTGAACAACTATACATGGTTGACTATCAACTCTATACTCCTAAATCCACAATGTATAACTTATTCTCTATGTTAAAAGTGGATAAGGAAATGTTTGATATGGAAAAACTCGCGGCAACGATGAAGACTGTTATTAAGAATCATCCAGCCTTATTAACAACTTTCCATTTCAATGAAGATGGTGACATCGTTCAACGCTACACTCCAGATATCATTGAAGATATTAAAGTTGAGAAACTTAGCGAATTTGAATTTGAATTATTAAAAGATAATTTAGTCATGCCATTTAAGATTATCGAAGGCAGATTATACCGCTGCCGTGTTTTTGAAACAGAAAAAGCTGGTTATGTCTTCTTTGATGTCCACCACACTGTCTTTGATGGTACATCATTAAAAGTCTTCATGGGTAATATTGGTAAAGCCTATATGGGTATGATGCCAGATCCAGACTTCTATTATTTGATGTTAGCAAAAAGAGAAGAAGCAGAAAAAACCGCCTTCTATGAAGAATCTAAGAAATATTTCGAAGATTTATATGATGGTGTTGAATGGTCCAGTTATCCAACCATCAACCATCAATCTCGTGAAAACGAATTAGGTGAATTATTCGTACCATTAGGCATTGAACAAGCCCAAATGGCGGCGATGGAAAGACAATATCGTGTTAGCCGTAATGAATTCTTTATTGCAGTTGCAGTATTAGCGATTGCGATTTATAACAAAAAGAATGATATTAAGATTTCTTGGATCTATAACGGCCGTGAAGATATGCAAATGATGTCCACTGTTGGTTTATTATTCCGTGATTTACCAGTTGGTGTCCGTTTACATGATAAAGACACAATTCGTGATATCTTTGCCGATATCCATAACCAAGTCCAAGGTGGTATCGAACATAGCTGTTATGCTTATGTTGATAAAAACAACCACGTTGGTACTGAATCTGCCTATTTGCTTTATCAACAAGATATCCGTGATATGAACGGGGCTGATGGTATGAATATTGAAACAATTGATATTCGTCAAAATCAAGCGGCTTCTCAAACAATCTTAGATATGGAAATCTTAGATGGTAAAGAAGGCTTGGTCTTAATGATTGACTACGCTGCTAGTAGATACAATCAAGAAAGCATGGAAAAATTCCGTGACTTATTCGTCATGACCGCGCAAGCATTAGTGACACATAATTCACAAAAAGACGTTACTGTCGCTGATCTTAAGAAGAAATTATCCGATAAGAGTAACTTCTTCAGCAAGATTATTAGCATTTTCAAAAGGAAAAAATAGTGAGTAAAAATAATAAAACAGCATTAGAAAAGGAAAGGATTAATGCCTTATTTGGTGAAAATAGAAAATTAAATTACAACCCAGACGAAGAGCATTCTGTTGGATGCAATAACGGTGTCTTTGTTCCTAAAGTAATGGACATGGTACGTATTTTTAAAGGCATTCCTTTCGCTTTGCCTCCAATTGGGGAAAGAAGATGGAAGAAGCCTGTTCCTGTTCCAGATGGTGATAACATTTACGAGGCTTATTATAACGGTAAGTCTCCTATTCAAACCGTCATTGATTCTGAACGTTCGTCATATTACCCACAAAGTGAAGATTGTCTTTATTTAAATGTTTGGGTAAATGATGCTTGTAAAGACACGAATAAGCCCATCATGGTCTTTATCCATGGCGGTGCTTATGGTTGGGGCGGTACAGTTGATCCTCTTTATGATGGTCTCAACTTTATTAAACTTCATCCAGAAGTCATCTTGATTACCATTGCTTATCGTGTTGGTTTATTTGGCTTTGTTGATTTAAGTTATCTAAAAGGTGGAGAACAATTTGAAGACGCTCCTAATTTAGGTATCTATGACCAAATAGAGGCATTACGTTGGATTCAAAAAAACGGTGAAGCTTTTGGTGGCGATATTAATAATGTCACAATATTTGGTGAATCCGCAGGAGGTGGATCTGTATCCATCTTGCCTTTAATCGACGAGGCTAGAGGATTATTTCATCGTGTCATCGCTGAAAGCGGCTCTTTAGCGTTAACTTACGCCAAAGATGAATGCAAAGCTTTTACCGATAAACTTATTAAAGCCAGTGGCAAAGATTCAATGAACGAATTAATGAAATTAACCACTGAAGAATTAGCCAAAATAAACGAAGGTTTAAACGAGGCTAATAATTTCCCTATGAGAGATGGTAAATTAATTCCTATTGACCCATATGAGCCATATTTAAAGGGGAAAACAAAAGATATCGATATGATCTTAGGAACCAACGCTAATGAATTATATTATTGGATTGGTGAATTAGGTGGCTTATTTAACTATAGCGCGGGTATGCCTGTCAAATATAAAGAGGACATATCTAAAGTTAAAAAAGAAGATAAAAAATTCATTAAAGACTTTATGCGCATAGCGAAAGGTAATAAGATTGCGCGTATTACTGAATTCTATAATGAAATCATGTTCCGTTTGCCGGCTATTTTACAAGCGGAAGGTCATTCGGAAAATAACGGCAATGTTTATATGTATTATTGGAAAGAAGAATCTAAGATTCCATTATATAAAGCCTGCCACGCAGTTGAATTAGCCTATGTCTTCTATAATATCGATGAAACTATCTATACTGGTGAAAAAGCTGATGAAGAATTAGCGAGGACGGTATCTAATATGTGGGTGGAATTTGCCAAAACCGGTAATCCGTCTCTACCAGATATCAAATGGGATAAATATGATATCAAAAACAGAAAAACTATCACCTTCAAAAAAGATGATATCAAGATTGAAGAGGATATCTTAAAAGCACAAAGAGAAATATTATTCCCAATCGTTAAATATATGATTAATCCTGGCTACGCTGATATCGAAGAAAATATGTCTTTATTAGAAAAGACTAATGCAGCGATAAATGCTGTATTCAGTAGTATCTCCACTCTTGTAGCGGAAAGAATCATTAAATAACAAAATAGCCACCTCAATTAATCAGGTGGCTTTTAATTTAAATTAGATTGTAATTGTTCTATTAATTTCAAATCTAATGGCTTCATCCATTTTTTCACTTAATCCAGTTGTCCATTTAGGATTATCTGTACCATCAGAAATAGCGATATAAACTTTACCACCAACATATGGATTAATATAGTTTCTACCAAATTTCTCTAGATAGCTTTCCAAAGCACTAGCTCTTAAGCCTTTAGCGACGTGAAGATTTGTTTCACCAATAGAATCGCCAGATGGTTTCTTTTGGCAAACCATGATGAAGTTGAGTTTTTCTTTCGTGGCTTCACCACTTGAAGTTAATTCGCCTTCGACAATATTTAATAATGTACCACTAGTAAGATCTTTATCTTGATACTTAAATGTAAGACCCAAATCATCATTCATAATGTCAAATCTGATTTGATTTTCTTTTAGGAATGTTAAATATGATGGTAGTTCTTGTTTTTCTGATGATTCAGTAATATTCGCACTACTGGCATCTATTGATTTTTCTTTTGGTGTACAACCACTGATTAATAAGCTACCCGCTAATAATGCGGTAGCGATAATGTGACCTTTCTTCATTTTATTGCTCCCCTTTTTTATTATTATAAACATTATTATTAATATTTATGTGTTCTTTTTTGTCTTAGATTCATGAATAAGCAGAAAAGGAAACATAAAGCACAGATGGCAATTAATAAAACTATAATCCATAAGATAATGCCAAATCCTTTTTCAAAAAAGAAACCATTTTTTTCATAATCTAAAAAGAAATATGGGAATTTAAGATTAGGACCATATTGGAAGTTAAGTGGCACACCGATGTAAACGAACATCACATAATATAAAGGCATAGCCGCGCCAGTTAATGATCTTGGATAAGTAATATTGATACCCGTGTCGAATAAAAAGAAATCAATGATAGCAAGAATCGGCACTATCGCATGTAATGAGAAATTGTTGAACGATAATAGATAATCCACACCCATTAAAGGGGCTAACATTGTGAAAAATACTAAGAACGTGATAGTAATTGCGATTGTGGCCACGAATTTAAAATAATGAAGTATCTGGTTCATGAATGATTGATTCTTAACCAATTTATATATTTCGTTAACAATGGTAATTACCGCCATAATGATAATGAATATATTGCTTTGCACAGTAAAGAATAAAAACACTGATAAGCCACCCATAAAACTATTTGACAAAGTGGTAAAAACAATGCCTAATATGCCAACGATGACAAGAGTGGATAAAATAGCAATTCTAGCGATTCTCTTTTTCATAACCTTATTGTCTGATAGTAATATAAAAACGTATATTTATACGCTTTAGAAAAAGAAGTGAAATGAAGCCATCATTTTCTTCTTTCATTATTAAAATTCTCCCTTGCTATTTTCACATTAACATAGACACTGCCACAGAAGTGCCACATATAAAGATTGATTATTCTCTTATTAGATTATTATTCTTGATGATAACTTTCTTTTCCCATTTACTAGATTTAAAACGGATAAACATAATAGTGCCTTCTTTTTTACTGATTTATCATTTAAACGTCAAAAAACAAAAAAGTTGATAGCGGACTACCAACTTTTCTGTATTACTTTTTTAAAATTAATTTCTATCAAATTTTCTATTACAAGCTAAACACTTATATCGTTTCTTAGATACAAATGCAACCCAAGTACAACCACAGTAAGGGCATTCTTGAACTGTAACTGTTGCATTACATCCACCAGAAATAGCGGCAAGCTGCTCATCGGTTAATTCAATACCTTCTTGCTTTGCTAACGCCAAAAGTTCTTGTGTATTCCTACATGCTTGCGCTTTAGCTATTTGTTCTTTAGTTAAGCCTTTCAATAATTCTTCTTTCATATTCAAAATTCTCCCTTGCTAATTTGATAATATCATTATGAATGTCACAAATGTGCCACAAGCAAAAAAGTCGCCCTTCGTGGACGACTTAATTCAGCCTAAATATATTTTGCTTATCGTTTTTTATAAGAGATGGTCGGTAGTCCATATTCCCCATATTCGCAACCAACATTATAGACATTAATATCATCGATAAGTTTGCCTTTATGATATAGTTGAATACGCCCCACACCATTACCACCATTAAATAAACGGTTATGTAATTTCTTTCCGTTTGGGGCTTCATAATTAACAAGAAGCATATCCTCTTTTAAACAAGTTATATCAGTAATCATTTTATTATTCCAAGTCTTCTGTTCGACATGCCACACTATGTGTGTATCTGTTTCATAACAATCAAATTTTGTTCTAGTATTTGTCCAGAATTTAGAGAAATTAAATTCATAGCATTTGCCTTCATAGTAGAAAGCACTTAGTAATTTGCCTTTTAAGGCAATAAATCCAACTTTAGGACGGCCACCACCGATATCAAAGACACTGTTTTCTAGTTTTTTATTAGTGATATTACTTACCATATTGTTGCTAGACAACCAAACCCAAGGAGATGTAAAATCTTTGCCCCAGTTCTTATCGGAATAGCCATAGCTATCTTCTTTTCTAACAATGTATTCTTCACCGTCCGCGATTATTGTACCTGAGAATCTAGATTTCATTCCTTCAGCGTGCCAAAACATTTCAAAAAGTTGAAGATGTCTAAACAACCACCCCGCTCCATAACCAACATTAAAAGCGATATCTTTTTCTATTTTTAAATCCCATGAAATGGAACCATAATCGCACATATATTCAGGATGTTTCTCCGATTCTTCTTTAGAAATGGAGACCTTTCCTCTACTTTGATACTCATCTAAATAACAATCATCCGCGCTTATTGAAAATGGTGCTTTATAATTAACTTTTATCTTTTTCCAGCCAAAGAAACGATGGAGTTGCTTAGCGCCTTTTCCCCAGTAGCCGATTTTGACCATAAGGTATGATGGTCTGATACCGGCTTCTTGATTTTCTTTTAATTGACCAAATACTGGTTCTTTTCCACCTCTTTTTGGATTGATTAAAAAGAATTCTAAAAAGAATGGGCGTGGTTCACCTGTTTTTGCGTTATACGCTGTAAAAGAATGCCACCACCAATCATAGCCTTTCTTCCCTTGCCCAGCATATAATTGACATCTATTTCTTTGTTGTGATTTTTTGTTAAACATAGATTTACTCCCAATTCATTATAGCAAAAACCATTCGTTATAGATGACATAATGTCAAACACATTGAATATTTGGATTATTTATTTCCTTACCAGTTGATACATTGCTTTATGAAACTTATAACCCATACTTATTAAGTTTGATCAATGTTGGTGCATCGATTGCATTCTTTACGCTTGCTACATTTATATGGACATTATGCGCGAGATGATACGAATCAACAGGATCTTAACTGATATTAAAAAAGTCGCCCGTTATGGACGACTTGTTTTCAATAAGTATAATATTGTCCTGGTGCGAGCTCGTTTATCGCAGTTGGTACAGTTTTAGCCATTCTCATTATGTCTGGTTGGAGGCATTTGCGAGCGGCCTTTTTGCATTAATTTATGCGAGACGTGGCTGCTTTGCGGAAGGCGAGTTGTGGCAGACGTTTTGCGGTGAGTTAGGCATTTGCTTGAGTTAGTCGATTCGGTGCGATGTGGAGCTTGTTTGGCTTGCTTATGGGCGTGTGGCTACATGGTCTGAAAGTAGCTGCGTGTGCGGTTGGTTCGGCGGGCGGTCAGTAAGGTATGAGAAGAGAGTTTTGGTGGTAGCTATATATTATATATATAAATAGGTGTGAGATAGAGTAGATGGAAGTATGAGATAGTAGGTAGTTATTAGTATGTGTTGTAGTAGGTAAGTATGAGTAGTTTGTCTATGTATAGGTAGATAAGAAGTAAGTATTATTTGTCTAATATTTTTTTATATGGGGTGGGGAGAGAAAGTATGAAAAAAGATCTAGGGTTAGTAGATCTTAATTTGTGTTTTGTTGTTGTGATTAATTGTTGTGTAATGTATCTAAAGTTAATTATTGAGAATAATTGAAATTAGATTATTACAGGTGATGTAACCGCCCAGCCCCAATGTTTAAAAAATAGACAAAAATCTTTGCAAAAATCTCAAGCTCAACCACCAAAGCTCAAAATAGCAAGCCATACAGTATGCCTAAAAGATAGCCATATCTAGCGGTGATACGAATTTTCGAACAACTTGATCGAATATTCGAACTAAATAAAATATTGCTTAATAGATAGTTCCTTAGGGAGTTTCTCTGACCATGGTAAGAGATCTTCAATAGGA
>JAGBLL010000057.1 GCA_017635465.1 Bacilli bacterium
ACTGCTTCATTTAAAGTGCATGTAGCTGTTCTTTCGACTGTTTCCTCTCCTTTTGTTAATATAACGTTCATTTGTGTTGAATACGAAGCTGGTAAATTCGAATTGACAAAGGCGGCAAAAAAGAAATAAAATCTGTTACTTATTTTTTCTATATGACTAACTTGTCTAAATGAAATATTAACGTTTGTTTTTTCTGTGGCTTTGATATGTAAACCATTTCCACATTTCATACTATCAGCAGTAATATTTGACAAAATGAATAATTCTTCAGCTCCATTTGTTATAATAGTTTGTTCTATTATCATAGCACCTTCGAGCTCTTTATCAGCTAAGCATTGAATACTTCCTTCATCATAAGTACATGTTAATGAAGTTCCTTCGGGATAAGTCAAAGGAAGATTGAATTTAGCCGCGATTGATTTCGCTTCACTTAAATCTCCTTTTATAGTAAATTTACCATCGGTAGAACATGTGGATTGTTCTATGGAAGCAAAATTAAATGTAGGAGGGACTGAAGGATCTTTTGAACAGTCTTTAACTTCTTTGTTTTGAATGGCTTGATCAGTTAAAACTGGATTTAGAAGGGTTTCATCTTCGGTTGGAATACCAGTGATATCATTGGAACTATTAAGTCTTAAAGAAGTATATCCTTCACTGGCGTTTACATATTGGAGACGACATTGATAATTTGCTTGAACTGATTCTGCACCACTTGGTAAAGAAACATCACTTGGAAGAGTACATTGAACTGAGGTGGCTTCTTCGTCCATTCCATTAATTCCTATTAAATTAACTAATAAAACTACTATATTTCCTTTTGGTATTGCCTGAGATGTTAAGGCAAAGAAATTGAAAGTTATTACTGTTCCGGAAAGAGTAAATCCACTTAATTGTCTGAATGATATAAATATTTCTGCTTTTTTTTCGGCTTCTTCTTGGGATATACCCTCTGTTCCATTAATTGATGATGATGTTGATGGGACTTGATCTGTAGCTTCTTGTTGACTAGTTGTTTGCTGAGTTGTTACTTGCTCAGTGGTTGCTTGATCAGATGATGTTTGATTGGCGGATGATTCATCACTTGTGACTTCTTGATCTGTTGAAGCTTCATCGCTTGATTCTTCTTCGTCTGAAGATGTTTCATCACTGGATGTTTCTTGGTCGGAGCTCTCTTCGTCACTTGATCCTTCTTCATCTGAGGAGGTCTCATCACTTGATGCTTCTTGGTCGGAAGAAGTTTCATCACTTGATACTTGTTCATCTGAGGTTTGATCTGAAGAAGACTCATCGCTTAATGCTTCTTGGTCTGAATATGATTGATCTGAAGAAGTTTCATCACTTGATACTTGCTCATCTGATAAAGTTTCACCACTTTTATCTCCTTGGTCTGAAACAAGTTCTTCGCTTGCGCCTTCTTGATCTGAGGGAATTTCTTCAGAAATTGTTCCATTAAAGCCATCTGTTGTAATTGCATTAGTCTTAAATCCTGGTAAAACAAACCATTCAACTCCTTCAATAGAAATTATTGTTTGCTCCCAAATTAAAGGTTGATTTTCAATTTTTCCACCAATTGAGAATTCAATTGTCAACATATTTCCAGAAAATTTTTTAATAGTTCCCACTAGCATTATACCTGAAGGAAAAGCCAAAGGAATTTCAAAAGTTTTTCCAATCTTGTCTTGAATTGTTCCTTCTTCAAAAGGAATTTCCATCGTGAATGTCCCTTTTTCTTCATCGAAAGTGAGTTCATCAGCGCTGATATCTAAAAGTGAAGGAACATATGTTAATATAGATACATTGGTTAAACCGTTTTCTATAGCTTCATCAGTCAATAAAGGATTCAAAAGGGTTGAATTCGTTGGAAGTCCTGCGACATTATCAGAAGAGGATATTTCGATAGAGGTATATTCTCCTTTTTGGAAGCCTGATGGCATTTTACAGAAGAAAAATAGGGGGTAAAGTACGGGTGTTTCACCATCTTTGGTTTCTGGAGTATTAAGGTCACAGGAAATCAAAACTGGATTTGGAGCTCTAGTGAAACCTATCATGTAAAAAATATAGAATTCG
>JAGBLL010000058.1 GCA_017635465.1 Bacilli bacterium
ATATTGTCTTTCGGTTTTCGTCAGTTAAGTGTGGCATAAAACTAGCCTCCTTTTCTAGCTGCCTATAGGAGACTTTATTATAACTTATCAAACTAAATTCCTCTTTCTCGGGTAAAACGGAATTTACTTTAAGAATTCATCCTCCTAATCGAGTGTTTTTTCTTCTATTTCTCTTATTACAAATAAGTGCTATAATTATTTGGAATAATTAGTATTCTTTCATTGACTGATTATTGAAAAGGGAGCAGAAATGAAAAAGAAAACACTTACCACAAGTATTTTTGTTGGTGTATTTGTCATTATCGCTGGTCTATTTGCCGCGTCTTTAATAAAAACAGGAATTTATAATTCTAAGCACTATGAACAGGAATTAACGGGTTCAGATCTTTTTACATCCGCTCTTAGTATGCAAGATTAATATGGGTGATTAACTACTATGACAAAATCAGCGTTGACCATCATTATTATCACTGTGATTTTGAGTATTCTCATACCCATTATCGCTATTTTATTAATTAATAAAAAATATAAGCTTAAATTATGGGTGAAGATTACTGTTCCAGTGTCTTTTATTGTCATTGTTAATTTATGTGGCTTTTTAGCCTATTTCTTCTTTTATTACCACGCTACAGAAGAAGTCGTTGAATATTTAAAAGATAGTGATAAAGTTAGAGTCTCAAGTGAAATTAATTATTATTATTTCGATAATATTGAAAACGATGATACTGCGATTATCTTCTATGGTGGGGCAAAGGTAGAAGAAAAGAGCTATGCTCCAATGATGCATCAACTAGCGCAAAATGGTTATGATGTTTATCTATTAAAATTGCCACTTAGATTTGCTTTATTTAGCTCAACTAAAGCTGACCATGTTTATCAATCAATTGATCAATATGAAAACGTTTATTTGATGGGCCATTCTCTTGGTGGTGTATGTGCTTCTATCGATTTAGCCCAAACAAAATTAGATTATGAAGGTATCATCATGTTAGCGTCTTATTCTAATAAACCAATCGATAATAAATATAAAGCGTTAACTATTTATGGTACTGAAGACCACGTCATGAACCGTAAAGAATATGAAAAGAATATTGTTAACTTACCAAATGGATATGTTTCTAAAATAATTGAAGGTGGTAACCACGCTAATTATGGCTATTACGGCGCTCAAAAAGGTGATGGTGAAGCTACTATCTCTAGAGAGCAACAAATAGATTTAACGGTCTCTTACATTACTGGCTTCATTAATGCTTAATGACGATAATAAAAACCTCCGTTTATCGCGGAGGTTTTGTTTAACTATTTTGATAGTTATTTAAGCAATAATACAGTTGCTATCGCAGCTTCCATGGTTTTACGATAGCCTTCATAGTTCAAATAGGCGACAAGAGAATAAATACCAATCGCTATGAGGATTAAACCAATTAAGCTAAAGATAATAATGTTTCTAAGTTTCCTACTCATGATTATTATTCTCCTTTCACTTTCTTTTCTTTAACCGGTATAAAGGCTAATAAGAGGAAGACTAACGCGCCGCCTCCTAATAAGATGTTCACGTCAACAAGCACTGTTTTATACCATTTATAAGATTCAATAGAACCGGTTTGAACAACCTTAGTTTTTGAATCTGGATTCTCGTTATATTGCTTATTTAAATATTGGCATCTTAGCCAAGAATATAAGACATGGTGCATAACTTCCTTCATTTGATGTTGCACTCTTGGTGTCGCATTAGCGTTATAGGAGAATTTCGCACCACTATAGCCATTAAGAGAGGTATTCATACCTAAGTCACCACCAGCGCGGAATTGTTGGTCAATTGACATATATGAGCCGCCTTGATCAGCCCAGTCAGTAATAATCGCGCCTTTAAATCCCCATTCTTTTCTAGCAACGCCAGTAATAGCGGTTTCTGAACCACCAGAATAAACCGCACCAATACGGTTAAATGATGTCATGATACCAACTGCGCCACCTTCTTGGATACCCATTTGGAATGGCTTAAAGTAGCATTCTCTTAAAGCTTGTTCAGTAGTGAAGGTAAAGCCTTCTTTCTTGCTTGCTTCAGATTCATTCATACAGAAGTGCTTGATATAAGAATATCTACCACCTTTTAATAAGCCCCTAACAGCGCCAGCTAAAGTCTTACCAGACATATATGGATCTTCAGAGAAGTATTCCCAGTTACGACCACCAACAGGTGTTCTGTGTAAGTTACATCCCCAACCCCATAAACCATTAATGGAAACAGAGTTCATATCCATAGCGAATGATAAACCAAAGTCTTCCGCTAAATCTTTATTCCAAGTTTGAGCAATAACAACTGCAGAAGGGTAACCTGTGCCTCTTGGAGGTTGTTGATAATAACATTTAATTTGTGCAGGACCATCGACTTCATTTAAAGCTGGTTTACCAACAGAATTAACAGCAGGAGTGCCATAGGATTTGTTGATGGTGTTAGTCACTTCATCAACGGTGACTTGTTCTAATAATTTTTCCCATTTAGGATTATCGTAATCTTCACCTAATTCAAAGCCTAATGCGGTCACTTGACCGTTTTCGGTAATACGCATATTGTTTTCTTTGCCCCAGACAACTGTTTCATCAAATACTGGATCACCGAATTTGTCAGTAGTGGCGTTATCCCATGCATCACCTTTAGCTTGATCGAAGAAATAAACATCTTTTAATTTGCTAGAAGCTTCTCTAGATTTTGTACCATTGAATTCTTCAACATCTGGGAATTCCGCTCTAGAGATATATTCTGGTTCATAATTATCTTCAACAGCATCGATTGGATAACCATCAATAGCGTCATCACCAGTGAATAAGTTATCAACAACATTATTTGTGTATTTATCTCTAATGACATTAATAGTGGTTGGAACTTCAAATGATAAGACACCTTTGACTTTTGCGTTTTCGCTATTTGTCATTTCGATATCTTGGTGTGAGTTTTTACCAAGGTGGAACTTATATTCGCCTTTATCTAATTCATAACCAGTATGGCCGTTATTGTTTAAGTCGTAGCAGTCATAAGATAAACAATCAGATATTTGAATTTCGATATCTAAGATTTCACTCTTACCTGGTTCTAATTCGATAGTCTTTTCATAGGCAACAAGGGCTTTCGCGCTCTTTTCGATTTGGAATTTATGATATGGTGCTTCTAAATATACTTGAGCGACATCTTTACCTTTTCTATCGCCAGTATTAGTGACTTTTAATTTGATATGGTATTCACCTTCCACATCAACATCACTAATTTCTTCGCCATTTTTAGTGAAATAACTATCTTCTAATTTGTATTCGAAATCTGTGTAACTTAAACCATAGCCAAATGGATATTGCACAACCGCGTCATAGCCTTTAACTAATGTTTCTTTATCATCTTCATCTAACAATGTTCTTTCATAATCTTCCCAATAATATGTAGCGTCCGCAGTTTCATACCAACGATAACCAACATAGATATTTTCAATATATTCAAAGAACTTCTTATCAGATAATCCTGAACCAGTAAAATTCGCAGCATTTTTCGCTCTATAAGCAAAACTTAAAGAACGATCATATGTATAAGTATCCACTAAATGACCAGATGGATTCTTTTCACCATATAGTAATTCAGGAATTGCGCTAGCGCCATGTGTACCTGTAAAACCAACTTGTAATGCTGCCCCTAGTCCAGGAATAGTGTTTAAGAAAGATAAATCCATCGCCGCAGGAGAGTTAACAAGAACAACAACGTTATCAAATGTTTCACCAACATATTTAAGTAAATGTTCTTCTTCAATTGATAAATCTAAATAAATCTTATTACTTTCATTAACGTAGTTTTTACCAGCTTTTTTCATTGCTCTATCCGCTGGAATATCTTCACCAGCGTTTCTAGTAATAACCACAATCGCTGTATCAGAATATGCTTCAGCATCGGCTAATAAAGCGTCTGAATAATAATTCTTATCACTGATTTCTGGTTCATGTAATGTGATGACAGAGTCGTTATTAACTGAGCCTGGATCTTTTAATGCATAGACATATGGATTAGCGTAACGCAAGTACATGTCTTTTAAATCGGTATTGTACTTAATGCCATAATTAGTTAAAGCATCATAAATATCCACTAAAGATTCACGTTTAGAATCTTCCGCCATAACTCTGCCTGAGCATGATGAACTGTTCGCGCCATACGCCCAGTCAACGCTTGCCCAACCAAAGATATTAACTTTATCATTATTAGCTTTTAGTGGTAGTGTACCGTTGTTCTTTAATAACACTGCACCTTCTTCCACAATTTGTTGTGCCATCTTTTGACCAGTCTCTCTAGAAACCACTAATGAGTCTTGGTGAACGATTGGTGGGCAAAGAATGGAATTCAAATTGCTTTCATTGTTTTTAACTAGCGTGTCGCCAACGATTAAACCTGCTACAACTACAGCAGCGGTCAATACTGAGGCTCCACGTAAAAACATCTTTTTACCTATTTTTAAAGGCATAAATAGTGAGCTCTCCTTATCAATTTGTTCTCATGATTACGGATTTTTTGAAAATCGCTGCTTTATTCTAACACATCTTACTTGCAAAATTAAATAAAAAATAGCAAAATATATGAGCATGATATGACATGATTGTCACAAAATTGAGATAGCAAGATTGTCATAATTTCTTAATGCATTGTTTTTTAGAAGGAGCTTTCGTATGAAAAGAAGAAAAACAGGAGGAGCGTTTGCTATTAGCCTTGCGTTATTAGGCGCTGCAACATTCCTTGCACTCCCAGCTTGTAAACCTGCTGCCGCTTCATAATCTCAACAAGCAGTTACAGTTGTGAGTTTAAAAGTCACCGGTGCTAAAACCGAATACTTCGTTGGTGAAAAATTCTCCAAAGAAGGTATGGTTGTTACCGCAGTGAAGAGTGATGGTAGTGAAGAAGTCGTTGATGATTATCGCGTTTCTCCATCAAAAGCACTCAAGCTTGATGACAAATCAGTTACAGTCATTTATGAGGATATCGAATTCAATTTACCAATTACAGTTCGTGCCATTGGTGTTACTGGATTAGAACTCGATGTTACATCCATTGAATTACAAGTTAATGGTAAAAAACAAATTACCGCTACAGTATCCCCAGAAAACGCTACCGAAAAAGGTTGCAAATACACATCCAAGAATACTGCAATTGCTACTGTTAATAATGCTGGTTTAGTGAGTGCTGTTGCCGTTGGTGAAACAGAAATCACTGTTGAAACAATTGGTTTAGGTTCAGATGGCAAAGCCATTAGCAAAACTGTTAAAGTTTCTGTTAAATCTACCGCTACAACAGGTTTAGAAATCGACGTTGATGATATTACCTTAAAGAAAGGTGAAACAAAACAAATCGGTGTTACAGTTTTACCAACCAACGCTTCAAATAAGAAAGTAATCTTTACTTCAAGCAATCCAAGTGTTGCTTCTGTTAGTGATACAGGTTTAGTTACCGCTAAGGCCGTTGGTGAAGCCACAATCACTGTTGCAACTGATGCAAAAGATGAACATGGTGTGGCATTTACCAAAGGATTCAAAGTTACAGTTATCGATGATTCTGTGAAATTCGCAGTCGCATTCAGAAATACTGATGGTACTTTAATCCAAGGTTATAAAGCTGATGAAGTTACTGTTGGTGAAATTCCAGCATTCAACGCTAGTGCACCAAGAAAAGCTGCAGACGCAAATGGTGTTTACGTTTTCCGTGGTTTCGATAAGGAAATCGTTCCATATGTCGCAAGCACTGAGGAAATTACTTACACAGCCGTTTATCAAACACGTCAATACACAGTTAATGAAATGTCATTAAAACAAGTTGGTGACAAACTCATTTACGAAGTCGTTGGTAGTTCTGCTTCTGATCAAACTAAGTTTGAATTAAGAAACATGATCAAAGGTGGTAACTGGACTACCGAAACATTAAAATTAGACGAACCAATGAGCTATAAAGAAGATGGTTCATGGGTTTTAAGAGCTAACTTATTAGATGAAGGTAATGCTTTTATTAAGAACAATTTAGGAACACCATACATTGGTAAGTTCAGAGTGGAAGGCACTGATAAAGATGAAGACTTAAAAGCTTTAATCAGAAACGATGCCAAACGTTATAGACACACCGCTGATGGTGAAGTTATTGAAATCAATACATTACCAGATGATTGGGATGGTGTTACAGATTACGACTCATTATCAGAAGAGTTCAAGAACGCTATTCCTGCTCCAACATGGGATGGTTTAAATATCTCATATCAAGAAACAACTGTTGTCGCTAATGGTATTGAATACAAATTATACGCCAACGGTGATACATGGAACTGTGTCTCCTTAATCGCTAATAAAGAAGGTGCAATCGACGCCACAGTGACACCAAAATCTGCTGATGTCGAATTAATCGATAATAAACCATATTATGTTGTTAATGGTGAATTCACAGGTGAATATACAATTGATCAATACCAAAAGGCTTATGGTATCAACTTACAACACCATGGCAATATTGGTTGGTCTGATTGGGATTATGTCTTAGGTGACAAAACAAATAAGTTTGATTTCGATAAGACATTATCTTCTTTCGATACAACAACACATCAATTCACCGCTAAATTCCTCATGGATCCTGAATTATTCTCAGGTGCGGTTGATGGTGTCTTCCTTGTCCACTCCGTCTTAAACGGCGCTGAATTAGATAACATGAAGATTACTGCTGGTAATAATGGTCCATTCATTGCCGGTGGTCACCAATACGAAATCTTAAAGAATAATGACACATGGACTATCTGCTGCTTAAAAGTTAGCGCAGTCGCCTAATCTCAGTATCTAGCAATAAAAATCCTCTCGTCTCTCCGTGCGAGGGGATTTTTTATAGCAATTATTGCCTATAAAATGTATTATCAAAATGTCATAGCGATTAAGGGGAGAGCCTATGAAAAATAAATTACCATATTTATTATTAATACCTTTGCTTTTATCTTCTTGTACTAATCAAGGTGAAAAAGGTAATAAATATCAAACTAAAACAATTAACGTTTATTATTTAAACGAAGATAACAATACGACATGTGAGATACGTTATTATAACAAAAGCGTTATCCCATATATTGCTTTTAAAGATATTCACAAACTCTTATATCGAGGAAGAACATATGATAAAGGTAGAGATCAACTCGACCTTGTAAAAAATGGTGATTCTTATACATATACAGTGATAGGTGAATATAGTGCGACATTTGATATTTCCTCTAACAAAATGGAAAGCGATAATTTGTGGAACTTTAAGAACACTAATCTTAATACTTATGGTGAATTAGCCTCTGTTTGTTATGATGGTTTACCTTTTACAAGAATTAAATCAGTTAAAGATGATAAACCAGCGAAAAAAACTATTATCGATTTTTCAAAATACAATTTAAAGATTTATGGTGATGATAAGTCAGTCTATTTACCAATTACATTCGCGACTGATTTATTCTCCAATGAAAACATCTTACAAGCCGCTTATAACACTAAAGACTTATACGTATTCAATTACACTGAAAACGAAGAATTAGAACAATTTGGTGCTAAATATTATGAAGATATGTTCTCTAGTAAGATGACTAAGGAATATAGCGAATATGTTTATAACGAATTATGTCTCGACTATGATATCTTCCTTGGTAGGCCAGGAAGAAGTTCATTAGAGGTTTATTATGATTTATCAAATGGCTTAGATGCTGCGCTTAAAAGTAGACCATTAGGTAAGAAGATTATTGAATATATTAAGTCTCCAGATGTTGTTAAATATTTAGCAGGCGCGACATTGCTTGGCTATCTACGCGCGGATGGAGGACACTCTGTTTATAATCCAATTGATTATACATATTATGTTGATTCCGATGGTTATGGACATTATCCAAATTGGTTACTTAAAGTCCGTGATGAGGCCACTAAACTAATACAAAATGAATATAGTAAAAACTATGAAGAATTAGTTAATAGTGATCATTTATTCTATGAACATCCAGCGGTTTATAAAGCAAGAAGTGAAAAACTAAATAAACCTAATAAAGTTCTTAAAGGCTATGAAACATACACAAAAGATGGTGATATAGCTTATATCCATATTGATGGCTTTATGGGCGAAGTAGAGTTACAAGATGAATGGAATAAATATTACGCTGGCGAAAGAAGTAATATTCCATTTGGCGCTGGTTTTGGTGGGGCAGTAGGGGCTATTCATTATGGTGTTACAGAAGCCGCTAAAGACGATGAAATTAAGCACCTTGTCATCGATTTATCCGCTAATACGGGTGGTAGTACCGATGAAATGCTCTTCATGATTGCCTTATTAACTGGTAGTAAAAAATTCTATGAATCAAATACCATGTCTGGCCATGTTTCAGTAGCGGAATATGAATTTGATTTAAACTTTGATCGAGTATTTGATGAAAAAGATGATGAAATGCTTAATCTTCTTAAAGGTAAAGATGTTAGTGTTTTAACTAGCAAGAATGGTTTCTCTTGTGGCGGCATTGCTCCAATCTATCTCCATGATGAAGGATTATTTACAATCGGTGAAGAATGTGGTGGAGGATCTTGTTCTGTCTTCTTACAATATGATGGATATGGTTCTTTAAACCGTTCATCAGCACCTACACATACAGTAAGCAAAAACATGGTAAGCGTTGATGTAGCTAGAAAGACAGTTTGCGATAGTAAACTTAACTTCCCAGTAAATGAAGCAGGGACACGTGATTATAGTGCTTTATATGACACTGCTTCATTAAGAACATTAATTAATAATCATTATTCAAAATAAAGCATTTTGTGTGGCACTTCTGTGGCATAACTATTGCTATTATTAATATGCTTAATTAGATAATAAATTGCTGGAGTAGTAGAATATTATTGCTATGGAAAAGAAAAGAACAAGAGCACAAGACGCCGCTAAAGGGATTATGGTTATGGCCATTGTCTTTTTCCATTGTTGGTTAATCGTCGCGCCTAATCCACAAGAAACATTAGCGACTTTCAATATCCTAATAGCGTTGTTCCCATTCTTATTAAGTTCATTCTTCTTTTATACTGGCTATAACTATTTACCAAATGGCAAAAGCTTTAAATACAACATTACTAGACGCGCTAAACAATTATTAATTCCATTAGTGATATGTTTTGTGGTTTCAATTCTTTTAATTTCGCCAATGTATTTAGCTTATAATCACGAAGATATGGCTTCTTCATTACAAACTATTGGCAATACAATTGTTTATAGCTTATTATCCGAACCATTCGCGATGATGCTTAATTTCCCACAAAGTGGTGGTGTCGTCTTTGAACTAGTAGTGGGTTTAGGATTACTTTGGTTCCTATATGCGTTATTTATTTGTTCAATACCATTCTATTTATTAGTGGAACACACCAATAAGAAAGTAACGACACTTATCTCAGTGGATATTATTTGTTTAGCCATGGCTTTCTGCTTAGGTGAATTTGTGGGTACATATTTACCATATCATGTACAAAGCTACCCATTAATTGTGGCTATTATGCTTACAGCGGCGCATTTAAGGCAATACCATTTCTTAAATTTAAGAATACTTTCAAAGAAAGATAGTTTATTCCACGCTTTAAATATGATTATCGCGGAAGCTTTAGTCGTTGGCATTTGTTTAGTGTGCCACTTTAGATTTGGTGCCTTCTATACTGGTTCTATTCCTGGTGGTCAATATGATCCAATTATGAAAGGCTTTGATCCACTTATTACTTTCATATTTAGTATCATTGGTACATATTTCTTACATACATTATGTCGATTAATTAAACATATCCCAGTTGTTGGTAAAGCGTTGCAGTGGATTGGTAATCATTCCGCAGTGTATTATTTATTCCATCCAATATTTATTGCTATGTTATCAATCTTATTCTTCCAAAGAAAAGTTATATGGGGTCAATTCCAAGGCGTATTCTATGGCCTAGTAGCAGTTATTCTTCTTGCTGGATTATCCTTCTTACTTGACTTCTTATATAAGAAGAAAAAAGTTAAGTCTGATATAATAGAAGAAATTGAAAAAGCAAAAGCTCCTGAAGATATCTAGTAATGACTAAAAGAGAATTAGATAACTATCTATTTGAAGACATATATAAATTAGATGAAGAAAAATGCCAAATATACGGCATTAACTTTAAAGATACAAATTACACATTTAAAGAGATCGAAAAGAGTGTGGATTATTATTCACATGTTTTAGTTAATAAAGGCATTAAAAAAGGTGACCATGTCGCTTTATTAGGTATGAACTGCTATAACTGGCTAATAGCGTTCTATGCGATTATTAAAGTAGGTGCAGTCGCGGTCTTACTTAACTACATGGCTAGACACGAAACACTCGTGGAATTAATTAAATATACGGACTGTAAATTTATTTGCTATGGTAAATATACCGCTTTGGTTAAACAAGAAGATGAATTTGAATTGTTATTAAAAGAAACTAATATCCCAATAGAACATACAGTCTCTATGAGATATCGTCATATTAACTTTAAAGAAATATTAGCCAAAGAAGATATAAAACCATACACGTCTCCATTATCTAGAGAAGAAGATAGTAAAAGAACTTCATATATTATCTTTACGACAGGCACAACCGCGAAACCAAAAGCAGCGTGTTTAAGTCAATATGGTATGATGAATCTCATCTATTTAAATCTTTCAAAATTAGATCCTGTATTTCCACAGAAATTCATGTGTCTATTACCAATGTTCCATTGCTTCGGCTTATTAGTGGTCAACGCCTACATGGCATTCCAAAGAACCGTCTATCTTAATAGCCTTTCAGATAAGATTAAAATCTATCGAGACTTTGTAAGAAATAAATGTGGTGACTATGCTTCTGTAAGTACGATATACGATAGACTTGCAAGAGCGCCTTTATGGTGGTGGCATGGCGCAAGATTTGTGAAACACTGCATCGTTGGTGGTGGTTTTACTTCTGAACAAGAATTTGATTTCTTGGAAAAGAAATATGGCAAAGGTAAATTCATGAATGGTTATGGACAAACTGAATGTTCTCCTCTTATCTCATTAGTGTATCCTGACGCTCCTGATATTAAGAAAAGAACAACTGTTGGTGTTCCAATGGAAGGTATAGAAATAGTCTTCCAAGATCCAAAAACAAAAGAAATATTACCTCATGGTCAAGCAGGTGAAATATTGATTAAAGGCTATAACGTTTTTAATGGCTATTATAAATTAACTAAAGAACAACAACCTTTTGATAAAGATGGCTATCTACATACCGGCGATATTGGTTATTTAGATAAAGATGGTTATCTAGTTTTGAATGGTCGATTAAAAGATATCATCATTCGTAAAGGTGAAAATATCTCCCCTAAGGAAATCGAACACGAATTAAGTAAATTCAATGAATTCGGAGAGGTACGTGTGTTTGGTTTACCGTCAATTGATGAAGGTGAATATATCATCGGTTGTGTGGAACTTAAAAAGAAACCATTACATTTCGTAGAAACTAAATATTTAGACGAAATGAGAAAGAACTTACCAGCGATTAAAGTGCCTTCACATATTATCTACGTTGATAAATTCCCATTAACTGCGAACGGCAAATTAGATGAAATGCAGCTTAAAGAGATATGTTTATTAAAACTATCTAAGTATTTAAACGAAGATACTTTGGCTAGAAAAACAAGAATCTTGATGCATAAAGCAATTCAAAAGAAGCACTAATTAAGTGCCTCTTTTACTCTCTCTCTTTAACAGATTCTGGTAAGTTCCATTTCTTCATCTTATTCATCGTTAAGAAATGAGAAACAAGAAGGAAGCCTAAGACAATAACCGTTGTTAAAACATACATTATATAGTGGTGTGGGAACGGATATATTTGATCTGGAACAGAAATGTTTTCTAATAAGCGTTTAGATAAGATAATACCAATCGGTAAGGCAAATACCATCGCGACGATAAATTGCACAATACTTGTAAACAAATTCGCTAAAGAAATAGATATTCTTTGATAGCCTAATGTTCTCATCGTGGCAAAAGTTCTCTTTTGTTCTTTAAGGTTTGTCTGCATCATATTAAAGACAATCATAAAGCCCACGATAATCGCCATTACAGTTAATAAACGACTAGATATTTCAAACGCCGCTAAACGGTCATTAAATTCGCCATATATCACACTTGTATAAGATATATAAGTGACATGTTCAGCGTCTTTATATTTATCAAAGAATTCTTTTTCACTTTTTACTTTCGCTAATAATGAACCTCTAGCATGTTCAGGATTATAATTATCGAAGTGTACATAACTCACTTGATATAGAAATTCATTAGATATCGCAGTCACTTTTAATTCCACCTCATTAGCGGTTATCGTATCACCAACTTTAGCGTCCAATAGATTAGCGTGATATGTTGATAAAATAATGCCATCTTTAGGAACATCAATTGTGTGTTGATAATCATCCACAACATTGATTAATTCTTGGTTATCTTTTAAACCATTAATTAGGCCGATAGTTTTCTTATTATTAGAGGTGTTAATAATTTCACTAGGGACATATTTAATTAATGTCTTAGAGGTGATATTAGTGTCACTACTTAAGAATGTATTATTAATATCTTCTTCACTAGGAAGATTATCAAAATAGACTTGGACATCATAATTAAGCCTAGTTTCAAATGTTTGATTCATCATCGTGTTCTTGCTTTCACCAATCGATAAAGCAACAAAGATTAACATGCCACTCGCTAATAAGCAGATACCAGAAAGAATATATCTAGAGAAGTTTCTTAATGTTTGAGAGATAGTGACCTTTAAAGTAATAGGGGCTTTCTTAAATAATGTTCTAGTTAATAAAGGAGTAGTGTTCTTTGTAGGTGGTAAAGCTTTCATTGCTTCTACTGGTCTAATTTTAGAAATGTTAATTGACGCTAAAAATGCAGTTAAAACAGTGACGAAAACAACAATACCTAATGACGCAAATATCGCTACTGGTTTTAAGGCAAACGCTAATGGGAACAATTTAATCGCACTGCCATATGCTTGATTAGCAATCAGAGTAAATATAGAGCCTATTCCTACACCTATTAACCAGGCTAATAAACCCACAACAAAACCAATAGATAAGAACACTAATGAAATAAAACTTGTTTTCTCACCTAATGCACGCATGATACCAATATCTTTACGGCACTGCTTAACTATTTGGAATAAGAATAATGCAGCAACAATTAAAACAACCACAAAGAAAACCAAAGGCGCAGATATAGTAATCAAATTAAGTGCATTTCTAGTTTCTTTATAGAAAGTAGTTACTTCAGAATCATCATATGTTGTAGCGTAAGCAATATTAGCCTTTAACTGTTTAACATCATCTTCTTTTATTTCGATACCTTGTTTTTCTTTTAGATATGACTTTAATGATTCGACAGTCTTATCTAATGATTTTCTTTGACCTTCTTCAAAGACAAATAACATTTCATTAAATGTCTTTTTACTTAAATGACTTGTTATTTCATTTTGTGGAACATAGATATAGGCAAAATCACGAGAAGAAGAAATAGAATATGGATCCGCTTTAACGATTGATGCTTCTGGAGAAACGATAGTGGCGTCAATTTTAAATTCAGAAATAGTGTTATCAGGCATTTTAGCCTTAATCGTGTCACCAACTTTAAAACCGTTATGTTTAGCAAAATAATATTCCATACGAATACCTTTGCCTTCTTCTTTGATTTCACCATCAATGACATGATGTTTTAAGATACTATTTTCATCATAACCAATTAATCTTCCAGAATATGAATCGTTACCAAAATCAAAAGTAGTGGTATATGTGCTACGATATTCGGCCTTTTTAATGCCCATATAACCATTAAAGTCATCAGGTAAAAGATTTAAATATGATCTTTCAACTCCATCAATAGTTTGCACATATAAATCAGGATAACCACATTCATCTAATAATGTTTGTATTGCATTATCAACGGCGTGATATGAATTTCTTAAGCCGATTAATATGCCACATCCAAAAGCGCCCACTAAGACGACACTTAGTAGCATTAACCAGAAGCGTTTAAGATATGGTAATAATAGACTCTTTACTAATTTCATTATATTTACCAAACGATATCTTTCGCAGATAATGGATGCTCATTAACTCTTTCGTGTTCAATCTTGCCATCTCTTAAAGTAATGACACGATTAGCCATATCCGCGATAGGAGTGGTATGAGTCACAATAATCATTGTTTGACCTTGTTTTCTAACAATATCTTGTAATAACTCTAAAATCTTACGGCCTGTTTTATCATCTAACGCACCAGTTGGTTCATCACATAATATGATTTCAGCGTTTTTAACTAACGCTCTTGCGATAGACACTCTTTGTTGTTCACCGCCACTCATTTGGGATGGGTATTGTTTCATCTTTTGATCGCCTAATCCCACGAGTTCTAATGTCTTTTCACTTAGATGATTTTCATCTTTTTTAGATAATGACATTCTGACATTTTCTAAGGCGGTTAAATCTGGTAAAAGATTATAGAATTGGAAAATAAAACCAATCTTTTCTTTACGGTAATTAGTTAATTTCTTGTCTTTATATTGAGTGATATCTTCTCCGTTAATTAATACATGTCCGTCAGTGGGTGAATCCATCCCACCGATGATATTAAGTAATGTGGATTTACCACATCCTGAATTACCAAGTAAAACAAGCATTTCACCTTTATAAACATCAAAAGAGACATCGTCTAATGCTTTCACTAATGAATCGCCTTTACCGTAATATTTCTTGAGGTTTTTTATTTCTAATATTTTTTCCGCCATATGAAAATCTCCTCATACTCATTTTATACTTTTATAAATATAAGAATAATAAAAACAACAAAACCAATTTATTAAAGTTGAATATTCTAGATGTTATAACGGTTGGTGATTGTCTTAATAATACCTAATAAACCACGGAAATCACCAATTCTTAAACCATCAAATTCTTGGAAATGATATTGGCCAGTTAAGAATATGCTGATGAATAAAACAATACTGATTATTGGTTGAACAGCTTTATATTTATTCTCGCTTCTTTCAATAGCTTTAAGCCCCATTAAACCACCCGCAATAGAAGCCCATGGTAAGAAGTCATTCATATATCTTGGACAGACACCTGCAAAGCAGTAATTAACAAACGCCACAAAGAAGACAACTATTGGACTAGCAATCGCAAAGATAATAAATGACAAATCATCATCTTTCTTAATAACAAATGGCACTAAGACCATTAATAAAGAAACAGGAATAAATGCTAAACCAATTGAACCAGTGACATATGGATGGATATCAAATCCTTCTTGATGATATGTATAGGACAACATGCCACTTTCTTTCACATATTGTGGTGGTTGGATGAAGTAGTGATAAGTAGTTGGTAAAACTCCATCAATACTTAAATGATTCTTAGTGCAATCTGTCACTGTTAATTGGTAGTGTTCTCCAAATTCTAAGACGCTACCAAATCTAGTGTAGTTCATCACACAGACAATAATTGCCCCAATCAATAAAATACTTAACGCGGGAGCATAATTTAAAATCATGCCTTTTTTATTGTTCTTAAATTCTTTAATAAGCATCTTAACAATAAGAGGCAAGAACAAGATTAAATAAATAGCCTCTAATGGACGAGATAAGATAATAAAGACTAAGCTTAACGCAGTAAAAGCAAAATATAAGAAACGATATTTATCCGCTTTATATCCTTTAATAAATAAATATATTGTTAAGAATAAGAAACCAT
The DNA here is from genome assembly GCA_017635465.1 of Bacilli bacterium. Lineage (GTDB taxonomy): Bacteria > Bacillota_I > Bacilli_A > RFN20 > CAG-826 > RUG14515. The sequence goes on from JAGBLL010000058.1 coordinate 15,816, forward strand.
TCGCGTAAGCATATGGTATACGATAAGTCATACCACCGTATTCATAAGTGTTATTGCATAATAATAACGAACCAAAGACCATCGCTACTAAAGTTAAAACAATAGAGGAAGTATTAGCCTTTTTAATAAATAATTTAATAATTTGAAGGGCCGCTAATAGATAAGTGAATATGGAGAATAAAGTACCAAGTTGTAAGACAAATAAGTTAGACGGTACATATTTACTAATCCAATAAATAGGTAACATCACTAAATAAATAGGCGCATGACCATAATAACAATAATATTTACTGTTATAGAAAGCATGGTCCCATAAATATGTCATTCCAGTTCTATTCGCTGGATCATATGGATTAGATAATGCCGCTAAATTTGGATCAACTGGAGTATCAATATGTAATTGTCCTTTAATATAAGCATCTAACTGCTGATAGTAGATATTATTTGATGATGTGCCACCTAGATATAGCTCATCATATTTAATGAAATAAGTAGTGTGATTAATTAAAGAGATAATAAAGAAATAAACGAAGACGATAATACCACCAAAAAGAACTACTCTTTCTAATTTTTGATAAGTAGTTATTTCTTCTTTTAATTCGTTTTTAACGAATAATTTAAAAAAGTTAAAGCCAAGTAATAATAATCCTAATATTCCACCTAATCTAAGAGGATTAATGATTAATGGGAAATAAGCATCAAAACTAATCTTATCAATAGTAATTAATGGTTTAGTGGAATTGTTTAAATATCTAGTATCATCAATATCAAATTCAATCTTTAAACTAGAGACATCATCCATATGGTCTAAAGAGATATAGCCATATGCATCAATAGAAGGATCAATTAAAACATATTTCTTAAAGGTATATTCACTAGCGTCTGCTTTCTTTTCGTGGATATTAACATATAAGTTCATATCTTCAGTGTTGAAGTGAAGATAGAGATTTTCGTAATCTTTCTTATTAGTGTTGATATAGATACATTGCTTATTTTTTAAGATGATTTTGTTATTTTTAATCTCTCCATCAGTGGTGATACCTTCACTAATGTAGTTTTGATATGTATATGTTTCTTTATTAGCACTGTATCCTTTAGCGTTAAAAACAAAGCATTCTAATAAAATAAAAACAAAGAAAGCCCCTCCTAGGAAGTGATTCTTTTTAGGAACATATTTCTCTTTGTTTTTAATTAGATTAAATATTTGTTCTAGTTTAATAATCGCTAAGAAAATATAGATAGAAGCATCAAGCCATAACAAATTAATAGTGTTAATCTTCTTAAATACTATATGAAGAATACCTAATAGCAATAACGTTAGACCGCTATATGCAATAGCTTTAATCAATAAGTTAAAGTCTACTATTGGCCAGATAGCTTTTTTCTTGCGCCAGAAAAGCACTAATCGTGTAGCTAGATAGATAATAATGAATAATGCTAACGCTAATAGATAGTTAATAAAAAACATATCGATATCATTATAAACGTAATAACAACAATTTGTTATATAACAATCAATGAAAAGTGATATTGTTTGGCGTTTGTATAAAGGCAAAATTCCGAATTTTGTGATTTTTAGCGAAAAAAAGTGCCGAATTTTGTGATAAAACCCTGTTAAAAAGTGCCGAATTTTGTGATGCTACGCATTTTTTGTGCTATATTCTTTTGTTGAATATGATCAGACACGATATAAAAGACTTCCTTAAAACATTACCAAAAGATATCACACTTGTTGCCGCTACTAAGTATGGTAGTGTTGATGATTTGAAAGATCTTTATGACGCTGGGGTTAATAACTTTGGTGAAAATAGAGTGGATGCTTTTCTTAATAAATACGAAGCATTGAGAAATCTAGATATCAAATGGCATTTCATTGGACATTTGCAAAGAAATAAAGCCCATCTAGTGCTTGATAAGATTGATTATCTTCATTCATTAGATTCTTTAGAACTCGCTAAAGTGATTAATAAATATCGTAATAGTCCTTTAGACTGCTTTATTGAAGTATCAATCAATCTAGAAGAAAACAAAAATGGTGTCCCATACTATGAAGTCAAAGGTTTTATTAAAGAATGCTTACAATATCAAAATATTAATATCGTTGGTCTGATGATGATGGCGGTAGCCAATTCATCCGAAGAAAGCCTCCACGAACAATTTAGAAAACTAAAAGAGTTGCAAATAGAAATATCTAAAGAATTGAATATCGATATACCTTATTTATCTATGGGTATGAGTCATGATTATAAGATTGCTATAGAAGAAGGCGCTACTCATATAAGATTAGGTAGAATTTTATTCGTAGAATAGTAAGATATATTAAGGAAATCAGGTAAAGCAAAATGTCATTGAAAGATAAATGGAAAGAAATGGGTAAAAATACAGGTAAAGCCTTCTCCAATTTTGGTAAAGCTTTGGGCAAAACAATGAAGACGGTATTCACTGATGATGAAAATATGATCGAAAGTAATGGTCATACAGAAGTGAGCAACGCCTGGAGAGAAACAGGCAAATCATTTGGTGAAGCTGGTAAGTCATTAGGTAAAGCCGCAGCGGGAACCGCTGAAAAGGTTGTGGGTGAAGAAGAACAAGATAATAAAGAAAACCCAGAAACTGAAGAAAATAAACAAGAAGATGAAAATAAAGATTAGGCGGTCCGCCTAATTTTTTTCACGCGTGTGGCACATCTGTGACAAAAGGGTGGTATCATATTAATGAAGGGAGACTTTTTATACATGAAAAGTAAAATATTCTTGTTATTAGCCGCTTCCCTAATGGTGGTCTCTTGTAATAAAGCGACTCCTAGTAGTGAAGCCCCTAAAAGTTCAATAAATGATAGTAGTGTTGTTCCCGCTGCATCAGTCAGTAGTGATAGAGGAACAAGTTCAGAACAAAAGAGTTCTTCAGTGGCACCAAGTAGTGCGAAAGGTAGTAGCAGCGCTAAGCCAAGTAGTTCAAGCGCTCAGCCATCATCTAGTGCACAACCAAGTAGTTCAAGTTCTGCTTCAAGTAGTACTCAACCATTAGATGAAGCATATCACGCTAAGGTTGGATCAATACTTTTAACGGATGAAAAAGGTAATCCAATTGATTTGGAATTTGATGTTCCAAGAGAATATTTATCATTTGCTCATAAATCAACAGTATTTAACAAGAACCTTGCTATTGAAGCATTATCATTCGTTGCCGCAGCGCCTTATAAGGAAACATTAGCGGGATTATACACTTATCATTCATTCGATGATATCTATTACTCTGAAGATTATGATAAAGAACAAGAAAAAGATTCAGTCTTATTCTCGCTTGCTCATAAGAAGATTGGCTCTGATGATTTAGTGGTCCTCTCTCTCAGTGGTTATGACTATCAAAAGCAATGGGAACAAAACTTGACCATTGGTAAAGAAGGTCACCACGCAGGTTTCACAGAAGGTGTCACAAAAGTCTTGCCAAAATTCCTCGAATATCTAGCTAAGTATAATAAACCAAAAGTGTTTGTTAATGGTTATTCAAGAACCGCCGCTATCGCTAACTTGATGTCAACTTATATTCTTGATGACAAAGTAGTGGAAGAATCTAACTACTACGCTTATTTATTCGAAACACCAAAAGGTGTCAGTGTTGAAAACACAAAAGAATATAAATCAATTTTCAATATTGTTAACTCCGCTGATTTAGTTACTTATGTTGCGCCAACTGAATATGGTTTAAAACGTGTTGGTGTGGATATTGAATTGTATAGTGAAAACGCTGACGCTAAAGTTAAGGAATATAATGAAAAATTGGTGCTTCCAGCTTTTACTCCTAGAAATGAAGATCCAGAAGACGAATCAATTCCTAACTTTGCTAATGATGTTGATTTTGTTAATTTCGTAATTAGTTATTTGTTAAAACCAATAACAGATATTGGTGATGGTCAAAATAATAGAGACATCTCTACTAGAGCAAACTTTGTTGATAATATCCAAGGTGATGCCGCATATTTAGTGTCTTTATTCTTCTCTCTTCCAAGTGATGTATCCGAAGATATAAAAACTAAATTATCTGAGTTAGGTACTTTTGGCATGATGAGTCTTTTGTCCACTGATGGTTTGTATAATTTCCTTACCCCAATCTTAAATGAGCATAATTTTGCTTATGATGATGCTCAATTAAAAGCGTCCACAAATGCTGCTGTTGAGTTAGCAACACAAAAGATTGCGCTCTTACTATTATTTGCTTCTGAAGATTATAAGCCAAACCTTATGAGACTTATTTATTTCCATGCTTTGGAAACTGTCATTCCTCTAGTATTTGCGCTAAATACCGCTGAATAATAATTATTACAATAATTAGAAAGTAGTCACCTATGGTGGCTATTTTTCTTGCTAGAGACTTGTAAAGTACTAAAATAGTATAGACAAAGGAGGACAATATATGCCACATTCTTCAGGCGGTGGATCCGGCGGTGGTGGCGGTGGCGGTGGCTTCCATGGTGGAAGCAGTAGCCATAGTCATAGCGGAACATCATCCTACACACCAACTTATAGATATTCACGTACTCCTTTTGTGGGGGCAATGTGCTATGTCTATTATGCACATGGTGAACCACAATTAATTTATAGTAACGATAAGCCAACTAAATCATTTAAAGCTTATTGGATTTCCCTAATCGTTAAATTAATTATTTTAATTATTCCTTTATTTATTATCATTTTTACTAGTTTTCATTTCCCAAAGAAATTGAACACTAATTACAATACAGAAATAATCATCGCTGATAATATTGATGTCTTAAGTGATGAAGAAGAAACTAAATTAAAACAAACATTTGCTTCTTTCTTTGATAAAACAGGTATCACCCCAGCGGTAGTAACCACTGATGACTATACCTATACATTAGAAGATTATGCTTATAACTATTATGTAAAGAACTTCAATGATGAGAAACACTGGTTAATCGCTTATTACTACAATAATGAACGTGATATTTGGCAATTTGAAGGTATGCAAGGTGATGATACCGACACTATTTTGTATAGTGATATAACTACAGAATTTAATAAAACTATATATAACGACCTTAATAGCAAAGAGAAAGTGGGTATCGCAATTGATAATGCTTTTAATGTGATTACACCAAAACTCATGAAAAACTATTACAAAGTGGAGACTCCAGCGATTATTTTTACCGTTATCTGGGCGGCAATATTTATTTCATTAATCGTTGGAGACTCAATCGCATTATTTAACAAATATAGATTAAAGGATGCCACACCTGTTAAAGATCAAACAAAACTAGTGCTTAAGAAGTGCCCGTATTGTGACACTCCTTATTATGCAGGAACGATAAAAAGATGTCATAGCTGCAATGCTGTTTTAGAAGATGATGATCCGTTTGCTTCTTCTGAAAACAACGAACAATAAAATTCCTAATTAAGTTTTCTTAATAAGTTATTTAATTAATTCTTCTTTTCTTCTATCGAACTCTTCTTGAGTGATGACTCCACCTTTTAAGAGTCTTTCATTTCTTGCAAGTTCGTCTAATTGCTTTTGTGATAATAACGTTTCAACGTTTTGTCCTTTTGCCTCACATTTAGTGAGATAAGCTAAAGCGTGATTAAGATATTTTTGTTCACTTCGACCAACGAAGGAAAGAATAATGCATATTAAACCCGCAAGGAAAATAGTGCCAAATACGCCTAACGGGATGTAAAAAGCCCAAGTAGGGAAGTCTGGATCTTTAAAGACTCCAACAGCGTTAAGAATAATTAAAACAATACCAATCATACCCATCACTATTAAACCTACGAATAAAAGAAGAACGCCAATACCTCTAGCAATCCAATAAAACTTTGGATAATGTTCTTTACCAAACGCGACTAGTTGTTCTTTACTATTTTGCTTATCACCAATTGTGTATGTCTTACTCATATTGTTTCTTCCCTTTATGAGTAATTATATCATGACTTCAATAAGGATAATTTGATAGTAATAAGAATAAAGTTATAAAATATAAAAGCAATGTTAGATAATATTAAACGCTTTGATATGAAAAAGCCTCCATGTCGTCAAAGACTAAGGTTTTTAATGAAGATAATCGCCCCTTTAACAACAAAGAAACAAGGGCAGATTATTCGTAAAGTTAATATGGAGGGTATCAAACCTCCATATATCTTAATGGGTAATCACAATTCTTACTATGATTTAATTGTGCTCGAAAGAGCGATATTACCAAATAGATGTAATTATGTCGTCGCGATTGATGGGTTTATTAAAAGAGAATGGTTACTCCGCTCTATAGGGGGAATTTGTAAAAGGAAATTCACTAATGACGTCAATCTATTAAGACATATTAAAACTGTTATTAAAAACGGCGATATAATGGTCATCTATCCCGAAGCTAGATATTCATTATGTGGCACGAAAGCTATCATCCCAGAAAGCAATGCCGCTCTAGCGAAAATGTTTAAAGTGCCTTTAGTAACTTTAACCACACATGGTGACCATATCGTTGAACCATTCTATAATCCAAAAAGAAGAAAAATTAAAGGATTAGAAGCGACATTAAAATGCATCGCTACGAAAGAAGAAGTTGAAAAATTATCAGTTAAAGAATTAGATGCTAGATTACAGGAAGCCCTAGAATATGATGATTATAAATGGCTTAGAGAAAGTGGCATTTTGTTAAAAGATAAGAATAGGGCAAAAGGATTACATAAAGTCTTATATCAATGTCCACACTGCCTTACTGAATATGAAATGAGTAGTAACGGTATACAGTTAAAGTGTAATCACTGTGGTAAAACTTATGAAATGGATGAACATGGTGTTTTACATGCTTTGGAAGGTGAAACTAAGTTTCCATATGTTCCAGATTGGTATGAATGGGAAAGAAGTAACGTCAAAAAAGAAGTATTAGAAAATAGATATCATTTTGAATGTCCAGTACGCGTGGATGCATTACCTAACGCTAAAGGATTTATAGATTTAGGTATGGGCAAACTAGTTCATGATATGAACGGCTTTAAATTAACTGGTAGATATAAAGATGAAGATTATGAAGTCATCTTATTAGCTAAAGATCATTATTCAGTGCATATTGAATATGAATATCTTGGTAAATTTGGTGATTGTGTTGACCTAAATACACTCAATGATACATTCTATGTCTATCCAAAATGTGAAAAATTCTCCGTCACCAAGATGTCTCTAGCGTGTGAAGAATTGTATAAATATCTTAACAACAAATTATAGTTTTGCCGCGTGACATTTTCCCATTACTTAGAAGTGGGAGGATTTTTTACTAACATACGTTAATGTCGGGATATTGATGTTGACTATGAGTACGTTCGCAACCCGTATCAGGGAATAGGATATGCTTAAAAGATGCAAATTTTCTTTGCGTTTATTTTGTGCATATAATAATTCGTTAATGCTAAATTGAATAGGTGACGGTAATATGCTTTTTTCTTATTAAGCATTCGCTTACTATGACACATAATACTTTTGAGTTTGTGCAATTAGCGTGCTAAATATTTTAATGACATAAATAAAAATTGTCGAAAAACATGCACCGTATAATTCTTTTACTATCAAAAAACATGCATAAACTATAAAAATATATGTCGAAAAACATGCAAATGTATTGATTATTTAATGCGATTGTGCAACATTATTATTGAGGTGTCTTACTATGGAATTAAAAAGAAAAATATTTAACGAATTATTAATGTGGAAAAAAAATAAAGAAAAAGAATGCCTTATTTTATATGGCCCAAGACAAGTTGGCAAAACTACAATTGTGGAGAGACTCGGCGAGACATATGAGAGTTTTATTAAAATTGATTTTGTTCAATCGCCACACCTTAAAAAAATATTTCAATTAAATAATGATGATGAAGTTGAACTTTCTAGCGAGAACATTTTGAAAAGAATTACCGCTAACATGCGTGATGCAAAATTAGTACCTGGCAACACTCTTATTTTCATTGATGAGATACAAAAATGCGGTGAAGCAAGAACAGCATTAAAATATTTGGCAAATGATTCAAGATATGATGTTATTGCTTCAGGATCACTTTTAGGACTTGCGTATGGACAAGATGATGATCCAGAAGTAAATGAACCAGATTCTATTCCTGTGGGTTTTGAAAAGCCATTAACAATGTATTCATTAGACTTTGAAGAGTTTTTGTGGGCTTATGGTTATTCAGAAGAAAAAATAAAATATCTTAAAGAATTTTACGATAAAAACGAATTAGTACCTTCTGAAATTAATAATAAATATGAAGAATTGTTTAGAGAATTTATGGTGGTTGGAGGAATGCCTGAAGTCGTTTCAACATTCATGGAGACAAAAGATTTTAATAAGGTTCAAGAAGTTCAAGACAAGATTATAAAAGATTATTGGAACGATATTGCTCTTCATGCAAAAGGAGTTGAAAAAGTTAAGGTTAGAAAATGCTTTGATTCTGTTCCTAGACAGCTCAGCAAAGAAAATAAAAAATTCCAGTATTCAAAAGTAGAAAATGGAAAAACTGGTAGATATTTTTCTAATAGTATTCAATGGCTAAAGGATTCTGGCCTGGTGAATGTTTGTTATAATGTTTATGAGCCATATATTCCTCTCGTAGGAAATGAAATAGAAGACATGTTTAAACTTTATTACCACGACACTGGTTTGTTGTGTTCGATTTATGGATTTGAAACAAAACTGGCTATTTTAAACAACACAATTAAAGGCAATGCAAAAGGTGGTATTTATGAAAACGTTATTGGTGAATTGTTAGTCAAAAAAGGGCATAAACTGCATTATATAAAAAACGATAAATCAATAATGGAGATAGAGTTTTTAATAGAAAAGAATGGCGAAGTTCTTCCTGTAGAAGTTAAAGCTGGAAATGATACAACAGCATCTTTGAATTACTTTATTGAAAAATGGAAACCATCAATAGCCTATAAATTCATTAAAGGAAATATTGGCATTAATTCTCCAAAAAAGACCATTCCTCACTACATGATTATGTTTTTATAATACATTTATGTATTATAAACCAAGACAAAAATCATAATGTTTTACCAGTAAGAGTTGCTTTTTTTATTGCGTTTGGCTAAAATCTAATTGAATTTGAAAAAAGTCAGAAAGGGCGTTTACTATGTCTTATATAAATAGAGCAATTGAACCATTGCTGATGAAAAAATATCAATCATATAAAAGCGTAGCGGTTACTGGAGCAAGGCAAGTTGGGAAAACCAGAATGACTAAAGAATTGTTCCCTGGCGTTAGAAGAATAAATTTAAAAAATCCAAATCTTCTTGACGCCGCTAGCAATGATCCTCAAGGATTTATGGAAAGTTTTGACAGACCTTTATTTATTGATGAAGTTCAGGAATGCCCAAAAATATTGAACTCAGTTAAAGATATATTGGATAATGTCTCATCTTATAGTAATTATCTATTTTCTGGTTCACAAAAGTGGTCTTTAATGGAAGGACTATCTGACTCTTTATCTGGAATGGTTGGCATCATCGAGTTAGCAGGTCTTTCTTTAAGAGAAATAAATGAAATCAAATTCAATGAAAGATTTATACCGACGGAAACATATATAAAAAACAGAGAAAAAGAATTAAAAAAATATACCGATATATGGAAAAAGATCCATAGAGGTTTTTATCCAGAATTATATGAACATCCAGAAAAAGATTGGGAAGATTTTTATCAAGATTATGTTAGGACTTATATTGAAAGAGACGTCTATAAAATTACTAAAGTAAGAGATTATCAAACCTTTTATAGATTCTTAGTTTCTGTTGCTGCTAGAACGGGGCAAATACTTGATTATACAAATATTGCTAATGACATCGGCATAAGCGTAGAGACAGTTAGAATGTGGATTGGTATTTTGGTTAAAACAGATATCGTTTATTTACTCCAGCCATATTACAATTCACATCTTAACCGCGCGATAAAGGCACCTAAAATTTATTTTAGGGACACAGGATTAGCGTGTTTCCTTACTTCTTGGTTAACTCCTGAAACATTAAGGAATGGCGCTATTGCGGGTCATATGTTTGAGACTTTTGTTGTTAACGAAATTATCAAATCGTTTATCAATATCGGAAAAGACTATTCCAAATACATTTACTATTATCGCGGCAAAGACAAAGTTAAGAAAAAGAAAACAGACTCAAACGGAAACGTTACGGAAGAATTTGAAGAAAGTGAGATTGATATCATCATCGAAGAAGATGGCATTCTTTATCCGGTTGAAATAAAAAAAGGAAGTAATCCTACTGCAAGTGATGCCGATGCTTTTACTGTTTTGGACAAAGATGTTGATAAAAAAAGAGGTATGGGAGCTATTATTTGCACAGGCGAATACAAATTGAAATTAAGAGAAAACCTTCATTCTCTTCCAATTGAATATATATAGTGTTTAATGCTCTAATATATTCAGCGTGATTCTGAAGTTTCTATATCGTATATCTTATATTCAATAGTTCCTTCATATTGAGGGAACTTTTCTTTTATATAACTAACTTCCTTAATCGCGTTTATTTTTGAAGCCTCTAATTCATCGCATATGTTACTGATATTAGCTTTGATTCTATTTAATATCGGACCTAAATACCTACCTTGTTCGTTATGTATTGCAGCGTGTACCGCGCCACAGTGGGTATGGCCTAAGACAATAATGTGTTTAACTTTTAAGTGTTCAATCGCGTATTCGACTGTCGCTAATTCACCTTCGTTAATGACGTTACCCGCGGTTCTAATAACGAATATATCCCCTAAAGAACAATTAAAGATAAATTCAGGAACCACTCTTGAATCAGAACAAGTGATAACTATAGTTTCAGGATGTTGTCCTTTAACTAATTCATCTCTTCTATTTCTTAATTCTTTATCATTATTTAATCTATCTAAAAACTGTTTGTTGGATAATGGAGTGTTCATACAAACATTATATATGCTTGCGAAACATTAGAGTAGACTCCATATCAACGATTTCGCTCTAATATTAATAATTTAATACTATAAATATTTCCGACTAAAATGTAGTTGTAATTACGATTAGTCGGAGATTTTTGTTTATCGAACAACGTTTCAAGCGTTGGGCGTAAATAAAACCGCCTCCTCTGGGGGCGAGAAATGAATAAGCGGAAGCGTTCAATAACAAATAAAAACTCCTTTGGTATAATGAGACATGTTCAGTTGCCTTGTCA
>JAGBLL010000059.1 GCA_017635465.1 Bacilli bacterium
GCTCTCTTTAAGCAGTTATAAGAACGGACAGATAAGTCGAGTTCTTCAATAATGAAGTTCTCATATTTGTTTTCTTCCACTTGGACGACATCCTTTTCGATGTTGATATCGCGAGCGATTTCCGCAACATCAAGGAATTTAGAGAAGTGGTCGATTAAGATCTTAGCCGCCATAGCGAGAGCTTCTTGTGGAAGCATGGAACCATTGGTCCAAACTTCGATTGTTAAGCTATCGAAACGGGAATCGTGACCGACACGTGTGCCATCAACGATGTAATTGGCTTTCTTCACTGGGCTATAGTTACTGTCTGTGCAGATAGTACCTAACTGTAAGCTTGGGTGAAGGATCTTATTTTGTTCGCCAGTCACATAACCACGACCGTTACGAGCATGGAGAACCATGTGTAAGGAACCGCTTTCTGTGACATTAGCGATCACTAAATCTGGATTGACAACTTCCACACCGGCTGGGCAAACGATATCGCTTGCTTTGACAACGGCTGGACCAGTGACGTTGATTTCAAGTCTCTTATTTGAGGCATCTTCAGCGTCAATTTTTAAGACTAAATCTTTTAAGTTTAAGACGATGGTTGTAACGTCTTCTTCAACACCTGGAAGAGCGGTGAATTCGTGACGAGCACCTTCCACTTCGACAGCGTAGATAGAAGCACCTGGTAAAGAGGATAATAAGACTCTTCTTAAGGCGTTACCTAAGGTGAGACCGAAACCTCTTTCTAATGGTTCGATTACAAAGCGACCATAGTTTTCATTACCATCGTAGTCGGCTTGAGTAATACCAAATCTTTCAAATGGATTTGCAATTTTCATAAATTTGATAACCTCCTAAAGTTATTAGCCTCTTGGTTTCTTTGGTGGGCGGCAACCATTATGTGGAATGGGGGTTGTATCAACGATGCTTAAGACTTGTAAGCCGGCAACTGCGAGGGAACGGATAGCACCTTCACGGCCTGGGCCTGGGCCTTTGACATCGACGTCGACTTGACGAATACCTTGTTCATAAGCAGCTTTACCAGCAGCTTCAGCGGCTTGCATAGCAGCGAATGGAGTGGATTTCTTAGCGCCTTTGAAACCATTAGCACCAGCGGAGCTCCAAGCTAAGGCGTTACCTTGTTCATCACAAATTGTGACGATTGTGTTATTGAAAGTAGCGTGAATGTGGGCAACACCACGTGTAAATGAACGTTTGACTTTCTTTTTACGAATTGTTGTTTTAGCCATAATTCTATACTCCTTTCATTAACCTTGTGGCGCCATCTTCTTGTTAGCAATGGTCTTACGTGGACCTTTACGAGTTCTGGCGTTTGTTTTTGTTCTTTGACCGTTAACTGGTAAACCTTTTCTATGACGTGTGCCACGGTAGCAACCAATTTCGGTTAAACGTTTAATATTAAGGGCGACTTCTCTACGGAGATCACCTTCGGTTTTGTAATTACTAATTTCATTACGGATTGCACCGAGTTGTTCATCGGTTAAATCTTTGACTCTGATTGTGCCATCAACTTTAGCACCTTCGCAAATTAACTTTGCGGTATAACGACCGATACCATAGATGTAAGTAAGAGCGGTACTTACTGGTTTGTCGTTAGGAATATCAACACCAACGATACGTGCCATATTCTAATTTCCTCCTAAATTAACCTTGTCTCTGTTTGTGCTTTGGATCAGAGCAAATGACCATGACTTTGCCATGTCTTTTGATGACTCTGCACTTGGAACAGATAGGTTTAACGGAAGGTCTGACTTTCATAGTTTTTTCCTCCTAATTTGATTCTACTTGAATCGATAAGTGATGCGGCCCCGTGTTAAATCATAAGGCGAAATCTCTACCGTAACTCTATCTCCTGGAAGAATGCGTATGTAGTTCATACGGATTTTGCCAGAAACGGTGGCCAGAATTACGACGCCGTTTTCGAGTTCCACTTTGAATGTGGCATTTGGTAAGCACTCTTTAACGACCGCCTGAACTTCGATGACATCTGCTTTAGACATTAATATTTTTTTCTCCTTCAGTTAAAGTAATAATTTCGTAACCATCTTCTGTGATCACAATTGTGTTTTCGTAGTGACAAGTTAGTTTCCCGTCTTTACTCTTCACAGTCCAACCATCCCCTAGGATTCTCGTATCTTTTTTACCTTCGAGAATCATTGGTTCAACGGCAATGGCCATGCCAACTTGTAGCATTGCTCCAGTGCCAGGGACACCATAGTTTGGAACGCTTGGATCTTCGTGCATGCTCTTACCAATACCATGACCGGTAAAGTCTCGAGCAACACTGTAACCAGAAGATTCGACGTAATGCTGAATGGCTGCGGAGATATCCCCCACTCTATTGCCCGCTTTTGCTTGTTTAATGCCTTCAAAGAAGGATTCGCGACAGACATTTACTAAACGTCTAACGCTTTCTTTACAAGTGCCGACAATGAATGTTCTAGTGGCATCCGCGCAGTATCCCTTAAGATTTGCCACGACATCAAGGGAAACGATATCTCCTTCTTTAAGTTTGATCTTTTTAGAAGGAATGCCATGAATTAACGTTTCATTCACAGAGACACATGTACCCGCTGGATAGCCGTAATATCCTTTACAAGGACATGTACCGCCCGCGTCATATATGACTTTTTCTGCGATTTCGTTAATCTCGTAAGTAGAGATGCCTGGTTTAATAAGTGGTTCCACAGTCTCAAAGACTCTGGCCACGACTTTACCAGCTTCTCTCATTAATTCAATTTCCCTTGGTGACTTGACAATTATCATAAGTTAACTTTTAAGAAATTTTGCAATTTCATCGAATAATGCTTCGCTACCCTTTAAGCTATCAAAGTTAGCGAGCAAGCCTCTTGCTTGATAGAAATCAAGAAGTGGCTTTGTTTGATTAGTGTAGTGATTTAATCTCACTGTTAAGGCTTCCGCATTATCATCATTTCTTTGATAAAGTGGGCCTCCGCATAAATCACAGACACCTTCAACTTTTGGTTTAAAGGTATCAATGTGATATGGCGCACCGCAGTTTTTACAAACGCGACGTCCGCTTATGCGTCTCACTAATTCTTTTTCGTCACAATCTAAGTTGATAACAACATCGATTGGACGATTTATTTCTTTAGTGATTTTCTCTAACGCTTCCGCTTGTGGAGCCGTTCTTGGAAAACCATCTAAGAGAAATCCGGATTCACAATCGTCTTTAGAAAGTCTTTCTTTCACAAGACCGATTGTAACTTCGTCAGGAACAAGATCCCCATGCTTGATATAACTATCGGCTAATTTACCGAGTTCGGTACCGGCTTTGATGGCTTCTCTGAACATATCACCAGTGGAGATATGGACATAGCCCAAAGCGATTAGTTGTTTAGCTAATGTACCCTTGCCTGCACCAGGAGGGCCCATGAGAATGATGTTTCTTTTCATTATCCTTGACCTCCTGCGGCCACAACTTCTTCGAAGGACTTACCAGCGAGTAAGCCATCGATTTGAGAGTTAAGTTCGAGAGCAACACCGACAACGATGATGAGACCGGTGCCACCTAAGGCTAAGGATTGGTTGCCACCGAACACGCCGGTCATTGTTAAGACTGGTGGTAAGGCAGCGATGAAGGCTAACGCGATAGCACCGATAACGGTGATACGGTTTAAGACCTTTCTTACATAACGTTCTGTTTCATTACCTGGACGGATACCTGGAATATAGGAACCGTTCTTTTGGAAGTTCTCGGCGAGTTGTTGCGGATTGATTTGCAAGTTCGCATAGAAGAATGAGAACGCGATGATTAAGATGATGTAGATGATTAAGCCCCAAGGCATGTACCATCCACCATTATCGAACAATGTCGAAGTGTTGAAGATACCAAGCCAGTTAGCGTTAGCACCATTTTCACTATCAACGAACGCCATAATGACACTTGGTGCCATTAATATGGAGCTCGCGAAGATGACAGGGATAACACCAGCGGAGTTAATCTTAATTGGTAAGAATGAGGCACGGGCCATACTTTGTGTTTGGCCACCGCCCTTTCCAGAATGTTGTACTGGAATTTTTCTTTTTGATAATTCAATGAAGGTAACGAAGGCAATGATGAGCAAGTATGCAAAGACATATAATGCGAATTTGAAGATACCTGAGATTGCTTCACCTTCACCTCTAGCGAAGATATATGGAGAACACCACATATTCCACGCGCCAACCATTTGTGATGGTAAGGAACTAACGATACCAGCGAAGATGATCATGGAAATACCATTACCGATACCTTTTGTGGAGATTTGGTCACCGAGCCACATGACGAGCATGGTGCCAGCGAGCAAGACGATAATGATATAGACATAGGTCAACCATTCTTGGTCAGCTGTAACGAATGAAATGTAGTCACTAGCTTGCATTGTTTTGATAATGCCATAAGCTTGAACGCCACCTAACATTAATGTTAAGTAACGAGTGGCCATTTCAATTTTCTTTCTTCCGTATTGACCTTGACGTTTTAACTCAGTTAAGGCTGGTAAGACGTCTGTAGACAATAACTGAACAATAATTTGCGCAGTAATGTAAGGACTAACACCAAGAGCGAAGATGGAGAAGCTTTGTAATGTTCCACCACCTAATAAGTTCATAAGTGATAAGGCGTTATTACCATTTAAGTAAGTATTTAACGCACTTGTTTCAGGAATTGTAACACCTGGAACAGTCACTTGGGCACCTAAACGGAAGATGAAGAGGATCATGATCGTAAAGACGATACGACCCATAATTTCTTTGTTCTTGAAGATGTTAATAAGCTTTTTCATATTAAATCACCTCAATTTTGCCACCAGCTTCATTAATTGCGGCTTCAGCGGATTTGGAGAAGGCTTGGGCTTGGACAGTTAACTTCTTGGTTAATTTGCCATTACCTAAGACTTTTAATCCATTATATTCTTTTTTGAGTAAACCGACTTCTTTTAATAAGGCTGGAGTAACCACTGTTCCATCTTCGAATCTATCTAAAGCGGAAACATTAATGGTTGCATAATTGACATGATTAACATTCTTAAAGCCACGTTTTGGTAAGGCTCTCCAGAGTGGTAATTGACCACCTTCGAAACCTAAGGCAACACCGCCACCACTACGGGCGTTTTGACCTTTGTGACCTTTGCCAGCAGTTTTACCGTTACCACTACCGAGGCCACGGCCTTTACGGTAATGTTCGAAACGGCTACCTTCTGTTGCTTGAAGTTCATGTAGTTTCATAAATGCACCTCCTATTTCTATTTAATAAGGAATAATTATATTTTATTCTTTGCCACGAAGTTCTTTCATAACTTTGTAGCTCTTGAGGTTGTTAAGACCTTGGTTGGTGGCTCTAATGATATTGATTGGAGCACGGCTACCATAGACCTTACTGCAAACGTTTTGGACACCAGCGAGTTCAAGAATAGCTCTGACTGGACCACCAGCGATGATACCAGTACCTTCTGGGGCTGGTTTCAAGTAAACGTTACAGGCACCATATTGGCCAACGATTTCGTGAGAAATTGTTTGACCTTTGACTAAGTGAATCTTGTAGAGGTTCTTCTTAGCAGCTTCAGAGGCTTTCTTAATGGCATCTGGGACTTCGGCAGCTTTACCAACGGCGAAACCGTAACGGCCTTTGTGATCACCGATAACCACGAGGGCGGTGAATTTCATTCTACGACCACCTTTAACGGTTTTGCTAACTCTGTTGATGAAAACAACACGTTCTTCAAATTCTTTTGGTTCGTCTCTGCGTTCACGTCTTTCACGTGGGCCTTTACGATCACCACGTCTGTTATCACGACGTTCACGTCTTTCTGGACGACCTTCTTTTTGTTCTTGTGGAGCAGCTTCTGGAGCGGCTTCTGCAGCAGCTTGTTCAGCGACTGCTTCAACTTTTAATTCTTCTTCCATTATCTTTTCCTCCATTAGAACACTAAGCCAGCTTCACGAGCGGCTTCTGCTAAAGCTTTAACACGACCATGATAGATGTAACCACTTCTATCAAAGACGACGTTCTTAATCTTTAAGGCTAAAGCTTTTTCAGCGATATCTTTACCGACGGCAGCGGCGGCATCAATGTTACTACCATTTTCTAACTTTAAGGTCATGGATGAAGAAGCAACTAATGTGACACCTTTAACATCATCGATAATTTGCGCTTGGATGTTTTTGTTAGAACGATAGAGACAGAGTCTTGGTGTTTCGGCTGTACCAGAAACTTTCTTTCTCACACGAGCATGTCTTCTTAAACGAGAAACATTTTTGCTTGGTTTGGTTGTCATAACTCTTATCTCCTTTCTTATTTACCAGCGCCAGCGCGCTTACCTTCTTTAGTGATAACCACTTCGTCTTTGTAACGAATACCTTTACCAAGATATGGTTCTGGTGTACGTACTTCACGAATTAAGGCCGCGGTTTGACCAACTTTTTGTTTATCAATACCTTCGACTTCAATGTCAGTGGCGTTAGGTAAGGTGATTTTGACGCCTTCTTCTGGGTTGATAACCACTGTGTGGCTATAACCGGCCCAAATTTCAACGGCTTGGCCTTTCATTTGAGCTTTGTAACCGATACCTCTCATTTCTAATGTCTTTTTGTAACCTTCGGAAACACCGACGACTGCGTTATGGACATTAGCACGAACTGTACCATGGTTTTGTTTAACTTGTTTGGTTTCGTTTTCACGTTTGAATGTCACAACTGTGCCTTCAACGTTCATTTGAATACCTTTATTAAGTTTGACTTTTAATTCGCCTTTTGGGCCTTTGACAACGGCGAAACCGTTATCTTCTGTAACTGTAACTCCGGCTGGGAGATCAATGTGTTTGTTACCGATACGTGACATGACTCATTTCCTCCTATTACCAGACGTAGCAGATTACTTCACCACCGATACCAAGTGTTCTGGCTTTTGAATCAGTCATGACACCTTGTGAGGTGGAAATAATTGCAATACCTAAACCTTTAAGAACTTTTGGTAATTTTTCAAAGCCAACGTTGACTCTGAGACCTGGTTTGGAGATTTTCTTTAAACCAGAAATAACTCTTTCACCATTGTAGTACTTTAAGGTAATAGCTAATTCTTTTTTCACTTTACCAGTGACTTTGTAATCAGCGATAAAGCCTTCTTCTTTGAGAATCTTAGCGATTTCAACTTTCATCTTGCTGGAAGGCATCTTCACAGATTCATATTTTAACGCATTTGCGTTTCTAATGCGGGTAAGCATATCCGCGATTGGATCAGTCATCATAAATTAATCGATATCCTCCTTTTCTTACCAAGATGATTTCTTCATGCCTGGAATTTCACCTTTATAGGCTAATTCTCTTAAGCAGATACGGCATAAATGGAATTTGCTGTAAACAGAATGTGGACGTCCACAGCGTTCGCAACGTGTGTATTCACGAACTTTATATTTTTGAGGACGTGATTGACGTACTTTTTGACTTGTTTTTGCCATGTTACTGTGAACTCCTTTCTATCTGTGGAATGGCATACCTAATAAATCTAATAAGGTATACGCTTCAGCATCATTCTTCGCGGTTGTGACAATAACGATGTCCATACCACGAACCTTCGCCACTTTATCGTAATCGATTTCTGGGAAGATTAATTGTTCTTTAATACCAAGTGTGTAGTTACCACGACCATCGAAAGCGTTTTTGCTGACGCCACGGAAGTCACGGACACGTGGTAAGGCGATAGAGACTAACTTATCGAAGAAGTCGTACATTCTAAGACCACGTAATGTGACCTTACAACCGATTTCTTGACCTTCTCTTAATTTGAAGGTAGCGATAGACTTTTTCGCTTTTGTGATGATTGGTTTTTGGCCAGAGATTAATGTTAATTCACTGACCGCTTCTTCTAACTTCTTGCTATCTTGTGTAGCATCACCGACACCGATGTTGATGACGATTTTGCTTAACGCAGGAATTTGCATTGTGGAAGAGTATTGGTATTTTTCTAATAAAGCTTTACGAACTTCGTTTTCATATTTGACTTGAACACGAGAGACGATAGCGGCTTTTTTATTACCATTAGAAGCTTTCTTAGCTTTTGGAGCTTTAGGAGCTTCTTCTGCTTCGGCCTTTGGGGCTGCTTTAGGAGCGGCTTTAGCTGGAGCTTTCTTTTCTTTTAATTCTTCTGCCATTTTAGCTTTCCTCCTTATAGCACTGTTCCGCTTGCTTTAGCATAACGGACTTTTTTGCCCTTCACTTCTTTATGACCAATCTTTGTTGGTTTTTTGGTCTTTGGATCCACGAGCATGACGTTACTTGCATCAATTGGAGCATAGATTTCCACGATGCCGCCATCAGGATTCTTTTGTGTTGGCTTATTGCATTTTTTGCGGACGTTGACGTTTTCGACAACAACGCGGTTTGATTCAGGAAGCACTTTTTGAATTGTGCCAGTTTTGCCTTTATCGCGACCAGCGATCACGATAACTTTATCACCTTTAACTAGATTCATTTCGTCTTCCTCCTTATAAAACTTCTGGGGCGAGGGAGACAATTTTCATGAATCCTTCAATGCCCTTTTCACGGAGTTCTCTAGCCACAGGGCCGAACACACGTGTACCTACAGGCGCGTTATCATCATTAATAACTACGACTGCATTGTCATCGAACGCGATGGTTGAACCATCTCTACGACCAATGGCCTTTTTTGTTCTCACGATGACGCATCTCACGACATCGCCTTTTTTAACTTTACCGTTTGGGATAGCGTCTTTGACGGCACATAAGATGACGTCACCAACACTACTGCTCTTACGGGTTGAACCACCATAGAGGGTGAATGCACGAACGCTTCTTGCGCCAGAGTTATCTGCGACGACAAGGTTTGTTTCCTTCTGGATCATTATTCAGCATCCTCCTTCTTTTCTTCAGTAGCTTCAACAGCGGCTTCAGCTTCAATAATTTCTTCTTTTAATTCAGCTTCAGCTTCTTTAACTGATAATTCAGCTTTCTTATCGATGGAGACTAATCTCCAACGTTTTGTAGCACTTAATTTACGGGTAGCCATGATTGTGACTGTATCGCCGACTTTAGCAGCGTTTTCTTCGTCATGAGCATAGTACTTTTTACCGTATTTAACACGTTTGCCGTATTTGCTGTGCTTTTTGTGTGTTTCAACTAGGACGACAATTGTCTTAGCGTTTTTATCAGAGACAACGACGCCTTGAATGACGGTTCTCGCTTCTGTTTTTCTTTCCATCTAAGCAGTCCTCCTATTTTTGTTCGGCTAATTCACGTTCTCTGAGAACGAGATTAACTCTTGCGATGTCTTTTCTAACAGTGATGACATCTTCACCTCTTTCGAGGGCACCGACAGCTTTCTTTCTGCGGAGCTCGAATAATTGTTCCTTGAGTGAGTATAATTTTTCTTTTAATTCACTCGTAGAAAGTTCACGAACTTCATTAATTTTCATAACTATTACTCACCTTTCTTAATAACTTTACATTTGATTGGGAGTTTGTAAGCCGCTAAGCGGAGAGCTTCTCTCATGTCTTCTTCAGGGACACCGCCGATTTCGAACATGACGCAGCCCTTGCGGACGACTGCTACCCAATCTTCTGGTGAACCTTTACCAGAACCCATACGAACTTCAGCTGGCTTTTTAGTCTTAGCTAAATGTGGGAAGATTCTGATCCAGATTTGACCACCTCTTTTGGTATAACGAGCGAGGCAGATACGGGCCGCTTCGATTTGACGAGTTGTGACCCAAGCACCTTCAAGAGCTTGTAAACCAAATTCACCGAATGCCACTTTTGGAGCGGATTTGCAGTGTCCTTCATATTTAATGATATGTGGACGTCTGTATTTTGTACGTTTTGGTTGTAACATGACTATTCTCCTTTCTCGTTATTTTGTTTCTTTTGGAGTTCAGGACGAATTTCACCGCGGCAAATCCACACTTTGACGCCTAAGCGACCATATTGTGTTGCAGCGTGCACGCAAGCGTAATCAATATCACTTCTTAATGTGTGTAGAGGAATGACACCTTCACGGTAACCTTCAGCACGGGCGATATCGGCACCACCTAAACGGCCACTGACAGAGGTTTTGATACCTTTAGCGCCAGCTTTACGAACGCGTTGGATGGCTTTCTTTTGTGCGGTTCTGAAACTCGCTCTTTCTTCTAATTGTTTAGCAATTTCTTGCGCGACGATGTTAGCGTCTAAGTCTGGATTCTTAACTTCCACGACGTCGATTCTAACTTCAGCACCCTTTAAGAGTTTTGCTAATTGTTCTTTTAATTCGTTGATGTTTTTGCCATCTTGACCAATGACGACACCTGGACGGGCGACGAAGACCATGACGACAACGTTGTAACCCTTGTCTGTTTTAACTCTTTCGATTTCAATGTGAGAGAGTAAAGCATCTTTGAGTTTCTTAGCGAGGAATTCACGAATCTTGACATCTTCGTTAAGGAAGACGTGGAATTCTTGATCATTAGCATACCAACGAGAATTCCAATTCTTATTGACGCCAATTCTTAAGCCTACTGGATTAACTTTTTGACCCATTCTCTGATTCCTCCTATCTCATCTTCACCACACATGTGATGTGGCTGCTGCGTTTGACTAAGCCTGAGGCTGAGCCTTTAGCTCTTGGCAAATATCTCTTCATTCTTAAGCCATCGTTGGCATAGATTTCAGCGATGTATAATGCATCTTCGTCCATACCGAAGTTATTGGTGGCGTTAGCGGCTGCGGACTTAATGAGCTTGCTCACTGGTTCACTAGCAGCGCGGTTGAGGTTTGCTAAGATACCTAACGCTTGTTTAACTGGTAAGCCTCTGACGAGATCGATAACTAAGCGGACCTTACGTGGAGTAACGCGGACGTTCTTCGCGATCGCTCTAGCTTCAGTTGGAGCTGGCTTTTTAGGAGCTTCAGGTTTCTTCTCTTCTTTAGCTTTCTTTGTAGCTTTTTTAGCTTTAGGAGCTTCTTCAACAGGAGCTGCAACTTTTTCTTCTTCAGCTACTGGTTCAGCAACCTTTTTGGTTGTCTTCTTAGCAGCTGTTTTCTTTGTTTCTGCCATGTATCAGTCCCTCCTACTATTTACCGGCGTTAGCCGCTTTATCTTCAGCGGTGTGGCCTGTATGTCCAGTGAATTTTCTTGTTGGGGAGAATTCACCTAATTTGTGTCCGACCATATCTTCTGTGACATAGACAGAGATGTGTTCTTTACCGTTATAAACCGCGAATGTGTGACCCACGAATGATGGGTAGATGGTAGAACGGCGTGACCAAGTCTTGATGACTTCTTTTTTGTTAGCGGCGTTTAATGCATCGACTTTTTTCATTAAGGAAGCATCGACGAATGCGCCTTTTTTCAAACTTCTTGCCATAATTTCTATCTCCTTTCGCGATTATTTACCGTTACGTCTACGAACGATTAATTTGCTAGACGCTTTTTTGATTTTTCTTGTCTTGACGCCTAATGCACGTTTGCCCCATGGGGTTCTTGGTGCATCACGACCGACAGGACACTTACCTTCACCACCACCATGTGGGTGATCGTTTGGGTTCATGACACTACCACGGACGGTAGGTCTGACGCCGGCCCATCTTGTTTTACCGGCCTTACCGAGGTTCACAAGGTTCCAGTCTTCATTACCGACTGCACCGATTGTGGCACGGCATGTTCCTAAGATTCTACGAACTTCGCCACTCATTAAGCGGAGGGTAACATATTTACCTTCAGCGCCTAACACTTGGGCGTAAGCACCAGCGGCTCTACATAATTGGCCACCTTTACCAGGAACTAATTCGATGTTGTGAATTAATGTACCTTCTGGAATGTTTTTTAGTAAGCAGGCATTACCAGGCATGATATCAACTTCTTCACCAGATAAGATCTTGTAACCGATTTTGATATCTTTTGGTGCGAGAATGTATCTCTTCTCGCCATCAGCATAGCTGAGTAAGCAGATTCTTGCGTTTCTGTTTGGATCGTATTCGATTGTCTTCACTACTGCTGGGATGCCATCTTTATTACGTTTGAAGTCAATAATACGGTATTTACGTTTATGACCTCCACCAATGTGACGGCAGGTAATCTTACCTTGATTATTTCTACCGCCAGATTTGGATAAACTGACTAATAAGCTTTTCTCAGGAGTGGATGTAGTGATTTCACCGAATGTCGAATTTGTCATTGCTCTACGGCTTGGAGACGTAGGCTTGTAAGTTCTAATTGACATTACTTTGTCCTCCTATAATTTGAATAAGTGAACTGCCTTATTCTTTAAATAAGTCGATTGCTTCGCCTTCTGCGACGGTAACAACGGCTTTCTTGAATCCAGAGATACGGCCAGCATATCTGGTGCCTCTGGTTGTGTCTTTGGCTCTTTGATTGACAACTTTCACGTCTGTAACTTTGACTTGGAAGATTCTTTCAAACGCTAATTTGATTTCGGTCTTATTAGCGGAGTCGAGCACTTTGACTGTGACTTTGTTTTCGTTTTGCATTAAGGACATTGTTTTTTCTGTGATTAATGGTTTAACGATGACTGCGAAGTCTTTTTCAGTCGCTTTTGGGAAGCGATTTGCTGTAGCTTCGGTTTTCTTCTTGGCTGCCATATTACTTTAACGCCTCCTCAATAGTCTTAACGCTAGCTTGGCTCATAACGAGGTTATCAACATTTAATAAGTCGAGAACGCTGACGTTATCGCTTGTGACGACTTTGGCGTAACCAACGTTGCGTGCGCTAGCGAAGATTTCTTCTGTAATTTCATCGACGACGATGAGAGCTTTTGTACCAACTTTGATAGCTTCTAAGAAGTTAACGAAGTTTTTGGTTTTCTTTTCTTCAAATTTGATGTCATCGACAACGACAAGTCCTTCTTTAGCCTTTAAGCTGAGCGCGGACTTAAGCGCGAGTTGATGTTCTTTCTTGTTTTGGGAAATCTTGAAGTTTTGATTTCCGACTGGGCCGAACACTGTGCCACCACCAACCCAGATTGGGGAGCGGCTGCTACCAGAACGAGCACGGCCTGTGCCTTTTTGACGCCATGGTTTTTTACCACCACCGGAGACTTCGTGACGCACTTTTGTTTTAGCGGTCGCTTGTCTGGCGTTTGCTTGTTCTACTTGAACGGCGTCGAACATTGCTTGTTGATGTGGTTCAATACCGAAGACTTCAGCATTGAGGTTCATCTTGGAGACTTCTTCGCCAGCCATGTTGAACACTTTAACACTGACGGATTTCTTTTCTGCCATAATTACTGTTCTCCTTTCCGTTCTTATTCTGCGGCTTCAGTAGCTGGGGCTTCAGCTGGAGCTTCTTCCACTACTGGAGTGCGATTGATAAGTGGTTTCACTGTTTCAGGATGTTTGACTTCCTTGATGGCGCTACGAATAACAACGATTGATTTACGTGCACCTGGGAGACCACCTCTCACTAAGATGTAGTTCTTTTCTGCATCAACAGCGACAACTAATTGATTGAGGACTGTTGCAGATTCGTTACCGTAATGACCGGACATGTGTTTACCTGGCATAACGCCGTGGTTGTAACGACCGTTATTAGCGAAGGTACCTTGACCTCTGTGGTAACCTGAACCGTGACCTTTAGGACCGATTGTTTGATTCCAACGTTTGATAACACCGGAATAACCGTGACCTTTGCTTGTGCCAATGACATCGACGACTTCACCAGCTTTGAAGATGTCTGCTTTGATGACATCACCGAGTTGGTAGTTAGCCATTTCATCGCCCTTTAATTCTTTAAGGACTTGGTGTGGGACTGTATTGGCTTTCTTTGCGATTCCCTTTTCGCATTTGTTGGCTCTGGATTCTTTTAATTCTTCATAACCAACTTGCACAGCGGCATAACCGTCTTTTTCAACAGTTTTGACTTGTGTGACAACGTTTGGTAAGACTTCAACGACTGTCACAGCGTAGATTTGGCCATCTTCAGCGAAGACTTCAGTCATGCCCATTTTTCTACCGACAATAGCTTTCATTGACTCTTACCTCCTATAATTTGATTTCGATATCCACACCGGCTGGTAAGTCAAGATTCTTTAAGGAATCAAGAGTTTCTTTGCGGTAGTTCTTAATATCGATGATTCTTTTGTGTGTTCTAATTTCGAATTGTTCACGAGAGTCTTTATACTTGTGAACCGCTCTTAGAATGGTGAACACTTGCTTTTCCGTTGGGAGCGGAATTGGACCGACAACTGTGGCGCCGGTGTTCTTCGCCGCGGCGATGATCTTTTCAGCACTTAAGTCTAAGTTAACGTGATCATACGCTTTAAGACGAACCCTAATTTTGGATGCTTTTGCCATGAATTGTTTTTTCCTCCTATCACTATCAGGCTTTGACTTTAACTCTCTCGGTACGAATTTCCCTGAATACACCTTCATGACAACGCCTGTGGGTGTATCAGCAACCTCGCACGTCAACGCGAGCCGTCAACGTTTAATATCATACGTGAGTGTGAGTGCGCTGTCAACCAATTATTAAATAAATTTAAATATATAAAGCGAGCCACTAGTAAAATAAGCGACACGTCATATGGTTTTCACCACTAAAAAATTTCAACAAAAAAGACCAAAAAGTGCGTTTTTTCTGGTCAATTTTTGAATTTTTAGATGTTAAAAATAAGGTGATTTTTTACCTAAGCGCAAGTAGCTCGTTATAGGACTTCTCATACTTATCGATGAGGTCTTGATAGTCCATTTCAGTGCGGCTTCTGAGTAGTTCTGTCATCTCATAAATGACATCGTATAGAGGGGTTAAAGAGAGGTTTCCAATGACACCTTTTAAGGAGTGAGCAAGATGGAAAGCACCTTCTAAATCATGGTTATTAATTGCCTCTTTTAAACCAGGAAAAGTGTTTTGATCAATGAAGCGATTGACTAAGGTCAAATATAGTGTTTCGTTGTTGATACATCTTTGTAACGCTTCTTCTACATTGGCCCCATAATTTTTTAATTTTTCTACTGTTAACATAATGGTTATCTCCTTAATTATTCTTGCGTTAAAAAGCGTGCGAATTCATCTTCAGGAACTGGTTTAGAGAAATAATAACCTTGGACTAAATCACAGCCCAATTCTTTTAATACTTCGACTTGTTCTTTATTTTCTACACCTTCTGCAATTGTCGGCACTTTTAAATAGGAAGCGATGTCGATAATAATCTTAATTAATTGATTATCATTCTGGCTTCTAAAGGCGTTTCTAATGAAGATCATATCAATCTTTAAAGCGTCTAATGGAATCTTATTGATCATGCTCAACGATGAATAACCAGTACCAAAGTCATCGATTTCAATCATAAAGCCCGCTTCTCTTAATGCGTTCACTTTATCAATGATAATATCAACATTTTCTGTACAGGCTGATTCGGTGATTTCTAAGTACAAATCTTTTGTTTCTAAGTTATTTTGTTTAACGATATCTAAAAGTGTTTTCACAAGATTTGGATCATATAAATCGATACGGGAAACATTGACGGAAACTGGGACATGCTTATGGTATTTTTCTTGCCATTTTTTCATTTGTAAAGCCGCTTCATTCCAGACATATAAATCAAGTCTTTGAATGAGGCCTTTTTCTTCAAATAAAGGAATAAAAATACCAGGAGATATCAATCCTTTAGTTGGATGTTTCCATCTCACTAATGCTTCCGCACTTGCGAGGAATGGCTTATCACCTTTGATATTAAATTTTGGTTGATAGAAGACGACAAATTGATGCTCTTTTATCGCGGTAGAAAATTCTTCAATTAGCTCTTCTTCATACATCTCTTTTTCTTTTAATTTGTCATCAAAGATGGAGATGTTTTTAATGACGTTATTTCTAATCTTATCAAGCGCTCGTTCGGCTCTTTCAAAACGCACATCAATATCAATGTTCTTATCAACGTTTTGATAAATACCCATTTGCACTGTAATTGGTGTCTTATTATCGATATCCACGAAGATATCAGCGGATATCTCTTGATGGAATTCTTCATAATTTTCAATGTGTTTAGCGTAAACAATAAATGTATCCACTTCTAAACGGCAGACCATGCCGGAGATATTAGGCATAACCGCTTTCAAGCGCTTTGAAAAGCGGACTAATAAGCTATCACTAAATTGAGCGCCAAAACGTTCTTTAATAACGTGGAATGATCTAATGCCAATTGCAATAGCGTCCATCTCTTGATTTGGATTATTCTTATCTGCATCAGCAACATACTTATAAAAGTACGATCTTGTATAGAGTCTTGTTAACGCATCCCTTTCAGTGGATTTAATTGTTTGTCTATCTTCGAATAATTCGATGACTCTATTAATTCTTGCTTTAATGATTCTTGAATCTGGATAAGGTTTAGAAATAAAGTCAGAAGCACCATAAGATAAACATTGCACTTCAAGTTCTTTATCAGAAGTTAAAACAATGACAGGGATGTTATTTAATTTGCCATCACCTTCGATGATATTAAGTAATTCTAGACCAGATAATTTTGGCAAAAACAAATCGAGTAAAATCAAAGAAAAGTTGTTTTTGTTACTCTTAAGTATTTCAAGAGCAGATTCGCCATCTTCCGCTTCACAAATTTCGTAATCATCTAATAAGATGTTTTTTAAAATTTCGCGGTTAATAAATTCATCTTCAACAATTAGTAACTTGCGTTTATTTTTGTTTATCATAGCGTTAACTCCTTTACTAGGATTAAAAGAAAGACTTTTTGTAAAGGGATAAAACAAAAACTATCTATAGCAAAATGATAGCATAATTTTATTAATTTACTTTTAAAAAATTGTTTTTGTAATTAATTACAGTTCTACTTTTGTGGTGCGAATTGAGAATTTACAGCCACAGTAATGTTGAAAATATAGTCCATATTTACGGACAATATCTAAAGATTTTTCATATCCACCATTCTTTTTAAAGTCAGCGGGTAACCATTGAACTTTCTTATCTTGAGATAATTCAAAACCGATTTTATTTAAATCTTGAGAATTCTTAAATCTGGAGATACTCATCACTGTACCAACAAAATCAAAACCATGCTCTTCAGCGTAATCAATAGCTTGGCCTAATCTCTTTCTAAAGCAAAGGCGGCAGCGATCCATTCCTTCTCTTTGGTCAGCGAATGGTTCTAAATCCTTGTTATAGGTTAAATTATCATAAGGGAATTCTATGACTTCAATATCCGCGGAAATAGCTTTTAGATAACCTTTTAATTCGTTTAAGCGACGATGGTATTCTTCTTCTGGATAAATATTGGAATTGTTATAAATGATTGTGATCTTAAAATAGTCTTTAATTATTTCATAAGGATAAGTAAAACATGGTCCACAGCAGACATGTAAAAGTAATGTGGGTTTATTGTTAGATTCCACGAGTTTTTTAAGTAACTTCTCTTGTTCTTTTTGATAATTAATCTTTGTCTCTTCCATAAATAAACATCGCATCACCAAAGGAGAAGAAACGGTATTTTTCTTCTACAGCATGCTTATAAACTTCTAAAGTAAACTCTCTTCCCATAAACGCTGAAACAAGCATGATTAATGTTGATTTAGGTAAATGAAAATTAGTAATTAAAGCATCAATTGTTTTATATTCATAGCCTGGTTCAATGAAGATATTTGTTGCTTCTCTTGTAGGTTTAAAACATCCATACTTAGAATAATTAGCTTCTAATGTTCTAACTGATGTTGTACCAATAGCAATAATTCTTTGCCCGTTGGCTTTCGCTTTATTTAATCTATTAGCGGATTCTTCACTCATTTCATAGACTTCACTATGCATGACGTGGTCTTTAGTGTCTTCCACTTTAACTGGCCTAAATGTTCCTAAACCAATATGTAAAGTAATATCCACTACTTCGACACCTTTAGCTTTAAGTTTTTCAAATATTTCTTCTGTGAAATGGAAACCCGCAGTTGGAGCAGCAGCACTTCCTTCGTATTTAGCATAAACAGTTTGATATCTATCGTTTGTACATAGTTGCTGTGCAATATATGGCGGTAAAGGCATTTTACCTAATTGATCAAGAACTTCTAAAAAGATACCTTCATAAATAAATTTAAATACGCGAATGCCTTCTTCTCTTTCTTCGATACATTCAGCGATGAGTTTACCATCGCCAAAATCCACTCTTGCACCAACTTTTAACGATTTAGCGGGTCTAGTTAGACATTCCCAGTTATCGCCCTCTAATTGCTTTAAAAGTAGTAGTTCGCAGTGCGCACCAGTTACTTCTTTTATTCCTAATAATCTAGCAGGAATAACTTTAGTGTTATTTCTCACTAATACATCGCCTTCGTGAAGGTAATCGACAATATCATAAAAATGCTTATCTAAATAAGTATGTTCATCTTTATTAACAACACAAAGACGGGAATGATCTCTTTTTTCACTTGGTCTTTGAGCAATTAATTCTTCAGGAAGATAATAATCAAATAAATTAATATTCATTAGAAGCCTCTTTCATCACCGAATTCAGCGAGTTTCTCTTTCATGAACTCTTCGTATCTATCCTCTTGAATAGCCACTCTTGCTTCTTCCACTAATCTAATTAAGAATCTAACATTATGGATAGACATTAAACGTTTACCGAATGTTTCATCACAAATATATAAATGTCTTAAATACGCTTTAGTGTAGTTCTTGCAACAATAGCAATCGCATTTATCATCTAAAGGAGTAAAGTCTTCTTTATATTTTTCATTTTTGATGTTCACACGACCATGTGAAGTCATTAAAGCACCGTGTCTAGCTAATCTAGTTGGTAAGACACAGTCAAACATATCAACACCACGTAAAATACTACCTAAGATATAGTCAATGGAACCAATACCCATAACATATCTTGGTTTATCTTGTGGTAAATATTTAATTGCGTAATCAATCATTTCAAAGAATTTATCTTTTGGTTCACCAATTGATGTGCCACCAATGGAATAACCTGGAAAATCCATTTTGACTAATTCTTCAGCGCACATTTTTCTTAAATCTTCATAATCGCCACCTTGGACAATACCAAATAAAGCTTGGTCTTCTCTTTTATGAGCGTCTTTACCACGTTTGGCCCATCTTAATGTTCTTTCAGTGGACTTTTTGCAATAGTTATAATCCGCTGGCCAAGGAATGCATTCATCAAAAGACATAGCGATATCTGAACCTAATTTCTCTTGAATTTCGATGGAAACTTCTGGAGAAAAGAATAATTTATCACCATTTAAATGGCTCTTAAATTCAACACCGTCTTCGCTAATTTTGCGATTTTCCGCTAAAGAGAAAACTTGGAAGCCACCACTATCAGTAAGTATTGGTCCATCCCAGTTCATGAACTTATGTAAGCCACCGGCTTTAGCAACAATATCAGCACCTGGTCTAATCGATAAATGATATGTGTTGCCTAAAATAGTTCCAGCGCCCATTTGATGAAGTTCTTCTGGGGATAATGTTTTAACAGTCGCTAATGTGCCAACAGGCATAAACATTGGTACTTCACAATCTCCATGAGGAGTATGGAGGATACCATATCTGGCGCCTGTCTTTTTATCAATGTGTTTGATTTCTAAATAAAAGTCTTTCATAACGTAGTTATTATACCCATAAACATTAATTCTTCAAACAAAAAGCGTAGCAGCCGCTACGCCTTATTGTTTTTGCTTTCTTATTTAAGAATTAATTTTCTCAAGTTGAGAGCGCCTTTACCTTCGTAAACGAATGTTACTTGATCTTTAGCGCCACCATTTTCAATTGGGAATTCGATGCAAGCTTCACCTTCAACATTGATTTCTTTAACGGCTTCTTTATCACCATATTTCATTACGAGCTTACCATTGGCCTTACCATCTAACTTAATAGCGAATGTTTTGGTCTTTTGTAAATCGAAATACTTATAGGTAACGGAACAACCATCATTGAAATTCTTGATATATTGGTTTGGATTTTCGTTTCTATCTCTACCTTCTTGAGTTAAGAATGGTTCTTTTGTGTGACCTGATTTGAAAACACCATAGAATCTATTACCATCTTTAGCTCTTAAGCCACAGCAGATAGAAGCAAAGTATTCGCCTTCACCTGGTAATGGTTTGCCATATAAACCTTGTGATGTTCTTTCAACTTGTTTGAAGGAACCATCTTTTTCCATAAAGATTTCTTCTGCGAAACCTTGTCTAGAGAATTGGCATTTATTTGTTTGTCTATGAGCGAAGACATAGTATTTGCCATTAACTTCCACCATGGAACCATGTGTATTACCTGTGAAGTCACAAGCATCTTTACTATTTTCAATACCTCTTAAACCGATATCACCATTGGAGACTAATGTGCCACCTTTTCTGAATGGACCTTTTGGTGTATCACCGATACAGTAGAATAATTCATGGCCGGCTTGTGAAGAATAAATGAAGTAATATTTGCCGTTGAATTTACGCATTGAACTAGCTTCGAAGAAAGCGTGCATGCCATATTCTTTATTCTTATCGTTTTGAATTGATGGAACTGTTGTAATTGGTTCAGTGATAACTGTCACCATGTCTTTTGGATCGAGTTCAACAACCGCACCACCAAGAATCTTCTTAGCGCTTAAGCCAATAACTGGATAGAACAAAGCAGAACCGTAATAGAGATAGACGTGACCATCTTCCACATAAACTGCTGGGTCAAATGGTGCGTAACTCTTTTGCCATTTTCTTAAATCAACTTTGCCATGGAATTTGAATGGACCAGCTGGGGAATCACTGACTGCGCAGCGGATAACCCATGAACCTTTGGTGAAACCAGGTGCTGGTGAATAGTAAATATAATATTTGCCATCAGGACCTTGACAAACGTCTGGGGCATAAAATTGTGTTTTTCTTTTATTTAGTGGATCATCTGTCTTTTTCCAGATAACACCTTCATAACGCCAATCTGATAAATCGTCAATTGGTGCGGACCATGTAATATAGTCGTTTAAACAGAAACCGCTACTTCCGAAACGGTCATGAGAGCCATAGACGTAAACACGACCATTAAAAACGTGTGGTTCGCCATCTGGGACGTACTCAAAATTAGGTAAGTAGGGATTAGTAACTACTTTTTTCATGATAAATCTCCTATGTGTGTACATTTATAATATCAATAAAAAAGCGCTCGCGATTATATCATTATGCGTTTTTTTAATGACTATCTTACGAAAGCGCTTTGTTTAGTTAAATAATTTTAATGAAATCGGCTTTTCTTTCCTTGACTGCTAATACAGTCCCTTCCTTTGGATAACCAAGGATACAAGAACCCACTACACGATGGTCTTCTGGGATGCCTAATTGCTTCTTAATTTTTAACCCATCTTTTGATTGGAACAATTCATCAAATTGATTGATCCAACAAGTAGCAATCTTTAGGGCAGATGCTGCGACAAACATGTTTTCAAGGATACAAGAGCAATCTTGGAAAGTGAACGCATCTTCTCTAGGACCAGTAACAATTAGAATAGTTTTAGCCCCATACATACAGTCTCTATTTAATTGTTCGACTGATAATTTGCGGAGACGTTCCACGTATTTTTTACTATTAACCACAAAGATATTAGCGATTTGTCTATTCTTTCCACTTGGTGCAAATTTGCCAGCTTCCGCAATTTCTAAAGCTTTCTTTAATGAGACTTTCTTGTCACTATATGTTCTGCAGCTGACACGTTCCTTAATTGTTTTGATTACTCTGTTTTCCATATTATTATTAACCTCTTATCTGTAATATTTAACAGTCATTAAAGCAATGTATTTATTTGTTTCATAATCACTCTTTAAAGGTGATTCATCAACATCGATACCTTTTGAATGGCAATACTTAACAAAATCTTTTGTGAAGAACCATAAGCGAATGTCACGTTGGACAAAGTTGTCATTCGTTGTGAACTTTTCGACTTTGAATGGCATGTAATATAGTTTCCCATTACTATAAACAAAGTTATCTGGTTTCATATCTAACGCCATACGGTCATTTCTTGCATACCAGAAGGCGGTAAACATTAATTTAATTATTTCTTCTGGGAGTTCTTCTCTCGCAAGCATTTCTAAACAGTTATCACCTTCAACATATTCGATAACAGCCCATCTTAAATTCTTGTCATATAAGAAACATTTTGGATTGGTCACTCCTGACACTCTTAAACGATGTTCGCAGTCGACAAATTTATCAAATCCTTCCTTATCGTTATCAAACTTCTTAAGGAAATAATAAGTACCCTTTCTTTCGACTTTGAAGGAGCGATCTCCTAGCTGTTCCACTACTTGATATACTTTTCTTTTAATTTCAATTTCTTCAACCATATCTACATTTTATAGATATTTGTTTTCTTAGAAAAGAAAAAGATATTTTGTTTTTCTTCTAACAATATATAATATTGGCAATAAGAGGAAACGAATATGAACAAAAACGTTGAAAGATTTATTAGATACGCCAAAATTGATACTCAAGCTGATGAGAATACAGGTACTACTCCTTCTACTGAAAAGCAAAAGAATTTAGGTCGTTTATTAGTTAAAGAATTAAAAGAACTTGGCTTAGATGATGCTTACATGGATGAATATGGTATTGTCTACGCTCATCTTGATGGTGAAGGTGAAGTTATCGGCTTAAACGCTCATATGGATACAGCTTTAGAAGTTAAAGATGAAGGTGTTAATCCTCAAATTGTTAATAATTGGGATGGCAAAGACATCAAATTAAATGAGCAATATTCTATTTCCTTAAATCAATTCCCACATATGAAAGCTTTTATCGGTAAAGACTTAGTCGTTACTGATGGTAATACATTATTAGGCGCTGATGATAAAGCGGGTATTGCAATCATCATGGGTGTTTTAGATTACATTAAAGAACATCCAGAATTTAAACATCATCCATTAGCGGTAGCGTTTACTGTTGATGAAGAAATTGGTGAAGGTCCAAAGCATTTCTCTTTAGAAAAAATGGGTGCGGAATATGCTTTTACTGTTGATGGAGGTGCGATTGACGAAATCGCTATTGAGAATTTCAACGCTCAACAATTGAAAGTTAAGATTGATGGTGTTGCGGTCCATCCAGGCGAAGGCAAAAATACATTAATCAATGCTTTGCAAGTGCAATCAGAATTCATCTCTATGCTTCCTGAAAAAGAAACACCATTCTATGCTGACGAGGGCTACTGGCATTTAACAAGCGCAAATGGTACTTCTGAAAAGACTGAATTCGTAGCAATTTTAAGAAATTTCTCTAGAGAAAAATTAGAAGCATTAGATAAATGTATTTATGAAATTAGAGATAATTTATTAAAGAAATATCCAAAGGCTAAAATCAACGTTGAAATTTCTGAACAATATGAAAATATGAAACCATATGTTGATAAAGATCCTCGTCCAGTTAAAAAAGCAGAAGCCGCTTTAAGAAAAGTTGGTTTAGAACCTAAATTTGACAGAATCAAAGGTGGCACTGACGGTGCGACTTTCTCTAAGATGGGTTTAGTAACACCAAACTTAGGGACAGGAAGTGGTAACCACCATGGTCGTTTTGAATATTTAGTTATCCAAGATTTTGAGAAGATGATTGATATCGTTTTAGAAATTGTTAAGAATTAGGATATGAGAAAAACAAATACTTTACATGTCATATTAGAAATTGTTGCTATTATTAGTTTCATCTTTATCGGTGTTACTGTTTTAACATTTCTAGCTTATCCAGATGTTGATATTCATAATAAATCATTTATTGGTTCAATTATCTTAGCAATAGGCACCACTGAATTAGTGCAATTCTTGTCTTTAAACTATTTAGGAAAAAGAAGAAATGTGATTAACGCAGTTGTTGCAGGAATAAGCATGGCATTAGGTATTGTCTTTATGGCGGCTAAGCTTGAACTAGATACCGTCTGCCTTATTTGGGCTATTCTCGCAATTGCATTCCAAATTGCCAAAATCATCAACGGTGGTTTCAATTTGATGAAAAAACCACTACTAAATGCTGGTGTAATTATTCTTTGTATTGTTGAAATTATCTATTGTGTTTTCTTAATCATCAATAGATCAAAATCATTAATTCCATTCTTTACATTCTTAGGCGTTTCATTACTCGTAAGAGCGTTCTTATACATCATTGAATTTTTCATTCACCGCTATCAAAAATAGTGCGTATTTAAATTCATTGTCTTCTTTTGTGATTTGTCACTATTTTGGAAGGCTTTTTTTATTAATAGGTTGACAAAAAGGGTTATTGGCATTAAGTTGCTATTGTAAGCATGTGCTATTTAGCACATAGAAAGATAGGTAATTATGGAACAAACTGTTTCGAATCAGTCTACGTTTAAGCTGAACTATAAACGTACATTTTTAATCGGCTTTGCCTTTTTTGGCATTTTGCTTTTATGGCAAGTTTATGATTTATGGTGCCCAACATTTTTAACAGAAATGTTCGCTAAAGCATTCTATCCAGAATATGAAGCACTTCGCCAAATCAATACAGCAGACGCCATTAAACAATGCGGTGACATTATTAAGAAAGTTCAATACCCTGTCGGTATCATGATGGCTATCGATAACATCGCTGCATTAATCTTAATGCCAGTATTTGGTCATTTATCAGATAAGACAAACACTAAAATTGGTAAGCGTATGCCTTACATCTTAATTGGTACATTTGTCTGTGCTATTGCTTTCCCATTTATTCCAGTGTTATTCCACTTCAATCAATTAGCTGGTGTCATCATCATGATGGCCGTTGTCGTATTATTTGCGATGATGTATAGAAACCCAGCGGTTGCTTTAATGCCTGATATTACTCCAAAACCATTACGTTCTAAAGCAAACGGTATTATTAATATCATGGGCTATATCGGTGGCGCTTTTGCCACAGTCGTTGGTCTTGTCTTCGTTTTAAGTAGATATTTAGGTACCGCGGTTGATAAAAATACAGGTTTATATGCTGACCATACATGGGCATATAACAATATTTGGGCGGTTGAAGGTCCATTCCTTGTGGCCTCTGTTTTGATGCTTATCTCCGCGATTGTCTTATTCGTTCTTGTTAAGGAAAATAAAATCAAAGAAGAAATGAAAGATGAATTAGCCAGAGGAGAAGCAGTCAGTGAAACCGCTGATAAGGTTGATGATGATAAACCATTATCAAAAGCCAATAAGATTATGCTCTTCCTCATTTTAGGAGCAGAATTTTTCTGGTTTATGGCGGATAATGGTGTCTCTACATTCCTTAATAACTACGTTATTTACGGTACACATTCAGAATCAACAAGCACAATGATCTTAACAATTTTAGGTGGTCTTGGTAGCGTGGCAGGTTTTGCTCTTGGTGGTATTATCGCAAGTAAGATTGGCCGTAAATGGACATTATTTGGTGGCTTAGCTTTATCATTATTAAGCTATTTACTTTGGGCTTTATTAGCATTCACTGCCGGCTTACCAAAAGGTTCGATCCCAATTTGGCTATATATCATTTGGTTGGTTAAAGGCTTTGGCATGTCATTAGTGCATGTCAATTCCTTCCCAATGGTCGTTGAATTATGTAACAGCAAAAAGATTGGTAGATTTACTGGTTATTATTACGCCGCCAGTATGTCCGCTCAAACAATCACCCCTATCGCTTTAGGTGGTTTATTATTCATTCCTGCTTTTGACTGGAGATTCTTGCCAGTTTACGCTGGCGTTTGTATCGCCATTTCCTTAGTGGTATTCTTCTTTGTGAAGAATGTGAAGAGCACAAAGACTAAATTCACATCTGGATTAGAAGCTATAGGAGACGCTGAAGAATAATAAATATGAAACCATTATGTATTGCACATCGTGGCAAGCACGATAAATACTTTGAGAATACTCTAAATGCCTTTAAAGAAGCGGCAAAAAGTGAATTCTTTGGTATTGAAACTGATATTCATTTAACTAAAGATAACTATTGGGTTATTCATCATGATCCAGATTTCTTAAGCGATGGCAAAAAATACGTCATCGCGGACATGACAAAAGACGAAGTCGTTAAATTGCATTTAGACAATGACCAAGGCGATAAAGAAGCCTATATTCCCCTATTTGAGGACTATTTAAAGATTTGTAAAGAGAGTGGCAAACGCCCAATCATTGAATTCAAACCAAAGAATCCTAAAAAGAAATATCTAAAACAAATCGTTAAATATATCGATGAATATATGGGCATTGAAAATGTTACATTTATCGCTTTCTATCCTTGGCCATTAATTAAATTAAGGAACATGTTACATAAGAAAGTCCATTTACAACAACTTCTGGAAGAAGGTCATTATAAGACATTATATAAATGGGCTAAATTCTTTAAGATGGATATTGATATCGAAGATAGATTATTAACTCAAGATTTAGTGGATATCTTCCATAAGAAAAATCTTAAAGTTAATTGTTGGACAGTTGATAATCCTGAAATGTTAAAAAAATTAGAAGACATGGGTGTTGATTACATCACCACGAATGTCTTCCAACAAAATTCATAAAAAGTTCTGCTAAAAGAACTGAAACTTATAAGTATTTCAAACAACTTATTTCTCAAGTAAATCAATTAAGTCGGCTATAGAATCAATAATATATGTCGGCTTTTTTGTTGCCTTTTGAAATTCTTCTAAAGTTGTTTCCCCACTTAATACCGCAACAGTATCAACATGAGCGTTAAGACCTGCGACTATATCGGTATAATAGCGGTCACCCACCATCATTGTTTCTTTGTTGCTAACACTAAATTTTTCCATCACTTGATAAATCATTGTGGGTTCTGGTTTACCTAAGAAAATTGGTGCTTTATTAGTGCACATCTCAATCCATTTGCATAAACCACCACAATCTGGAATATATAATCCATCTTCAATTGGGCAACGATAATCCATATTCGTGGCAATAAATTTACTGCCCTTTTGGATATATAGACATGCATTCTTTAATTCGTCATAAACGAGTTCAGTATCAAATGAGGCCAATACCACATCTGGTACTTCTTCTTGATAATCTTCAATAAGTTGGAAATGTTTCTTTAATTCTTCTTTAAAAGTTTTAACGCCTAAAACAAAAAGTGTTTTAACATTTTGATCTTTTAAATATCTAATTGTGGTGTCAATTGAAGAATAAAAATTATCTTCATTACATTCGATACCCATCCTTTTAATCTTTTCAACGTAAAACTTTAATGAGTGAGAAGAATTGTTAGTCAAAAAAACAAACGAAATATCGTTTTGTTTAAGATATTCGAATGTTTCTTTTGCGCCTTTAAAGAGATGCTCACCGAGATAGACGGTGCCATCCATGTCAAAGCATATAAGCTTTTTATTCATTAAAACCTATTTCTTTTTAATTTTGCCTTTGTTAGCACCTTTAGAGTTGTGCGCTAAAATTGCACGACCAGTGTTGGATGCTTTTTCTTTAGCATAGGCTTCACCTTCAGCTTTTGTAGCAAATGTTTTGATAACTTTGTCACTACCTGTGATGAAGAGTTGCCATTTGCCATCTTCTCTCTTAGAAAGATGATAAGAAGCATTAGCGCTTGGAGCAGCTTTCTTTGGTTCTTCTTTCTTTGGAGCAGCTTTTGGTGCTGGTTTCTTTGCTGGTTCTGGCTTTTTAGCAGGAGCTGGCTTTTTAGCTGGTGCTGGTTTAGCAGCTTTCTTTGGTTCAGCTTTCTTTGGTGCTGGTTTAGCAGCAGGTTTTTTGACTGGCATGATAAATTTCCCCTTTTATTTATATTAATTATAGAAATAATTATTCTTTTTTGTCAAAAAAGTATCAATCACATGGGAAAACGACACCGATTTGCTTTCTGATCTCATCCATGATTTCCATGACATCTAGAGATGATTCTAAAGAGACTAGTTCATTTGGTTTTTCACCTTTAAAGATTTCCGCAACCACTCTAAATTGACGAGCAAATTTCTTTTTCTTATCTTTAAATACTTCTTTGCCCTCTCTTGTTTTTAAGACGGCTTTACTTGTCATATGGAATAAAGGAACTTTAATTTTTCCTTTTTCACCAACGATATAGCAATGCTCGCCCACAAGGGCGTTGATTTGGCTACTAACATTAGCCTTGAAATCACCATAATCAAATATCGAATCGTTATAAAGATCGATGCCGTTATATAGTTTTCCAGTTGATTGAATTGATTTTGGCTTACCAAATAATTCATAAACATATCTCACTGGATAAACACCTAAATCAAGAAGTGCACCACCATATCTAGATGGATTGATGTATCTGCCTTTAGCTTTGTTATAGCCAAATATTGGCATATTGAATATGCAATCAACAAATTGTATTTTGCCTATTCTATCTTCTTGAATCCACTGCTTTACTTTATGAGCAACGGGGTTATACCAAGTCCACATTGCTTCTTTAAGCATTGTGTTATTTTCTTTACTTAATTGGATTAATTGTTCTAATTCTCTAGCGTTACCAGTAATTGGCTTTTCGCATAAGACTGGTTTATGGTTTTCTAAACATAATTTACAAAATGAAAAGTGCGTTTCATTTGTGGTCGCAATATAAACCCCATCAACGCGAGGATCAATTATTGCGTCTAACGCACTTTCATAAACTGTAGAATTGTATTTTTTAGCGAATTTTTCCGCTTTCTTTTTGGTGCGATTGAAAACCGAGACAATCTGATGGCCAGGATTGGTAACTAATTCTTTAGCAACTTTCTTGGCGATAGCGCCAGTTCCGATAAAGCACCAATTGAATGACATATTAGTTATGTTGTCCTTTAACGCATTCAACTGCTTTTGCTTCCACTGGAACAGCGGCTTTATATCTTTCTAAGAACTTATTGAAGCCATTAACTTCTTCTTTAGAAGCAACAGCGACTTCTTCTTTAGCGTTGGCGAAGATCTTGTTTTGTAAATAATCTTCTAATGTTTCGCTTTTTTCTTTTTCGAGCATATAAGCGGCTAATAAGGCTTCACCATATGGGCCACCTTCACCCGCACTACTTAATGTCGCAACAGGAGCATTTAATGCCGCGCTTAATGCTTTAGCGCCAACGACAGGTGTTTTAAAGAAACCACCATGACCGTAGATCTTATTAACTTCAACACCTTGTTTAACTAAGATATCAACACCGATTCTTAAGATAGCAAGAACGGCTAAGATATGTGATTTCATGAAGTTCGCTAATGACATTTTAGCGTCTGGTTCACGAACGAATAATGGTCTACCTTCTTGAACGCCAACTGCGGCTTCACCAGAGAAGTAGTTAAATGAGACAAGACCACCAGCATCTGGTTCGCCTTCTAATGATTTATTGAATAATCTCACGAATAATTCACCACGTTGGATAGAACCACCCGCTAAAACGATAGCTTGATGTAATAATTCAACCCAAGCATTAATATCGGTTGTGCAGTTATTGGCGTGAACTAGAACTGCTGGATAGCCACTTGGAGAAGCGATGACATCGATTTCTTTATTCATAGCGATATCTTTATCGGTAACTAATGTGATGTTACCAGATGTACCTAATGAGGAGTTGCCATAGCCCACTCTAACTGAGTTAGTGGCAATCATACCTGTGCCCATATCACCTTCTGGTGGGCAGAATGGGATACCTGGTTGTAAAACACCTGATGGGTCAATCAATAAGGCACCTTCTTTTGTTAAGTAACCAGCATTTTGTCCCGCAAGCATACATTTTGGTAAGATGTCTAAGATTCTCCATGGGACTTTATCTTTCACTAAGTCATTGAACTTAGCGACCATTGTAGCGTCATAGTCTTTTGTGTTCTTATCTAATGGGAACATACCAGAAGCATCGTTAGCACCGATAACTTTTTGGCCAGTTAATAAATAATGCATATAACCCGCTAAGGTGGTAGCAAAGACGATATCTTTAACTTCTTTTTCCCCATTTAATAAAGCTTGATAAATATGGGAGACACTCCAACGTTGTGGAACGTTGAAATTAAATAAGGCAGACAATTGATCTTGCGCATCTGGGCAAATAGTGTTTTTCCAGGTGCGGAATTCTGCTAATTGGTTGCCATTCTTGTCAAAGACAAGATAACCATGCATCATACCAGAAATACCAATCGCACCAACTTTAGATAATGGGCGACGATATTTTGTTTCGAATTTTTGTTTTAAACCAGCATAGCAATCCGCTAAACCGATTTTGGCTTGTTCTAACGTATAAATCCAAATAC
This sequence comes from Bacilli bacterium, assembly GCA_017635465.1. Classification (GTDB taxonomy): domain Bacteria; phylum Bacillota_I; class Bacilli_A; order RFN20; family CAG-826; genus RUG14515. Next base: position 30,152 of record JAGBLL010000059.1, read on the forward strand.
CGTTTTTTAATGTTGATTCCCAAGAATAATCGTTAGAAGCGATAATCTCGTGGTTTTCATCAAGCATGACAGCTTTAATATTGGTAGAGCCAAATTCAATACCAATTACACACTTTTCTAAAATCATATTGTCCCTCCATGATAAATATGAAAATAATTCACCTTCTTTATATAAGAAAAATGATATTTAGAACATGACAATATACAAATAAATGTCCGCTATTGTTGCGGTTTTTACATACTTAAAATAGATTTGAGGTCTTTGATGGATAAAGATTTGATGGAAGAATCATTATCGGAAATGACTTTATCAACGAGCTCTTTTTTCTCGTTTTGAAGATTAACAACTTTTTCTTCGATACTGTTTTCAGCGATAAGTTTAATTACTTCCACTGTTCTTGTTTGACCAATACGGTGCGCTCTATCACTAGCTTGACTTTCCGCAGAATAGTTCCACCATGGATCAAGATGAATAACCACATCAGCGCCAACTAAATTGAGTCCCGTACCGCCTGCTTTTAAGGAAATCAGAACGATTTTATATTCTTCATCAGTATTGAAATCATTACAAATTTTTAATCTATCTTTCGCAGATGTATCACCAGCAATCATGAAATATTTGATGCCCATCTTTTCAATTCCATCTTTGACAATATTTAAAGCGGAGACAAATTGAGAGAAGATTAAAAATCTATGTCCTTCTTCTAATTTATCTTTGATAATGCCTTTTAAAGCGGTTATCTTACCGGATTCACCCACAAAGTTATCAACAAATGTTGATGGATCAACGCATATTTGCCTTAATCTAGTGATAATTGATAAGACTTCCATAATCTTAGAACCACCATCTTTTGATTTGAGTTCTTCTTTAGCTTTAAGACGGAAAGCATCATAAAGCTTTCTTTGTTCTTGACTCATTTCAGTGGTAATAATGACTTCATATTTTTCTGGTAAGTCTTTCAAGACGTCTTCTTTTCTTCTTCTCAAGATGAATGGAGCAACTTTATCTCTAACGATTTCATAATAGTCTTCATTATGTTCATATGAATCTTTGAAATCTTCATAATCTAAAAGATAATGTGGCATTAAGAAATCAAATATTGACCAAAGGTCATAAATATTGTTTTCAATCGGAGTGCCGGTTAAGGCAATTGTATGTAAGGCGTTGATTTGCTTAACCGCACCTGTCTTTTTAGCGTGCATATTCTTAATGAATTGTGCTTCATCAAGGATACACATATCAAAAGTAATATCAGAAAGGTTTTCATATTCATTTCTTAAGGAATCATAAGAGATGAAGAAGACACCAAATTTATCGTTTTTAATCTTCTTAATGATCTTCTTTCTTTCTTCCACTGTACCAATAATAGCGGACACGGGTATATCTTTAGCGAACTTATTGAATTCACTAACCCAGTTGAACACTAATGATTTAGGGGAGACAATAAGAATTGGTTTTTCTTGCTTAATTGTGTTAATAAAAGCAATTGTTTCAATAGTTTTACCTAAACCCATATCATCAGCGAGGATACCTCCTAATGAATATTTGTATAAAACAGATAACCATTTCACACCATCGATTTGATATGGTCTAAGATCACCATTAATCTTAGCGATTTCAAGATTGTTTTGTGAGAAGTTCTTTAATTCATTAAAGACATCATCTAAATAGCTGTCCATTGATAAGAAACTATTATCTTTACCATAGGCTTTGAAAGCATAATAAAGCGGTAATTCTTTTTTATTGTTTAAAGAGTTTTCATTAATTAAATCTAAGTCTTTAGCTAAACTATAAAATTCTTGAGTGTCTTCACTCATTAAGTTGATGAAATTATCACCAATCTTTACGAATTTCTTTTTGCGTTTTAAACCAATTAGAATTGTTTTAAGCTCTTCTTCGCTATAAATAGAAGAATCCACGAGCACTTCTAACATTGAACCTTCTTTTTTAATAGAGATATTTGGAGAAGTGAAAGAACTTGTCTTTCTTGAATCTAATTCTTTAGAGAAATAGACTTCAGCGACCGCTTGAAGATTTTCTAATGTGCTACTTAAGAAATCCCAGACTTGACTACCATCAGTTAAAACATGATCAAAGAAACCATAACTCATTAGTATTTCTTGATAATGTTTGATTTGTGAAACTTCATAGAAATTAGTAATGTCTCTAACTTCGACTTCTTGCTCATTTTTAAAATATCTAGTCTTTTCATAGACATTATCTTTTTCATAATCAAAGTAGGCTTTAATAATGAGATTAGTGCCTTGTAGTTCTTTACTAATTGATTCTGCAATATTAAAGAACTGTGGATATTTTTCAAAAAATGAATATTTAAAATTATCGAAATTGTTTTGAATTGTGGACAATGGGTATGATTTAACTGAATCAATAAGGCTATTGATGTGATGGTTATTAGTTAATGGTTTGATCTCATTCGCGGATTTGCAGTAATAATAATTTCTCGTTAAAGGAATATAGCCTTTTTCCACACCATCGACCGATAAAGAATAGTTATCATTAACATTAATCACCACTGGCATCGCTTCTTTAGAAACGTAATAGACTTCGTTATTAATATATAAATAATTGTCTTTAAGGATATCTAATAATTCATCAAAGAACGTTAATGATTTTTCATTTCTTAAATCGATAAAGAAATTAGGATTGTATTTTTCTAAAAGCACGATGATTTTTTGACTTACTTCATCAAAAGAAGAAATTGAATGAGTAATTGTTAAATCTTTACCATATCTAAATTCTTCTTCGCTAATGAATCTCGCTAGGAAGCGGTCAATGGAGGCAATCTTATATTCTTTGCCTTTAGCGATTGTTAAATTAACACTATAGGAATATCTAGTATCTTCTAAATAAACTTTTAATCTTGCTTTAGTAGAAGCGTTAGCGATTTCTTCTTTTCTAATTTCTTTAAAGACTTCACCAAGTTCTAAATCAAAAGCGCTTTGTTGTTCTCTTCTATCAACATCAGAAATCTCAAAAGCAAATTTCGTGGATAGTTGTTTTAATTGTTCATATTCTTCTTTTAATAAATTAGTCACTAAAATGGAGAAATGACGACATGGTTCTTTTTCACGGCATATTTGACATGAATAATGTAATCTACCTTTGAAATCTAATGAGAATTCAATAATTGGAATACGATTTATTTTAGTAAATAGGTTGACAAAGAAAATAGGATGATTATTTTCATCATAATCAACACCATATTTATAATCATAGTAATAGAAAAGATCCATATCACTTAGTGATAGTTTCTCAATCTTATAATGTTCTAATAATTCTAAAACGTTCATATTACACTCTTGATTTCTTTGGTCTTCTAATATTGGCTTCCACTACTTCGTTAACAAATGTGCCATGTGGAATTTTCTTACTTAATTCAATCGCTAAGCGAATTGTTCTTTCGTCGATATAATCGTGCTGCAAAGCCACACCAATTAATAATTCTGAAATTAAAGGATAATCTTCTTCTTTAATAGATTCATAATTCGCGTGAACGATTTGGATATATCTACTCTTATCATTGCTATAAGGCGCAACTTTTAAGAAATATTCTAATGGGATTTGTTTAATCTTTGCTTCATCAAATGGAAGTTCATCAAATAGCAATAAATAAATGCTTAATCTATTCTTCGCTGGTGAAGCGAATAAATCTTGCATGTAGTAACGGTGATTCATTTGGAATAAATAGCAATCTTTTAACTCCGCGATTTCCTCAATAGTTAAGTCTTGATATTTGATATATTCCATCATTACTTGGCTTGCTAATCTTTCTTCTGAATAGTTATCTTCCGCGTGTTTTAATAATTCAATTAAAGATTTAGAATTAGGGGCTAATAAAATGTCATATAAATTAGCTTTTCTAGTGACCCCTCTTCTTTTTTCTAATTCTTCAGAAAGATTGTTAAAAATATTGTCCGCTTCAATAAGCATTGCTTTTGTTTCTTCAGAGGCGGTTTCCACTATTTTTTGGAAGTTTTCAACGTTGTGTTGATTAAAAAATAATGGCGATAGTATATCATTAACTACTCTAGATCTATATTGGCCTCTTTGATAATAAGGTAATAATTCTTCAATAAATTTTTGGCATTTTTCAAAGCTCTTTATTTGATAAGATAGTTTACTAACTAATGGGAGATTATCTCCTCCTCTTAGATAAAGATATCTTTCAAAAGTATCTTTGAATGTCTTTTCTTCAGCGTTCACTAATGGTGTCATTCTGTCGCTTTTCGGATTGATTAATTTCTTAATTGTTAAAAAGACAGCATAAAGATGTTTACAAGCGCCTTCGACAGGACATGTGCAAGATAAAGTAATCATTGAATTGGAATCAATTGAAATCTTAAAAGAATATTCTTTAGTGCCCACGATTGAGCCATTACATTCATTCTCACTTAGATGCATGTCTTTAATCGCACCATTTAGATAATCCATCGCTTTATTTTTTGTATTTGCATCAAAGATGCCTTCATATAAACCTAAACTAACGAATTTAGAAAGTGAGATATTATCCGCAACAGATAACATTGGGTGAGACAAGATGACATTTTTTGTGGCTTTTGTTTCAGCGAAAAAGACACGACCGATGTCGTTTGGTTCTCTTTTAATTAAGATTCCATACCCGAGCGAAACATGCTTGAGTATTAAATAACGAACTGCCATACCTAACCCTTATTATAGCAAAACATCAAAAAACAAAATATATTTTTATCTATTTGTTTCAAAAAGGAGTACAATAGTCGAGGCTATGGATAAAGCGAAACAAATTAAACGTATGACTAGAAACGCAATTATGCTAGCGTTACTATGCATAATCGGGATGTTTTCTATACCTTTAGGAACAAATATTAAAGTTTCATTACAACTTTTAATGGTCTTTATTATTGGTTTAACTTCTGTTTCGTTTATCGATACATTTATTATTACCGCTTTATATTTAGTAATAGGATTATTCATACCTGTGTACGCGGGATTTAACGCTGGTGTTTCTCCAACATTTGGCTTTGTTATTTCCTTTGTGGTTTTATCTTTCCCGTTATATTTCTTAAATAAATTACCAATTAAGAATCAATTCATTAGAATGGGTATTGCTTGTTTAGTATCTTTACTAATTTGCTATATCGTCGGTTCTATTTTCTTAATGCTTTATTTGAAGTTAAGCATAGAAAAAGCACTACTTATTTCAGTAGTGCCTTATATTCCATTTGATATTGCAAAGATCATTATTGCAACATTAGTGGTTTCTGTTCTTCCCAGAGAAAAACTTAAGATTTAATTATTTCTTTTTTCTTAAAAGTAAGCCTCTAATTACCGCAACAACAGAAACAATAATTGGTGTAAACGCAACGATTAATGTCGCGATATTTACACTTGCAGCAAACGCTACTGGTAAAACACCAAAGCCCGCATTACTTGGTCCATCTAAACCTGTTGTTAAACCAACAAGATATAACACGATAGCGATTATGGCGACCACTAAACCAGCAATAGCTAATGGAAGTAAGAATGCTTTCTTATTTTCTTCTTTGAGTTCGTTATAGTAGAATTCCCAAACGCCGATGAAGAGCATGTTAACAAAGAAGATTAGCATTAATCCGATGCAGTATAAGAGATAGCCATGGACAAAGTCCACGATGAATAAGCCTAAGAAGAAACTAGCGGTTGAGAATAATGCGATTAACATCCAGAATGACATAAATGTGCAATATAAGCCTCTAAATTTGCTCACTACTGCGCCTCTTGAAGGAACAACATAAGGAATCTTTTCTTGTAACTTCTTGAGATACACTAAAGCGAAAACACCAATAGCCACATAAATTAAGGAATAAATAATAGAATCTAATGGATATAAAGGTGAAGGTGCACCTTCCACGATAGAGTGGAATTTACCCATAATTAACATCACGATAATAGCGATGAAGTTAACCGTGGCAAACGCTAATAAAGCAATGGCGTTTTTCTTAATGGATTTAATTCTTTTTTCATCACTCACATTTCTAAATAAAGCATGGAATAATAACATGCCCCAGATAGACATAAAGCAAGAAAGAATTAATGGAAGAGATCTTGTGATATCTCTAATTGCAGCGTCAGGTGAACCACTAACGATGGAACCGACGAAATCTGCAAATGCGTATAATGCATTAAAGAATGTTAATGCTGAGAAAATGAATAAAACAACAAGAACGATAGAAACTAGAAGAGATTGTCTTCTTTGTGCTTTGCCAAAAGATGAAAGAACAAAGCTATCTTTACTAAAAAACTTTTTCATTAGTATTTCACCCATGCGACAAAGTCGCCGCCCTTTCTTTCATTTAAATATAAGTGTTCTAAATCGAACTTACCTTCGATATTGCTTTCTTCATCAGTAATAGTTACTAAGGAAGCACCAATTAAATCGAAGTTTTCAGTGATACCTGTATCCGCTAAACCCTTCTTCATGTCTGGATCTTCACTCTTAGTATCGATATGAGCGTAATATAATTCGATACCAGTTTTGACACCTAAGCCTATTACTAAATCATCCCAGGTAACAGTCCAGTCAACGTTATGAGCGTGGCCCATGAATGCACCTTTAAGATTGCGTTGTTTTGCTTCATCTAAGAAATTAGAAGCATATTTTTCGTTTCCGTTATCGGCAAATCCTTCTAATTTGAAGAATTTATTTTTATGAGAAGTTGGATTCTTTTGGACTTCGTCATATAACTTTTGGTTTTCTTCTTGTGGAATGTGGTAATAAGCAATACCAGGAATGTCATCGCTACCACCTAAATTTTGGTTATTAACAACTGCTTTGTTGTATTCGCTAATCCACCATTCAGTTTGATCTTTACGAATGTAATCATAATCTCTAAATGGTGATAAGGCTGTTTCAGAGAATGATGCACCTGAGTCAAGATTAGAAATTTGCCATTTAACTTCGGAGCCTTTATTACCATCAGCGGTTAAGTTAATCATAAAATTACTTCTACCGTATAAGTCATCGTTTGGTTCGTAATATAAAGAATTCTTGGCTTTAGCAAATCTTTCTGCGATCCAGTTTGGATTATACATGCCATGTCTATCATGGTTACCCCAGATAGAAGCATATTTAAAGCCATATTCTTCTGATTTCTTTTCAAAATATTTGATAAATGAATCGACATGGTATGCGTTTGCAAGCATAAACATATCGCCTGTTAATTCAACTAGGTCGATTTTAGCGCCAGCTCCTTGAGTGGCGGTAATGTGCTTATTTGCTTCCGCAAGAACTTTGTCCATGTACTTTTCAGATTCATATGTGGAAGAGTTAATGTTCCAGTGAATATCGGTTAATTGCAAGATGTTGAAGTTCTTATGATATTTCATTGTAAAGACATAATCATCAAGATGTTCAGCATATTTCTTAACCTGACCACAGCTCGTAAGAACAAATGGCGTTAGTAGAAGTAAAGGAAATACCTTTGCGTTTTTCTTCATAAAAAAGTCCCTTTCTAAATACCGGCAAAGAAAACAATAACTATTCGCTAGTCATAATCTTTGCTCTAGAAAGGATTATAACACTTTAAAGGCAACACAAAATTGAACAGAAAGTGACATGTGTCAATCTATTGACCGTATTTAATATCCTTAGTCCAAGACATATCTTTAAATTTAAATGTCCAGTTATGATCGCTGACTGTGCCAGGGGCATTGATTCTTGCTTTATCATCAAGCTTTAATAAATCTTGAAGTGGCACAATGGTAATTAAGCTTGTCATGTTCCAAACATAATTGAATATTGCACCATATAAATCTTGAGGATGTTTGAACTTTTTACGGAGAGTTTTTATTTGTTCTTTATTTAATGATTTAAGCCAACCATATAATGTTTGGTTATCATGTGTACCAGGATAAAGAATGATATTATTGTTTTCTTCTAATTGTTCAAAAATACAGAATTGAATAACTCTCATGCCTGGTAGATGATAGAAATTCCTCAATTCATGAACACTATCAAAGAGCATGCCTAAATCTTCGGCAATAATTTCAATATTTGGATACTTCTGATACAAAGTATCAAAGAAGTCATTTCTTGGTCCGATACGCCACTCACCACGTCTAGCGTTTTCATCTTCCGCAGGGATGACACAATATGTATCAAACGCTCTAAAGTGATCGAGTCTTAACAAATTAGCCCTGCTTGCTAGACAAGCGATTCTATTAATAAGAAAGCTATAACCATTTTCTTTCATCTTATCGAAGTTATAAATTGGTGTACCCCATAATTGACCATCCTCTGAAAAGCCATCAGGTGGACAACCAGAAACAACTGTTGGATGATAATGTTCATCAAGCATGAATTCATCTTTATTTAAATAGCAATCCACACTATCGAGACCAACATAGAATGGGCAATCCGCGATAATCTTGATACCGTTTTTATTAGCGTATTTTAAAATCTTATTCCATTGATTGAAGGCAATGTATTGGCACCAAATATGGAAATCAATTTCATCTTGTGCAAAGCTAGGAATCTTAGTAATGGCCCATTCATTCCATGGCTTATTATCATTAATCATTTTAAGCACTAAATATTTAGCGTATTCTTCACACCATGGATTATTTTTCTTAAATTTATCTAATGAAATTTTGGAGTTTTTATATGCCCGTCTTAAATATTTTTCTTTAAATGATAAAACCTCACCATATTTAACTTGAGTGGAATTCTTTTGGAAATTTGGTACTTTTTCTAATAAGCCATCTTTCACTAATTCATCTAAAGAAATATATCTAATATCAAACGCTTCACTACAAACAGTGATGTATGGAGAGTTAGCGGGTCCAACTGGATTAAGAGGCAATATTTGCCAGTAATGATAACGATGTTTCTTCAACCAATCGATAAATTCATAGGCATAATTAGAAAAGTCACCAATCCCATGATTGCCTGGTAATGAGAATACTGGAAGAAGGACACCGACATTTTGTTTTTTCATGGAAAAAAGTATACTCTTTCCATCTTAAAGAAAAAAGGGGCAACTTGTTGCGGATATCTTTAAGGGTTATATAATAAAGGCATGGAAATAGTAAAACTTTACACCGTTGATACAGATTTAGGATTTAAGCACAAAAAGTTTCTTTTAGAAAACGTTAATGAAGAACAAAAAGAAAAAGCTTTGAAATTTGCTATAGAAATTGATCAAATCAGATCGTTACTATCTTCGTACTTAAAGAACTTATTATCTAAAGAAACACTGCTTAAAAACGAAAACGGTAAACCATATTTTGATAATGGTCCATTTTTTAATATTTCTCATTCTGGTCGTTATGTTTTAATGGCGGTTTCCACTTCTGAAGTCGGTGTGGATATTGAAGAAATCAAAAATAAAGACATGTCCGCTTTAGTGAGAATATTTAATGAAGCGGAAGCTAAGATGATTAAAGAGCATAGTGACTTCTATTACTTATGGTGCGCGAAAGAGAGCTTAATAAAATGTATTGGTTCTTCTGTTAGTAAAGTTAGAGAAATACCAGCCCTACCACTAAATGGTTTAAAAACTTTCAAAGGTAAAGATTATCAATGTCAAAGTTTTATTTATGATAAGCATATTGTTTCTATTACTCGTGAAGGAAAAGAAGAATTCGAAATAGAAACTAAAAAGGTCGATAGACTACCATATATCTTGAAGTAATATTCCTCTTTGCGTTGCAAAAAAGGTAATTAAAGTTTATTCTTTCTATGTTGTTATGAATGCATTACAAGAAAAACAATTAAATATTTTGAAGCACTTCATTAAGGTGTGTGAAAAGCACAACTTACAATATTTTCTTGTCGGTGGCTCAACATTAGGGGCCATTAGACATAAAGGCTTCATCCCTTGGGATGATGATATTGATGTTGGCATGCCTAGAAAAGATTATGACAAATTCGTGGAATTACAACATGAATTTGATGGCACTCCATATTTCATTCAAACTTTTAAAACTGATCCTTGTTATATTTATAACTATGGCAAGTTAAGAGATTCATCCACTACTTTTATTGAAAATACATACAAACAGCATCGTATCAATCATGGTGTCTGGATTGATATTTTCCCGATTGATGGTTTTTCTAAAGTTGTTAAACCAAGAGAAAAATTCGCTAAAAAAGTAAGACATATCTGGTGGCAAGTATATTTAAGTTATCTACCAGCATTAAGAAGAAAGGTTCACGCTAGAACATTCTTTAAAGACATCTTACTTAATATTGTTGCGGGTTTATTCTATATCTTTGACATTGCTCATTATCGCAATAAACATGTTGAAAAATACGTGAGAAAAATACCATTAGAAGAATCCGTTATGGCGGGTAACTATTTTGGTTTCAACATGAAAAGAGAGGCGATGGACACTAATATCTTTAAGGAATTCATCAAAGTTCCATTTGAAGATATTGAGGCCTATGTACCAAAAGACTATGACACATATTTAAAAAATCTTTATGGTGATTATATGAAATTCCCACCACTTGATAAACAAGTTGGCCATCACTACAACTCTGGTTTCTCTTTAGAACAGGGATATGAAGATTATCTAAAAGAACATAAAATATAGTAAAGGAGTCATCCAATATGAATATTGCTCTAATTCTTGCCGCTGGTAGCGGAACACGCATGGGTAATGCTGATAAACCAAAACAATTCTTACCTATTTATGGTAAGCCTTTAATGATTCACACTATTGAAGCTTTTGAAGTTAATGACAATGTCGATAAAATTGTTATCGTTACTAATGAACAATATATTGACCAAGTTAAGGTTTGGTGCAAGCAATACGATTTAAGTAAAGTTAGAGCGGTTGTCGCCGGTGGTAACTCTCGTCAAATATCTGTTTATAATGGCTTAAAAGCGGTTGAAGAATTAATCTCTTCTCCTGATGACATCATCGTCATCCACGACGCTGCCAGACCATTAATTAGTCAAAAGATTATTGATGACAATATTGAAGTTTGTCAAAAATATGGTGCAGTTGATACTGTTATTAAAGCAAGCGACACAATTATTAGAAGTAAAGATAACGAAATCATTTCTGATATTCCAAATCGTAACGAATTATATCAAGGACAAACTCCTCAAACTTTTAAATTCAAAGTTATTAAAGACGCTCATGAAAAAGCGATTAAAGATGAAATTCCAAACGTTACTGATGACGCTAAATTAGTTTTATCATTTGGTATTGATGTCCATTTAGTTGCTGGCAGCGCACAAAACTTTAAAATTACCACATTCGATGACTTAATGATGCTAAAAGCATTATTAAAGATTGGAAAGACTGAGGTTGTTCTTTAATGTTTACCAATATATTTAAGGTAACTTCTCCGGGTGTCATTGAAAAATTCATCGACACTGTGGAAGATATGGACAATAAAGTCCTAGTTAAAGTCGATATGATGGCTATTTGTAAAGCGGATATCCGTTACTTTTTAGGCAACCGCGATATTAACGTTTTAAATCATAAATATCCTTTAGCCCCTATTCATGAAGCTGTTGGTGAAGTTATCAAAGATCCAACTGGTACATATCAAAAAGGTGATAAAGTCATCCTTGTTCCTAATTCATTTGATGACAAATATTTTACTGATAAATCTAATCGTAGATGCTTTAGAAAAGACTTAGGTGATAATTATTATCCTAAAGCTGTTTTTAGAAGCTCCACTGCGGATGGTTTTTTAAGAAACTATTACACATGTAGTCCAGAATTACTTGTGAAATATGATGAAAGTATAGACCCATCCATCGCGGTTTTCTCTGAATTACTATCTGTCGCTAGTGCCGCTTTAAGAAGAATTGATTTTGATGAAGTTGAGAAATTAGCCTTATTTGGCGATGGCATTATGGCCTATATCGTTTATATTATGTTAGTCCATGACCATCCTGATTTAGATTTAACTGTCTTTGGTATTGATGACCATAAACTCGCGGCGTTTAAAGAGGCAAAGACTGCGAAAGTTGATGAATATAAAGGTGATAAATTTGATACATTAATTGAAGCAGTTGGTGGTAAGTTCTCTGAAGTCGCGATTAATCAAATGATTGATTTAGCCATTCCAGGAGCGGACCTTATCTTAATGGGTGTCAGTGAAGAAAAAGTACAAATTAACACTCGTGTAATTTTAGATAAAGGTTTATCACTTAAAGGCGTTACTAGAAGCATGAGAGCGGACTTTGTCCATGTTTCGCAAGCTATTAAAGATAAAAAAGTACAAGAACAATTATCAATCATGGTCTTATCAAAGACTAAGATTAATAATGTTAGTGATATTTATAAATGTTTTGACGCGGATATCCATAACAAAACTGAAATCGGTAAAAACATTATGCATTGGTAATTAGTTATGACCACAAAACAAATTCTAATAGAAAAGCCCATCATGTGATGGGCTCTATTAATATAATAAGAGGTAATTATTTTTCCACAGAAATATCTTGTGATAATTCTTTTTGTTCTTCGTTGAATCTATCAGCTTTATTAATATCTTTTTGACTGACTTTGTCTTGATCAGCATCTTCACCCATATGCACAACGAGTTGATTGAATGGAATTTCGATATTGTTATCGTCAAACATGATTTTGATTTCACGGTTGAGATCTCTTTGTACTTGATAGATATCATCTTCTTTACATTTGGCAACGAATAATAATTGCACACCAGATTCCCCTAATTCAGCGACACCTTTATAGAATGGGCCTTCTTCAATCGCAGGAATCTTTTCTTTGATCTTATTAATATTATCGGCGATAACCGCTTCGACTTTTTCAATTCTCACGTTATATGAAACGGAAACATAAGCTTTCGCTAATGATAATTCTTGAGTTTGGTTAATGATTGTTTTGATTTCACTATTGTTAACAATCTTAACGTTACCACCGGCATCTAATAATTTAGTTGTTCTAATACCGATTTCTTTAACTTCACCTCTCCAACCATCAATGATGACGATATCACCAACTTGGAATTCACCTTCAAAAACGATGAAGATACCAGCAAGGATATCAGCCACTAAGGATTGGGAACCAAGACCTATGATCAGGGCGAGAACACCAGCACCAGTTAATGTTGCGGTTGCGGGAGCACCCCAAGCATCTAAAACAAAGAAGACAGCGGTTAAGCCAATTGCCCATTTAATAAAGGAGACTAATAAACGAGAGATTGTTTTACCTTTCTTGCTTCTAAAGACAATCTTCGCTAAGAAGTGTAAAGCGATAGCAAATGTTACTGCCACACCAATGATTTGGATTGTTCTTAATGTGTTAGGAATCGCGTGTTCTAAGAAATAATCCGCAAAGGCATTACCTGTGTTGGACTTATAAAACATAGGTTCAACATCCCAAGCATAATCAGTGCCATTCCAATAACCGTTTTCATCAAGCACTTTATGATAGTTTTTGCCAAAGATTTGAGTGCTGAAAACGAAGATGAGAATAGTCGCTATCATTAATAGAGCGTATAGCGACCACTTAATAATTGTGTTTCTTGTTTCTTTTTTCATCATAATTACCTCCAAAAAATCAATTATTAAACCGAGATACTAAATTGATAATTCTCGAATAAAACCATAGTTTGATAGTCCGATTCAGATGGAGAGGTACCTGTTTGGACTTTGCAATATTTAATAGAGATTTTAACTGGCGAGTCAAAATCACTCATAAATGTGTCTTGATTAAATCCTTCTTCACTAAGTTGTAAATCAATATATGTGTAATTGCCCATATTTGGCAAAGTAAATTGACACGTGTATGTGTTTCCACTTTCACATTCAAAGATGAGATAAGCGCTATATTCATCTGGTTTACCAGCATAAATTGGCATAAAGCTGACTTGGAAATCACCACCAGTGATATTGTCACTAATAATTCTACCGCCATAGACTGTTGGGTTTTCGTTTAATGTGAATTTCACATTTTTCTCAACATAAACATCTTCATCGATGTATTCTGGTCCACCATTTTCTTCAGCGTCAACGTTGAGCATTGTGGCAGTTACTTTAAGTGTGACATTATCCGCTTCAATGATTGATGCTTGATCATAAGAATCATCAGTGCTGTTCATTAATGTGGAATACATCCAATCATGAGTAACTGTCTCGCCTTCAAACATTAAATAAGCATAATCTTCATCATTTAAAAGAATATGTACTGCAAAGCCTGAATAGATGTGCGCAGCGTCATCATATAAGAATCTAATTGGAAGATTATATGGATATTCAGAATAGTTTGCATCGCCAGAGAAGTCATATGGAGTTTCAATACCTTGGAAAGTAGAAACTAAACTATTTTTGAATTTAAATTCTTCGCCTTCTACGACCACGACACTTGTGTCTCTATCCATATATTTAAATGAATAGGCCATTCTGTGCTCAACAATATCAATTAAATAAACTGGGCCACCTGTAGTGCTTTGTTCGGTTTCATTCACGGTAATAGTTTGAACTTCAGTTGTTTCTGTTAAGATGAACGTTCTTTCATTAGAAGTTTCTAAGTCTTGTAAAGTTAATTCAAAGTTATATAAGTAACCTAAATCATTTTGATAATCTAATTGGACCTCAAATGTTCTTGTATCAAAGTTAGCTTTCTTATCAAATATTAATTTATTAAATTGGGTAACGGCGCCACTATTGTCAGTAAAGGTAACATCACCTTCATCTAGTGTTTCAAGGACGTTTTGATTTAAGCATGTAAGTTTGTAGTGATAAGATTCAGATAATACTACTTCATAGCCATCTAAATTGACTGTTTGAACTTCGTTGGTCTTTTGAAGTGGAACATCAACACTCATATCATCGATGAGAGTCATACCTTCTTGTTCATAAGTTAAGAAGAAAGACATCACAAAATTATCATAGAAATTAAAGTCATCAACATAGTCTAATTGCACTTCAAATGTGCGATCCATGAAGTTAGCGGTTTTATCGAAGATAAATTTATTGAATTTAGTTTCAGCGCCACTATTATCTTCAAAGTGTACTGTACCAGATTCAGCGGTCACTAGTATATCTTCATCCATATAAGTGAATGAATAGTCATATGTTTGTGCTAAGTTAAAAGCGCTATCACTGCTTAAATCAATTTCTTGTTCTTCGGTAGTCTTAGTAAGGTTGTAAGATATTTCAGCAGGCGCAGTGTCACTAACGACCTCGGATTTAAGATTCAATTTGAAATCTGAGAAGCGGTCATAATCATCTTGATAATCAAGTTTGACTTTCATCATCATTGTTAAGAAATTGCATGTCTTATCCCAAGTAATACCGTTGAATTCTGATACACGTGTCTCTTCTTTTAATGTTGTAAACTGTTCATCAAAAATAATTTCACCACCAAAACGATTCTCGCTTAAAACAATGTTATAAGTTTCTTCTGGCTTTAAATTATTGAACTCGCCCCAGTTATAATCAAGATAAGTTGGAATTGAAAAATCATAATATTCGTTATAGACCCTAAGTTTTAATGGAGCGTTACTTTCCTCACTGCTTTCTTCACGTGGCTTATCATATTCTTCATATGGTTCATCATCTGGTCTTTTTTCGTTATTAAGATCTTTAACAAATAATTCATAAGACAATGAATTTGATGTCACCACGAAATCATTAAAATTATATTGATAATTATGAAGGGCAACAGAAATACCAGTGCCCACTGCCACAACAGTAACCGCGACAACACTAGCAGCAGTTGCAACTGAAGCTACAGCACTAGCAGCGCTTGTCGCTGTAGTCGAAGATGAAACCACAGTTGAAGAACCATGAATAGGAGTTTTATTCATGTATTCGACATTAACTTCTGTTTTCTTCTTTATTGTTTTACCAATGTATTTTTCATTTAAATCGCCTTCGGGGACAGTGTTATCTTTTTGGGGAGTAAACTCTATTTTTTGAGTTTTTCCAAACTCCACCCCTCTGACTTGCTTGTCATTGGTGATCTCTATTTTGTTAAATTCATCATTACGCATAAGGGAGTATAAAGAAAATATATAATATTTCTGTTAATTTTTCATTAAAAATAGGAATAAATGTAACAATTGAAAATTGAGTGAGAAAAAATCTTTGCGTAATATAAATGAATAATTTATTATTAAAGAGTATTTGTTTACACAATTATCATTAGGAGGTCATTTTATGGCTGAAAAAACAAAAAAGAGTTTTTTCGAGACTCGCTTAATGCGCACCAAGATTAAGAGCAGTACAGTTTCTCTTTTTCCTGAAGCAGGCCTTGGCTACTTATTAGGACCTATCCTAGCGTTAATGGGCAACGGTGTTATTAACATTTGGCTTGTCCAATACTGGGATAAAGTTTTAGGCTTAGGCACTTGGGCACCACTTGTTCAAACTCTAGTTCCACTCATTTCCTCAATCGTTATCATCGCTGGTAACATCCTCGTCGGTAGATTGATGGAAAGAAAACCAAGTCTTGCAGGTAAAGCAAGACCACTTATCTTGCTCGGTATGCCAGTTATCTTGGTATCCATGCTCGTATTATTCCTCGTTCCATTCCCAGGAGCTGCGAAAGAAAGCGCTTGGATTGCGGGCGGTAGTTCCTTCGAAGGTGGCGCATTAGCATCCGTCTTCATGGCAGTTGGCTATAACTTATACTATGCATTTGCATGGCCACTTTACTACACCTCTCACTCCGCGTTAGTTAACTTATCCACCCGTGATGGTGGCAAACGTGGCTTACTCGGTACCGCGATTATGGCCGCACAATTAGGTGCTGCTGGTGTCTCCGGTATGGCTGGTGGTTTCTTGGTTGAATTATTACACTTAATGCCAGTTTATCGTTATACAGATTTATTCTATACCGCTCACGCTGACAAATTAGGTGACTTAAAGTTCACTAACGACTTCCAAGACATCTTAAAGAACACAATCGTTAATAGAGAATTAATCCCAGAAGCTGAATACACCATTGAAGTTTCTCGTGAAGCCGCTAACAAGAACTGGACAATCTTAATGATCGTCATGATTGTCGCATTAATTCTTGGCTGCTTATTAGAATACTTCTTCACACGTGAACGTATTACAGAAGAAGCAGTTAGAAACGCTGAAGCCGCAGGTGGCACTGAAGCAGCTGCTCCAAAGAAAGTCAAGATGAGTCAACAAATCAAGATTTGTATGAAAGACAAATTCTGGTGGATGCTCATGATCTTCTGGTTCTTATACCAATTCGGTGGCATGATGAAGAACAACGATATTTCCTTCTTCTCTCAAGCTTTAACCGCTGGTACAAGTGTCTCCTCTGTTATTAATACTGTTGGTGCTATTCCAACCGCTCTCGGTATGGTCATTGTCTGGCCATTAGCCGCGAAGTTTACAAAAGCAAAGACAATTTCATTAGGTGGTGTCGTAGCCGCTCTTGCTGCCGCTGCATCATTCACATGTTTAGGCTTTATTGGTAACGTCGGTGCTATTACAGGTATCTCTGTTGCATCCTTCTGTATCAAAGCCTTAGGTACTGCTCCTGCTATGTACATCTCCATTGCTTTAATGGCTAACGTCTTAGATCACCAAGAAGCAGTTCACGGTGTCCGTACTGATGGCTTCACCATGGCAGTCTATGGTTCCATCATGGTCGCTATGAGCGGTATTTGTAACGGTATCATCGTCGGTCTTAAAGCTGTTGTTCCACAAGAAAACCAAGCCTTCTTACACACCTTCTTATCTTATGGCGTTGAAGGTATCTGCTACTTAATCATCGCTGTCATGTTCATCTTCATGAACGTTGAAAAATTCACCAACGTTGATAATAAAGCCATTGTTGCTGACCAAAAAGCTAAAATTTTAGCCGCTGGTGGTAACTGGGTTGAACCTGAAGAAAGAGCTAAAGCTGAAGATGCTGAAAACGCACGTTTAGTCGAAGAAGCTAGAGTGGCTGAACTTAAAGCAAAATGCGAAAAGAAAGGCCTCAACTTCGAAGAAGAAAACGGCAAAGTCTTAGCCGCTAAGAAGGAAGCTGAAGAAAAAGCTGCTGCTAAGAAAGCAGACGCTGAAGCTAAGAAACAAGCTAAACTTGACGCCATGACTCCAGAACAAAAGAAAGCCATGGAAGATAAAGAAGCTGCTAAGAAAGCAAAGCAAGAAGAAAGAGATGCCGCTGCTCTTGTCGAACTCAATAAGATTAGAGAAGAAAACGGTAGACCTGCTATTGCTTAATAGCAAAATACAAATGAAATAGGCGACATTGATTGTCGCCTTTTCTTTATCCTTAATTATTTAATTTATTTCTTTTTGGGAAGTATTAATAAGACAGATGTTTCTTTCTTATATTGCTCGTAATCTGGTTTATAATCTTTGAAATGTTTTTCTTCCATTGGAATGGAGATAAATAAAAACATTAATAAGTTAACAATCGAACCCGCCGCTAAATACCAGTAATTTAAATGAGAAACAATAAGAGTTAAAGCAACGCCGAACCAAATTACAATCTCGCCTAAGTAATTAGGATGTCTTGAATATTTCCATAAGCCCTTATTTAAGACCTCAGAGCGGTCATTTCTAACTTTGACAAACTTCTTCATTTGTAGATCAGAAACAAACTCTAAAAGAGTGCCAAAAAGAATAATACTTAATCCAATTGCGTCTAAAAATGAATATTCTGTCAAATTAGCGTAGGCGATCGCTGGTAATGAGGCGGAATAGACCACTAAAGTAGGAAACATACAAATACCAAATAAATTAACTAATTGATATGCTTTACTGCTTTTCTCTTTAAGCATTTTATAACGCCAATCGACATATGATAATGAATGGAAACCAACGATAAAGTTCATTGTTAAACGTAAAGAATAAATAAAAATCACAACGAATAGTGAAATCGTGGCGAAATTCCAGTTGTTGTGTTTGCTAACAATAAAAGTATAAATAATTAATGTTTGAATTGACCAATATGGATCATAAGCGGAGGCGGTTCTAAGCAGTACACCACCAAGCCACACGATAACAGTAGCGATAACATCCACCACTAAGATGTTGATATATTCATTCATCCCTGCCTTTTCAAAAACAGTAAATAGCACTACTGCGGCTACTGTCGCAAGTGCGTAAAGAATGAATAAGGATAATAAGCCTAGTAATCTTTTCATATTGCCTAGGCTATTTTATTAGCGACAAGAAATTTTTGCAAGTCTTCTTCCTTTAACGGTTTTGAGAAATAGTAACCTTGGATAAATTCAATTTTCTTAGTTTTAGATGTTGCAAGTTGGGTTTCTGTTTCAACACCTTCAATGACAATTGGAATACCAAGTGATTTAAATAAATTAACTGCGGAATCAAAGAAGATCTTAATATTTTTAGATTCTTCTAATAATGTTTTATCAAGTTTAGCGATTGAGAATGGTAAAGTAATAAATCTAGCAATATTAGAATAACCACTACCGAAATCATCCATCGCAAATTGCACACCATATTGGCCTAAATCTGCCATAAACTCCTTTGTTTTTTCAGGATATTTAACCGCAATGGTTTCTGTAATTTCTAAGCATATTCTCTTTGGGTCAACATTGTGCTCTTTGATTATTTTTAAAAACCTACTACTTGGGTTATTAAAGAATTCAGCGCAAGAGATGTTGACTTCTAATATGCCCACTTGTGGGTTTCTAGCTAAGAAAGCACATGTTTCATTTAAAACAAAATAATCAATCTCATTAGCGAGGCCAGAGCTTTCCGCAATAGGAATAAATTCCGCTGGACCAACAAAACCAAGCTCATCGTTATCTAATCTAATTAATGCTTCAAAGTGATTAAATTCTTTATTATTAACGTCATATATTGGTTGGTAAACCATATATAGTCCACGTTTTTCTCTTAAACATTGTTCAAGTATTTCTTTAATTCTTCTATCTCTATTGATTCTTTCCATGAATTTAGCGTCAAGTTCAACAAAATTAGAATCATTAAAGTTTAAAGTAGGCAATGTTCTTGTCACAAAGTCTTTATATGAATCAGTGTTTTTAAAAGCACCATTGTTTTCAAAATAGAATAAGTTAATTGTTAAAATAATTGATTTATCTTTGACGTTAAAGGAAGAAGAGAAGCGATGCCTGATAGCAGCGACCATTTGTAACTGTTCTTCTCTATTTCTAAGCATTAAGACAAAGCGTGAAGAATGGGTTTTAAATATGTATGTCTTTTTATTAACGCCTTCAATGAACTTTCTAATTGATGAGAGAACTTCGTTAGCGTATAAGCTACCAAATTTCTCATTAAACATCCCAAAGCTTTCAATATCAAAGACGATGAAATGCTTTCTTTGTCTTTCAGTTCTTTGATTGTTGATATATTCCACGAATGCTTCGTTGTTGAAAGCCTTAGATATGCGGTCCACTTTTTCATCCGGATCATTAACAGTAATGATAATAAAGACCATTGCCATTGTATAAACAATGCCATATAGGAGATGCTCAGGTTGAAATAGATGAATGATAATGGCAACAAGTAACAAAGCAATAACAGTGAAAAGCACAAAAATCAATTTAACGTGCATCGATTTTCTAAATGTAATCGCATAGATAACCGTGGAAACAACATTAAGACCAGCGATGACATAAAGTAAAAAATAAGCGGGTCCATATTCAAAATCATAGACACCGCTTCCAATTTCCACAAATCTAAAGATGCCATGATGTAGACAGTTAGTAAAAATAATAACCGAACATATCACAGAAGGAACAATCGTTAAATAATAACGTGGTTCAAATCTAAGTGTTTTGCCAATGGAATAAAAGATATACGCGAATAATAAATAAGAGCAAAATATTTGAGAGAAATATAATAATTCGGTTATGGCTTCACACCAAAATAACGGTATTCTATCAGCGTTATCCAGTAGATAACACGATAATATATCGCACGAAATTGTTATCGTGACTGAAATTAAACACACTCCGAACAGCTTAAAAACCGCAGTCGGAAATTTCTTCCTAGAATAATAGGCGATGACAATCGCCACCATGAACACTAGGGAGCACAATTCCAAAAAGTAATTGCAGTGCATTTTTCCTGGAATAAACCAGGTGGTGAGGAGTTCTGCCATAGTCGCATTATAGCAAATCGAAATTTGATATCAATGCGAAAAAACATAATCAAAAAGAAAGCAATGACACTATCATTAAATTGTCTATAAAATAACGATTGCTACTTGTGAAATGTTATGAAATGGTCACACCAGAATCAATAAAACCATTAATTAAAGAATATAATTCAATATAACGATCATCAATTAGGCCAATATTAGTGTCTAATTCCATGACTTTGCCATTAGATTCATATTTCTTCCATTCAGGTAAGCCGTTACCATTTGGATTACCGTTTTTAGCAAAATTGACCCAGTAATTAAGCATAATGCTTTCTAATTTATAATCTGAATCATTATATGCGTATGATTTATTTTGACGTTCTAAATTGCCATAACAATACGCTATTTCCCCAGAATGATATGTTGCATGAAAACCGTTTTCTTTTGTAAATTGATAACGATAAACATCTAAACCATTATCTAAAGCGGCATTAGACCAGGTGTGATGTGGCATAATAAACCAATAGACAGAGAATATTTCATTAAATGCTTCGAAGGCATTTTCATTAATCTTTGGTAAATATAAGTCATAAATCTTTTTACCATGTTCTTCACCAAAGACTTTTTGTAATCTTTCTAAGATGTTGTTCTTATTTGTTGGTGAGAATAAATAAGTTGGGACAACAAAAGCATCAGCTTCTTTAACGTTATAGCCGTTAAGTAATGCTTCTTCGTTATTCTCACGATCTAAATAAACTTGATATGGATCTTTAGTTAATGCATACCCATCAAGCATCATTTCTTGGTTTTTATTTTGAGTATTAACAAGACGCTCTGCTTTGACTTTACGTAAATCATCAATAGTTTTACAGTTAAATTCTTTTAAAATCTTTTCACTGACTTTATAAGCGGCTTCTTCTGTACGATAAGTATGTGGCGCTCTTTTAATAACTAAAGAAGAAGATTCCCCTATTGCTCTTTTAAATAAGCCTTTAGCTAATGGGGAGGTACATAAAGCAGATACAGAAGAACTGCCAGCGCTTTCTCCAGCAATTGTGATGTTATTCTTATCACCACCAAAATTAGCGACGTTATTATTAATCCAATTTAAAGCAAATATTTGGTCTAATAAACCATAATTACCTGTTGTGGCGTGCCCAGTTTCTTTTTGTGCTTCATTTTTTAAATCTGGATGAGCAAAATAACCAAAGACACCTAAACGATATTGAATGGTAATCATCACTATTCCCTTTTTAGCCATTGATTCGCCGTTATAATCTTCATAAGCGGAACTACCTGTAGTTAAAGAACCACCATGGATATAGACAAGTATTGGTAAATTAGTTTCCTCTGTTTTTGGTTTCCAAATATTAAGATATAACCCATCTTCACTCATATCTTGTTGTGGTCTCATTTGATAATTTGGATGCCAGCCTTTTTCTGAATAAATATCCACTAAACCACCGATAACTGGGTGATTGACTGGTTGCATCATTCTTGGGCCAAAATAACTACCATCTAATGTATTCTCCCATGTATATGCCTTTGGTTCTTTCCATCTTTCTGCTTTCGCATATGGTATACCAGCGTATATTTCTACAGTTTTATCTTTGTTATATATGCCTTGGACTTTACCTTCATTTAAAGATAAGACTTCATTAATTTTTTCTGGCTTGGAATAATAAGCCGCACTCTTTTTAGCGATACTCGGATTATTAGATAAGATAAGAACAGTAGTTAAAGCAATAAAACCCGCCCAAACCGCTAATCTAGTTAATGCTCTTCTATTTCTAACTAACACTCTTAAAACAAAGAACACTACTAAAAGTATTAATTCCAAAATAAAGAAGATAATTGGCCCGTTAGCGAGGTCATAATAGAATATTAATAATAAGGATATAATGGTCCATCCGATTGGGAATAAAATCCAAAACAATAAGTGATTTTTCTTTTTCATACAAATAATTCTATCATAGATAGCAAAAGAAAAGGTCAAATATGCTTTGACCTTATTTCTTTTCGTTTAACATCTTGCGATATTTTTCCATTTCTTCGGTGTTAGCCATAACGAAGTGTCCTGGAGTGATTTCTTGTAAAGAAGGAGCTTCTTTAGAATAATCATGTTCTTCTTGTGGCTTATACACATATCTCTTTCTCACCTTTTCACTTAATGGATCTGGCTTAGGAATCGCGGATAATAACGCTTTAGTATATGGATGTAATGGATGAGCGAATAATTCATCACTACTAGCGAGTTCGACGATATTACCAAAATACATAACAGCAATTCTATCACAGAAGTACTTAACGACTGATAAGTCGTGAGCAATAAACATGATAGTTAAACCCATTTCTTCTTTTAAGTTATTTAATAAGTTGATGATTTGGGCTCTAATAGACACGTCAAGCGCGGAAATTGGTTCGTCACAGATGAGGAAGTCTGGATTCATAATTAACGCTCTAGCGATGCCAATACGTTGTCTTTGACCACCAGAGAATTCGTGTGGATAACGAGATGCATATTCTGGTAATAAACCGACCTTGATTAAGACTTCTTTCACTTTTTGTGAATTTTCAAATCTATTGTATTGACCTTGGATGTGTAAACCTTCTTGAATAATATCTTCAACGGTCATACGTGGATCCAAAGAGTCAACTGGGTCTTGGAAGATCATTTGCATCTTACTCATTAACTTTTTATCGACATGTTTATTGTCGTAGTTATGTTGCGCGATTTTTTCTTTTTCGTGCTTGACTAAGATTGATAAATCTTCTTGGAGTTTATTAATCTTTTCCGCATATTGGGCTTGAATCTTCGCGGATTCGTTAGCGATGAATTCTTGATTGCCTTGTTCATCAGAAAGGGCTTTAATCTTTTCATTCATCTCATTTTTGAGTTCTTTAATGCGACGATTAGTTTTAATTTTCTTCCATTTAATTTCTTTTTCATTCCATCTATTGCCAGCGACAATACGATAGCCTTTGAAATAAACAGAACCAGAAGTAGCCTTATACAGTCTAATTAAAGTTCTACCAGTTGTGGTTTTACCACATCCTGATTCACCAACGACACCGAAGCATTCACCTTTTTTAATATCAAAACTGATATTGTGAACGGCTTTAGTGACGAAAGCGTTTTTACCATGTCCAAACTTAAAGAATTGTTTTAAGTGTCTGACAGACAATTCGATATTGTTTTCCACTAATTCAGGAAGATAAGTAACTGTTCTTTTTGCCATGATTATTTACCTCCCTTTGCTTTATCAGCGGATTTCTTCTCGAGACTCGCTCTCGCTTCTTTCATGATGTCTTCTTCGTGTTGAGCGTGTTCGAGTTCAGTGTGCTTTTTAATCTGTTCTCCTGCTTCAACTGGATTGATAACATTAGAGAAATCTTCTTTATCGTCAATAACTTGTTTACCAGCTTTTATTCTAGCTTTATTAGCCGCTAAAGAAGCTTCGATACGAGTTTTAACGATGGCTGGCATTTCTACTTTTGGCGCTCTTGGATCTAATAACCAAGTAGCGGCGTAGTGAGTATCAGAAACCTTGAAGTATGGAGGTTCTTTCTTGAAGTCAATCTTCATCGCATACTTACTACGTAAAGCGAAGGCATCGCCCTTTGGAGGATAGATAAGGTTTGGTGGAGTACCTGGAATGGCTTCCAATCTTTCTTTACTATCAATGTCAGGGATAGATGATAATAACGCCCATGTGTAAGGATGTTTTGGATCATAGAAGATTTCTTCTTCTTTACCATATTCAACAATCTTACCAGCATACATAATAGCAACACGATCCGCCATATTGGCCACAACACCTAAGTCGTGGGTAATGAAGATACATGTCATATTTCTTTCAGCTTTTAAACGATTAATTAATTCAAGGATTTGTGCTTGAATGGTCACGTCTAAAGCGGTTGTTGGTTCGTCACAGATTAGGATGTCTGGGTCGGCAGTTAAGGCAATAGCGATAACGATACGTTGTCTCATACCACCAGAGAATTCAAATGGATATTGTTTGAATCTCTTTTCTGGGAATGGGATACCGACTTCTTCCATAATCTTTAAAGCTTTGGCCTTGGCTTCAGCTTTAGTAACTTTAATCTTTGCTTGATAATCAGTTTTAGCTTTAACGATGGCTTGTTTAGCTTCTTTAATCTTTGGATTATATTCTTTATGTAATTCATCAATTTTGGCTTTCTTAGCACCATCATCTAAAGAAGTATCAGCGTTAATAACACTAGTCTTTTGTGCTAGTTCATCTTGAATAGCTTTTAAATCAGCATTAGCTTTAGCGGAAGCTTCAGCGTATTCAGCATCATATTGCTTTTTAACTTCAGCAACTTTAGCGTCAGCTTCTTTTTTCTTTTCTAAATATTTAGCTTTTGTTTCAGCAATTAATGGCTTATATTTTGCCGTTAATTCTTGACGGTTTGTAGCGTTACTTGTTTTTGCTTCAGTAATGCGACGATCAAAATCTGCTTTAACTTTAGCTAAAGATTGTTGATTAGAAGAATGATTGGCTTTGGCTTCAGAAATGATTTTAGCTTTTTCAGCGTTATATCTTTCTTTAGCAGCGTTTAATTCATCAAGCATTTGTTTATTTACGTCTTGAGGAATAGCGTCATCTTGCTTAGCTAATTCTTTGTATTTGTGTTTAATGGTAACTTTTTCTAGACCATAGTCTTGTTTTAAGGCATAGAGTCTACCACTGGATTCATTTTTTGCGACGTTTTTAATACGTTCGATTTCTTTTTTCTTTTCGCTCTTTAAGAATTTAACAGCTTCTTTACCTTTGTTAAGTTCACTGTTATAAGCGGTAATCGCATTCTTATAAGCGACGAATTCGCTAGCGATAAGTTCATCTCTCATCTTTTTGAGATGGTTACCATTTAATAACATAGCTTCGGTAATTTGTTTACCGATACGCATGATTGGGTTTAATGATGATAATGGGTCTTGGAAGATCATGCCAATCTTACGGCCTCTGATACGATGGAATTCATCTTCAGAAACCTTGGTTAAATCTTCACCTTCATACATGATAGAACCATCAACGATACGGCCGTTCGCCGCTAAAATGCCCATGATAGTTTTACTTGTAACGGATTTGCCTGAGCCTGATTCACCAACGATACACAATGTTTCACCTTTATATAAGTCAAAGGAGACGCCTCTAACGGCTTGAACATAACCGTGGTCAGTGGAGAAGTTAACACGTAAATCTTTTACAGATAATACGATTTCTTTATTTTCCATATTAGTCTTCTCCTTTCAAGCTTGGGTTAATCGCATCTCTTAAACCATTACCAAACAAGTTGAATGAGATCATGATTAAAGCGATAACGACTGATGGGAATATGAGTAGGTATGGGTTGGTTAATAATTCTTTTTGGTTATCGGAAAGGATAACACCTAAGGAAGACATATTTTGTAAGCCTAAACCTAAATAGGAAATTGTCGCTTCTGAGAAGATAACACTTGGAATCATTAACACCGCACCGGTAATAATTGTACCTAAGGCGTTTGGTAAGATGTGTTTAGTAATTAATCTAGCATCGGATGCACCTAATGTACGCGAGGCTAAAACATATTCACGTCCTCTAAATCTATAGAACTGTGTTCTTGTTCTAGCGGCGGTACCAATCCAACCAGTAAGACATAACGCTAAAGCAAATGTCCAGAATGTACTCTTGAAGTGAAGGATGATTAAAGTCATCACAACAATCCATGGAATACCAGAAAGAATATCAGTAAATCTTTCCATCACTAAGTCGACTGTGCCACCGAAGTAACCACAGATGGAACCCCAGAGTAAGCCGAATGTGAAACAGACAGCGAATGTGAGGAAGCCGAGTAACAATGATGTTCTTAAACCTTCAAAGACATATTTGAACATATCTTTACCGGATTTATCTGTACCCATGAGATATGATGGGACGCTTGTATAACCCATGTATTTATAGTTAATGACGGTCATCTTAACGCCGAGTGTACCTGGAACGTCATAACCATAGAAGTCATCAATTGTGAGTGGCTTAGCAAGTGGGCAGTTAACTGGATCTAAGATTTCACATGTAAAGTTAAATTCATCAATCCAATAGCCCATGTCATCTTTCCAAATGGTATCCCAACCCTCTTTATCTTTGAAAGAGACCCAGCCTTTTTCTTGATATGTTAATAAGTCACTAACGTATTCACCATCAATAACTCTTAAACCGAAAACAGCTTCATATGTGTCATAAACGAATGAGCAGAAGTGAGCTTTGGATAGGTAGATTCTTCTAACACCAGTACTGCTCCAATATTCAAAACCATCGTTAATGGATTTAGCAACAGCATTTGTCGCATCAGTGAATGACATATTGTCGAAGATGGCTTGAGTTGTTTCGTTTGTGGAACCAGTTTCAAAAGTGATGCTTCTAATTAATGCGCAGACGTTATTGCCGTTATGTTTGGCAATCATTCTGACAGCGAAGCGTGCATCTTCAAATGTGGTTTTGCCTGTTTCATCTTTAATGATTTTAGCGATATCGAGTTTGTCTTCTTTTAATGAAGCAACACTACTACCGATATTATGCTTAACAGCGTAATCCACTAATTTGACTTCTTTTTCTTCTTTTTCATTTGTTTCGGTGTTGAGTTCAGAATAGATGAAGTAGAAAGCAGATTCACCAATCTCATAGTTATCAGGAGCGGTTAAGTCTTTCTTTTCTTCCATCAAATTGATCTTTTCTACATCGTATGTATCAAATGATGTGAGATATAAGTTCTCATTTAAGTCTAAAGAAGCGATGGCTTTAGAAGAGAATTCAACATTGTCACCTTTTTCACGGTCTTCATAGTAACCGAATTGGACATAGCCTTCTTTACCGAAAGAACCGAGTGTAGAAATATCATTGCTGTATTTTTCTTCGGTGAATTTCTTTTTGCTGATAGCGCTTCTTTGTGGGAATTTGTCACTTGATGGCCACCAGTATTCTTGTTTTTCTTCTTCTGTTTTGGCATCTGGTTTACCACTGATATCAACAGCGATGTTGGTGTATTTTGTGGTGCCATCCCAGAAGCCTGTTCCCGCTTTAAATAATTTTGGAGCGAGGAATGTTTCGTGTGGCTTTGGATGTTTGGTATCGCTCTTATTGAAAGCAGGTACCGCAAATGAAAGAATCAATAATGCGCCTAAGATATAAGCGGCCACAACGGAAGATTTATTTTTACTAAATCTCTTAAGTGAGTCTTTCAAGAATGTTGTTGGTTTTGTTTGGAACTTCTGTTCGTGAACTGTGGAATCCACTTGTGTTAACACAAAGTCGTCTTTAGTGATTGGTTCATCATCGACCACTTCATTAGCATTATTAGAGGATTCGTCTAATAGTTCGAAATCTTTTTCTTCTAACATATTATTTCTTTTCCCCCATTCTGATTCTTGGATCGATGAATCCATATGATAAGTCAAGGATGATACCGGCTAATAAACCAACTGTAGTGAAGATAGCCATATCAACCATTAAGACATTGTAGTCTTTCGCGTTTAACGCTTGGATGTATAAATTACCAATACCTGGAATGCCATATAAGCTTTCTAAGATCATTGAGCCACCAAAGATACCGATAAATTCCGCTAAGATGGATGGCAAGATTGGGACGAATGCGTTTCTTAATGCGTGTCTCACGATGGCTTGGTTTTTGGTTAAGCCTTTTGTTCTTGCTAATAATAAATATTCACTAGACATAACTTCGCAAAGTTCAGCTCTGACGAATCTGGTGTAACCGCAGATAGAACCAAATGACAAAGACATGACTGGAATAATAAAGGCAAGAATCTTTGTTTTAAGTGATTGGTCAGGTGTTGGCCACATTGTTGGTAGCCAGCCACTCTTGAATGCTAATAAGTAGATGAGGAAGGAAATAACAACGAATGATGGGATAGAGATAAAGACCATGACTAATGTGGAGATTGTATGGTCAACCCATGTATTTTTCTTTAAGCCTGCTAAGATACCTAAGGCAATACCTAATGGCACGGAAATAACAACGGAAACAATATTAACAGACATGGAAGCTGGTAAACGTTGAAGGATGATTAACATCGCAGAAGCGTTTGGTTCGATAACTGTGGATGTACCCCAGTCCCATCTAGTAACAATATTGCCTAACCATGAGAAATATTGCTCAACGATTGGCTTAGTGTAGAAATAATAATAATCGGTACCGATTTTAACTTGGTCTAGAGGCGTGACTTCTGGAATGAATCCAGTCGTCTCAACTTCCACTGCCGGCTTAGTGAAATAAGTGACATAACCCAAATCGTACTGATTCATGTAGAAAGCCCATCTAACGTTTTCATCTGGAGAAATAACTCTTGTTTGAGGCAAGGATTTCACCAAGAAGAATGTCAACGTTAAGATAATAAACGCTGTTATAAGCGCTAAGATTACTCTTTTTAATGAATACTTTAACATTGCTTTCTCCTTTCCCGCATTTGACTATATAAATGCTGTTAAACTATACCACAATACGGACCATTCTTCAAGAATGGTATTGTTTAAAAGGCCCTGAGGGCTAAATTTTCTAACAATACTAATAAAATATCTTGATTATTTCAAGAAAAAAAGCGACGCTTTGGCAGCATCGCTTGTTTTTTTGGTTGATTCGTCAACTAATTAGACGGCGAATAAGTAGTCAACTAAAGTGTATTCACTCTTATCTGGAAGTGTGATGTAAGTATCTCTATTTTCATCAGTAATTCTTTCATAAGTGTGATCAATGAAGTATGTTTTTTGATACACGTCTCCACCGAATTCATAGTTTTGAACGAGTTCAATACTGAAGTTAACTAATTTACCATCTCTAATGGTGTACATCATTTTTTGAGTGGCTGGCATTGGTGTGCCAAATGGAATACCACTGTTAGATTCATCATCTTGATCAGCTTTTTCATCGTTGAAGATGATTGTTGCGTCAAGGAAGAAATCTTTTTCTGATGGATTGCCTTGTTCGTCTAAAAGCATACCGGCTTGGTTTCTTTCGACGTTAGAGTAATTGGCAGTAATTAATTCTAATGAATCGGCTGTGATGCGAGCGTCTTCAAGGCTATCTGTGAAGATATCTCTACCAATAGTGAACATGTTATCAAGAATGTCGAGTAATGGCGCCACTCTGTTATTCACTGTTGGATCTTCTGGCATGTAGTCAACCGTGGAAACTGGGAAGTAGTTTTTCACATCACCTTTTGTATGATAAACATAAGTATCATAGTATTGGTTTGTGTTGAAAATCCATTCCATATCGACGAATGACATAGCGCCGTCTTCGGTTTTTGTATCACCATCAGTTTCAATGATACGGAAGTAAGCTTCGTCTTCACTGACAACCATTGTTTCATCCCAAACATGGTAGAGTTGACGTTTGCCATTTTTATAAGTAGCCATTTCACGTAATTCGTGATCGACGATTTCGGTTAATCCAGAATCATCGATTTCGCCAACCTTATTTGCAAGAGTATTGATTTGATCTTGGTCATTTCTAACTGGTTCAACCTTGTAATCATTTGTTGTCTTACCATAAGCAGGATCACCTTCGACAGCGGCATCAATTTCTGCTTGTGTATAGTAGACACCTGGAGTTTCAGGAACAAGACCATTATAGACATCAACAACAACGTTTCTCTTCACATCTGGGTGAGCTTTATCACTCACTTCGATGACAGTTTGGCCAGCCTTTAAACCCTTAACGTTACCGTTAGCGTCAACACTTGCCACTGTTTCATCGAGTGATTTGAATGATAAATTATCCGCTGGTTGAAGAAGTCTAGCGAGACCTCTGATTTGTTTTGTGCTGTATTGGCTATTGTTGCCATTGTCGACTACAAGAGCTAAGTTTCTGTAGTTCAAAAGTAAGTAATCAGAATAGTCTTTATCAGCTGGATAGCTTTCTTCTGCTTCAACATCAGGAATGATGATGTCAGTAGTCACTGGCTCTGGAGTTGAGCTAGAAGAAGGTGCTTGTGAGCTCGATGGAGCTTGTGAACTTGATGGAGTTTGAGAGCTGGATGATGGAGCTGCTGAACTTGATGGAGCTTGTGAACTTGGAGCAGCAGAGCTTGGTTCAGAAGATGGAACAACTGAACTAACTGGTGCTGGTTCAGAAGAAGGTTCAGCAGATGATGTTTTTGTGTGGCAAGCGGCTAAGCTTGCGACAGCCGCAATAGAAAGGAGTAAAAGTACTTTCTTTTTCATCTTAGTCTACCTCCTAGTTATCAATCCAAGCATCTTTGTTCTTCGCGGAAGTAACAAAGTTTTCTGATGGAGCACCCCAATCGCCTGTAGCACCGTCTTTAATACTTAAGTTGTAATAAACTTCAATATTCCAGTACTTGCCATAGTTATCGACTTTGAATGGATCTCTAATCCAATCGGTTTCTGGTTTCTTTTCATCCATCAATTTGAAGACTCTGATAATTTCGTCTCTAATTTCATTAGCGACTTGTTTGCTCATCACAATCTTGTAACCATATGTGGCATCTGGGACGAATTCGAGGTCATAGTTACCACTACCGAAGACGTAGATGGAAATACGTGTAACATCAAATTTCACTGTATTGTTAACATCTTTGAAGAAGTCTGTTGTGACGTAGAATGTCGCACCATCATTGAAATCATTTTGAGTATAGGTCATGTATGATTTCTTAACGGATTTGATGTTTTGACCATTGTCAACAACACCGCCGTGGTCAGCAACAGCCCATAAGGCATCGAATGACCAAATCTTGTCATCATAGACTAATGGTTTCTTTGTGTTAACTTTAGAAGTATCACTGCCCCAGTTAAGTGTGAAGCCAGAGGAGTTATCACTCTTTAAGACTTCTAAGAAGTTTAATGGGTTATATGTATTACCACTAATAGCACCAAAGCCTAAGTCGAATTGACCTTTCATAAGGTATTCGTTATAAACTTGTTGCCAGTCAGTAACTGCATCTTGTTCAACTTCAAGTTTAACTGTACCATTACAAACTCTATCATCGTTGAATGCGCTTTCGAAGTAACCTTTGATTTCTTCGCCGTATTCTTTGACGTCAGTTTGATACATCCACTTAATGTGAATTGTAATAACTGTTGGTTTGGATTTGGTACCTTTAACGAGTTTGCCTTCTTTAACTAATTCTTTAACAGCGTTAGAGAAGCATAAGATTGCTTTATCTTTGGAGTAACCGAATAATGAATTACCTTCACTATCTTTAACTTCATAAGCGTGGACAGCGGCCTTATGGGCATCACTATCGTTATATGATTTACCATTTTCTGGATCATTTAAGTATGAATCAGCGAAATAGTTAATGGATGGATTAACACCACGGTTACCAGCGAATGTCTTTCTATCGATGGAGTAGAATAAACCGTTTAAGAAGTTATCGTTACTCATCCATGGTTTGACATCCCAGTTGGAGTTCTTATTGATCTTACCGTTAGGACCAAATAATTCATCCCACATTTCTTGTGTACAAGAGTTGACGTTTAATTTGAATGTGGAGTCACCTCTGGTCTTATAAACACGTGGTTTACCTGTTTCTTCAGAAATGTGTTTTGTTGGAATACCACAGCTATCAAGCATACCAGCGTTAAATTGTTTATAAATGGCATCAGCGTCGCTAGAAGCATCGATGACGATTAATTTAACACCAGCAATTTTATATCTGCCTGGTTCGTTCCAATTGTCGTTCTTTTTGAAGACGATTGTTTTGTTCTTTTGCCATTCTTCTAACATGTATGGGCCAACAGATAATGTGTAGTCAACAATTTTGTCTCTGTGAGCTGCGGAAACAGCAGTGTTGTTGTTGAATGTACCATATCTTTGGGCACCATCTTTTAAGGAACCTTCACCAATGGTTCTGATGAAATCTTCACTCATTGGGGAGAGTAAGTTAGAAGAGAATGTGTACATCGCGGTGAATCTATCGATAGCGTTTAAGATTGTTAATTCGATGTAGTCACCGTTTGTGTTATCATGACCAGTTTTGACACCTAAGCTGCCTTCACTTGTCATCTTATTCCATAAGTTCTTTGCATCTTCATCAGATAATTCTTTAGATCTGGTGTTGAATGAAAGAGCACCTTTGATACCGTATGTTTGGTCAGCGGCCATTTCGGTACCACGTTTTAAGTTGTGGGAACCTGTGAGGAGTAAACGATAAGCGAATTCATAGTCATCAATTGTGACAGGAACATTATCGAAATCTTTACCCCATGATGTGCCGTTATAGCGATATTTGATACCACCATCGGCACCAGTCTTAACATAGATTCTCCATGTTTTGTATAAACCTAATGGGTTTGGATTTTCACCTGGTTTGACTTCATTGCCATTGAAAACTGGAATTGGTCTGGTGAAATCTTGAGAAACACCATTATATGTGACTTTATCTTTAGCGAGAACTGGATACCAGACGTATTGGTCTTTAGTAGCGTTCATCTTTGTGCCCCAGAAGGAAGCAGTAATGTAACCTTCTAAGTCAGAAACTTGGCTACCTGTATCGTTTCTAGCATTGATGGTCTTTGGATCGCTTGAAGAAGCGCTGTGGAGGTATCTTTTGTAATTTGGATTTTCTTCAGTAGCTAAATCCGCATCAACTGTACCTTCACTTAATAAACCAAAGCCATAACCAGTAATGTAGTTAGTGGTTGGTAAAGTAACACGTTCACTATATTTAACGAAACCACCATTTTCGAAAAGGGTGATACCTGTTAAATGGTTATCCATGGCGTATTTTTCTAATTGGCCAAGGATTTCTGTTCTCTTTGTAACAGCTTCAGCACCCGCTAAAGAAGCGTAGTTATAACCGCCAGAAGCTAAGACAGCATCGGTAATGGTTAAATCTAAGTATCTTTGGAGTCTGGAAGTGGATTCTCTAACAGTAATTCTCACAGAACCTTTGCTAACAGCGGTTACAACACCGTTTTCAACGGTAGCAACGGCTGGAGCATTGGAGATGTAAGAATAAACTCTAGCGGTTCCATTATTGTTTTGTTCAGTAATTTCAATGACGTCTGTTTGACCTTTGTTAAGGGAAACAGCACCGCTTTGTAAAGCAACACTGAAACTGAATTGAGCAGATGGAGTAGAGGATGTTGTTGGAGTCGCACTGCTTTGGCCACCAGGTTGGCTAGAAGCTGAAGTTTGTGAGCTGGTTGGTGGAACACTTGCGCCACCATCACTAGATGGTCCAGGAACAAGGGAAGAAGTTTGACTTGTTGGAGTAACACTAGCTGGAGTGGATTCTTTTGGTTTGTTATCGCAGCCGACTAAAGCACCGACTGTCATTAAACCAGTAACAACTAAAATCGCAGGAAATTTCTTTTTCATATACTATTTACCTCCTTCTTTTCTTTTTTTAAGGATTAGTAATGATGCGCCCATTAAAGCTGGGATAGCAATTGTAAGACTTAATGTCGCTAAAGCACCATTGCAACCTGATTTGGCGGCTGTCGCTTCTGGAATCACCACTGTTTGTGATGGATTTGTTGGAGCTGGTGTATTAGCAGGACCTGTAGCGGCGAACTTGGTGAGTCTGACATCACCTTTAATCTTTTCGCTCGCGCCTGTATTAGTATTAACAAAGGATACTTTATTATCAGCGGCTAATGTGAAGTCGTGATTGACGCTAAGGCCTGTGCCTTGGACCATGTCCGCACCTGCCATAAAGTCATCGAAGTCCTTGAAGTGAACGATACAACCTGTTCTGCCTCTAGCGAAGTCAGTCGCGCCGATGAATAATCTCTTATTGGCTAAACCTTCGGAGATTTCTTCGATACATTCATCAACGAATTCTTTGGATTCATCAATGTAGTAGAGTTTCTTTTCATTATCGTATTGAAGATCAACACGGTTGTAACCGATAACACCATAGGAGAGTTTAACGTCGTCTAAGTAAATTCTGACACGGTCTTCACCCACTAATTTGTATTGGGAAACACTCTTCACTACTGGAGCATCAGAGTCAATGTGGATGGTGTAAGAATTACTAACCCATGACTTGTCATAAGCTAATTGATAATTGAATGTTAATTCGTATTCACCACTAGCGAATTTTTCGCCTGTTGTTTCATCGAATAATGGAACAATGGCGTAAGCTCTATGGGCAACGTAACCTGCTGATAAGTAACCAGCATCAACGTGTGATTTGTATAATGCCCATCTATCAGCGGTATCGCCGAAGAGCATATCTTCTAAAGCGGAGGTGTAAATTGCTTTACCTGTGGCTTTATCTTTAATTGTGAAATAGTTATCGTTAACAGATCTAAGCATGAATTGTTGGATGATCATTGTGTTGGTGTTTTCACTACCAATGTAGATATCCTTGCTTGGTTCACTTGTGTATTCGTTATCAAGTGGATCTGTACCAACTTTGTAGAAGCCTGTTAAGCCATCGAACGCTAAGTCGTTTTCTAAAACTTTATCGATATTGATCTTTTGTGGAGCTTCAGCATAACCGGCAACGATCATGGATTCCATGTTAGCTTTATCTTTACCGACTAATGATTTAGCAATGTCGTTAGCTAAATATGATGGATAAACTTTTGTTGGATCTTTTTCAAAGTTGAATGGTTCAGCAACTGGGACAGTTCTATAAGAAGCATCTGGGTTCTTATCTGTACCAGAATAGAAACCTAAATATGGGATGGATAAGTCAACACCATTGGCAGCTTTGTCTTTTAATGTGACGAAGCCTTCAATCATACAACCATTTTCATAAACATCTAAGATTTCTTTCTTTTGTGTTTCTGTTAATGAGTATGGATTGATGGTAATTGTGCTTGTACCTGGGGCAACAGAGACTTGTTGACCAGTAATCTTGGCGATTTCAACATCTTTAACGGATTGAGCAGTATAGCTTGGAAGTGGTTCCCAGAAAACATCCGTTGTCGCGGAGTTGTAATAGTAACCTTTCTTAATAACTGTCTTTCTTGTTTCTTTGCCACCAGCGGCAACAGCAGCTTGGTCAGCTTCGTAGTCTTCTTGGCTAGCATAGTATTCGATGTCTTTGTCCGCTTTCACGGCGTCTTTATAAGCGACTTTACCAGTAGCGGTCATCATCTTTTCAAGATCTTTATCGTAATATCTCATACCACTGAACATTTCGATACTGTCAACAGTACCTTTGAAGTTATATTCTTTGGTAACGATATCATTTGGTTTAGCAATAGCTGGTCTCATGACTGTTAAGGTAACGTCATAATTCTTTGTTTCTTCGCTTTCATTGTGAGCTAAGAATGATAATTTGATATCACCTCTAGCGATGTCAGCGTTGTTTCTTAAAGCAATTTTGGCTTTACCGATTGGATTACCAGCAAGGTCTTTACCTTCTAAATAAACCTTTGTATTTAAAGCGCCGTTGAGGTCAACCATACCTGCGCCTTGAATTCTTGGTGAGGTGACGGAGAATGTTTCAACTTTGTCTTCTGGATTAGCTGTATAGTCTTTCATTGGATCAGCAGTTGACATCATTCTCATGTTAACTGTTTCTCTATAAGTATTGATTTGGGCTAATTCTTCGTTTGTTAACTTTCTACCAGCAGCTTTAGCGGCTTGATAAATAGGAGCAGTAACTTCAGAAAGAACAACGGCTTGTGCACCAGCGTTATTTGGAGCGGACATAGATGTACCACTTAAGTATTGGTAGCATTTATATTTCATCGCTTCACGTTCTTCTTTTGTTAAGTTTGTCATGGCGTGTTCTGGAACAGCACCTCTAATGTTATCACCAGGAGCGGTGATTTCTGGTTTGAGATCTAAGTCAAATGTGGCACCATCAGTGGAGAATTCACTAACTGTGTATTTGGCTGGGTTATCACTAACTTGTTTGTTGATGATACCGAAAGAACCAGATTCAGCACTTTCAAAGAACGCTTTATCTTTAAATAAGACAAGGGCACATGGCATTGTTGGGTTGAAACCATCACCGAAGCTACAACGGAAGTTGAAGCTGGAGGCTGTTGGGTCGTTATTGATAATGACAAGGGCGATAGCACCTTTATCAGCGGCAACAGCGTATTTATCAGCGAACGCTGTACTACCACGGTTAACGACGGCGATTTTGCCTTCAACGTTTAAGTTCTTATAATCAGCGGATGTACCAAAACCTGGAACATAAACCCAATCAACTGTGCCGGTTGGATTACCTTCACCGTCTTGTGGGAAAACTTCTTTAATACGGAATTCTTTATCGTAGTCATCATCTAAACCTGGTCTATTGACGATTTGGTCTTCGAAGGCGATGTTCTTATTGCCGGCTACGAAAGCGTTTTCGTAGAAGATTTTGGTTGGGTGACCAGAAGCAATGGTCATGACAGCAGCGTTATTAGCGTAGCTGGACATGATACCTGTTTCGACTGATTCTGGCATCCAGTTAGCATATGCACCTGTTGATGAATATGAGGATTTACCAGAGTTACCAGCGGAAATAGAAGTTAAGATGGCTGGGATGCCATTTTCTGGATCGCCTTTGGCTAATCTTGTTAATGTTTTTAAAGTGATGGATTCACTATCGAAGTCATCTAAGTCACTACCTAATGACATGTTGATGCCATCAACTTTCAATTTAATGCAGTCTTCTAAGGCATCTAAGATGGATGTGTCATAAGCACCTGTTCTGTTGCTTAAGCCAATCTTTTCACCAATACCTTTAGCATCATAGTCTGTGAAGACCTTCATTAACGCTAATTGGGCTTTTGGAGCGATACCTTTGTAAGTTGGAGCATTAGCAGCGGTAATTGAGGAAACGTGTGAACCATGGTATGAAAGATCACTATGGACATCGTGTTGTAATGGACCACGTTTACCGTAAACTTTACTATAACCGCCGTAGTCGTAATAGAATGGAACTTTATTGTTAAGATATAAAGAACCTTCTTGACCAGCCTTTTTAATTTTGTTTCTAGAAGCGACTAAGCCAACTGTACCTTTGATGTCGTCAAATGTGTATCTGACAGCCACATCGCTGGCCAATGGATCAAAGACTTCGTGGTGCCATTCAGGAATGGTGACACCATTGACTTTGGTTTCGGCTCTAAAATGGAATTCGTTATCGAGAATAGCAACAATTGTACCTTCACCTTCGTTATTGTCTTCAGGCAAATGCATTGTTTCAGCAGAGATATTCTTGCTTTCATCGACTGCGTCATTAGCATTACCTCCATCGAGTGTAATGTAGGAGTCATTGTTGATTTCTCTTTCCCAGTGGAGTCTATCAACAGTCACGCTCTTGACGCCAGGAACTGATTTAATGCTCTCAATGTCATTAGAATTTACTTCAAGAACAAATGCGTTATTCAAGACTGTGTAATTTCCAATCATTCTAATGTTGGATGTTGCGGCTTGTTTAATATTTTCATAAACAGCAGCTTGAGCCTTTTTGGTTTCGTTTGCGTCTAATTTATTGAGTTTCTTGTTAACTTCAACAATGACGCGAGCATCACGTTCTGGTAAATCTTTGAGCTGAGAAGCAATTGCACCACATCCGGCTAAAACCATAGCACCAGTGGCACAGAGTAGTAGTCCCAGTTTTTTCATATTTTACCTCCTTGTTGTGTGCGTACACAAAAAATGTTATGCCTACAATTATACACGCATGAAAAAGTGTGTAAATAGTTTTTTGCGTTACACTTCCAAGAAGGGTTTCTTATGAAAAAGACGAATATAGTTTGACGTTATAAATAATTTCAAGAACGATTAAAACGATTGTAAG
The DNA here is from genome assembly GCA_017635465.1 of Bacilli bacterium. Classification (GTDB taxonomy): domain Bacteria; phylum Bacillota_I; class Bacilli_A; order RFN20; family CAG-826; genus RUG14515. The sequence goes on from JAGBLL010000059.1 coordinate 68,918, forward strand.
TAATATTCCCGCTAATAAAATGGCAATGAAATTAAATGAGGAATTATCTCTCTTTTTTATCTTATCAGCACGGTAATCCGCAAAGCTTCCATCTCTTCTAGCATCTTTAGCAAAGAGCATGCTGCCCACTTGCTTAAAACCAAAAGAAATAGTATCAAAAGCCCCTAAATGTGCCATCCAGGACAATAAACCAAGCAAAAGGATGATGATTGTCGCAAAGCCAACGGAGCTCACTGCGTCACCAAAAGTTCTATCTCTTAAGAAGAACATCAAACAGAAAATAAGTGCTGCAATCATCAAAGAAATAATGAATGTAACAAGATTCATAATCCAATGCTTTTTAAACTGTTCAAATGCTCTTTTCATAATTCGTTTTCTAACTTCTCAATAAAGTTACCAAATCTCAGATTAGTAAACAAATATTTTTTATTTTTCGATAGCGTAATAGTAGCAGCGATGACTAGCATTTCGATACTCCACCACATCAGTTCTATCAATCTTTTTCATGCCGCTTTTTTGCATCACTCTAGCACTTGCAGGATTATCTTCAAAGTAACCAGCGATAACGCGTTTAAAACCTAAGCGAAATAGTTCTTGTATTGCCGCTTTTAAAGCTTCAGTAGCGTAACCTTTATTCCACTCGTTTGAATCAATAAAATATCCAACTTCTATCTCATCATTTTTCATTTCGACATCATTTAAAAAACCTATGATTTTATCAGTATAAATTCCATAGACAAAATGATTCTTATCAAGCGAATAATTCATGAGTTTTTTAAAGAATTTTTCTTCCTCGTTTTCATCGTTAAAATCAGGAAGCATATATGACTTTTTAACAAGCGGATCTTTAACGATTTTTAGCATGTTATTTTTGTCTTTTTCTTCGATTGATTTTAGTGTTAAATGTGAGGTCAAAAGTATATCATTTTTATTTAGCATATTTTCATTATACACTCGCGTGTTTTTATAAAAAAGTTAGAGCGCCCGTATGAGCGCTCATATCTTATAAATCATTACCAAATTTTAATTCTTTGTTCTTCTGGAACATACATCGCATCACCTGGTTCAATGCCATATGTTTCCACGAATTCATCGAATTGAGAAAGAGTAACATTAACTCTTAAATAATTGAATGGGTGAGGATCTTGTGCTCTATTTTCAACCTCACCAAGATTAATTGGATGGCTTGCCCAGACATAGGCAAATGTTCTAAAGAATTTATCATAGTCAAAGTTTTCAACTTTCTTCGCCAATTGAAGAGCAATTTTCATACCACCCATATCAGCGGTCGCTTCACCATCAACAGTGTCGCCGTTGACGTTATAATTGTGCTTTAGTTCGATTTTATTATAGAAAGATATTAATTTGTTAACTTTAGTGTTGAAAGCAGACTTATCTTCCGCAGTCCACCACTCATTTTGGTTACCATTTTCATCGAATTGAGAACCGCTCGAGTCAAAGGCGTGGGTAATTTCGTGGCCAATAACCATCGCTAGCATACCATATTTTTCTTCAACACTACTACCAAGGAAGCCTGATACTAAACCATTCAGAATGACAAATGAATTATCGGTAGGAGAATAGAAAGCGTTAACCACGTAGCAGCGCATTGAATCAAACATTGCTAATTCCTCACTGCTCGCAAGAAGCATAGTGTCGACGTCTTTATTTAAATATGCTTTATAGATATCAAACAAATTTTGAGGAGTAAGGCCTTCGCCTATCACCTTGCCAAATTTTGTATAGTAATCTGCAAAGCATGAGACGTATGACATCTTTTCTAGTTTTCTTTTCATCTTGTACTTTGTCATAGCACTAAGCCAAGAATTATCCGCTAATGTTTTGTATGCATCTAAAACATCTTCGATTAATGCAGCAACTTCTGCCTTAATTTCTTCAGAACTGATAGTTTCAACATATGCTTGTTCAAATATGGTTGAGAAACATGTTTTAAGCATACCTTTTGCGATAGTGTCATCGTCATACCAATATAGGTTCGCTTCTTGGCTATAATAATCTGCCATCTGTGAAATGTATTGGTTAATGGTTTTATACTTATCAATACCCACTAAGAAACGCATATCATAAGCCAAGCGAGTGATAACCATATCTTTAAGATATTGATCTGAATTATTGAACATCATATTCAAACCATTAAGGTATATCTTATTGAATGAAATTCTTGTAGTAGGAGCCATGCCTAAATCAGTCAATGCAGATTTAACTTCAGCCCACGGCAATTGACTTAGTTTATATGTTGTTGTGCCAGAAACTCCACTATAGGCATCTGAATAAATCTTATAAAATATTTGATATTCCCGATCCTTAATTGAAGAAATATCGCTATTGCTATAACCGAGATTAAAGTAACTTGATAATTTAGTGAGAATGTTTGCAGCGCTAGAAGTTGTATTACCAAACAGCCATGCAAATTGAAGCGTGGAATAGGCTCCATTAAAGTATCCATCGTTAAGAGTAAGTTTATAACCATCATCTGTTGGAGAAAGTTTTAATAATGAACTCTTAGAAGCAAAAATAGCTTTGGAATTAAGATATGTTTCTGCATCAAAATTTTGGAAATATGATGTCACAGCATCAATAGCACCGTTTTTGAAATAGCCTAGAGCATCTCTTAATGCATCACCATTAGTGGTTTCATTAACAACATCACCACTATAAATGGCATCAAATACAGAATCTGCGATATCGCTGCATTCATCGAAAGCGCCACCACCGTTATCTCTAATTCTTTCGTAGTTAATTGATGTATAGAAGTCATCCTTCAATGACGGCTTTTTGATTTTATTAATTTCACCAACAATATTTGCGTTAATCCAAGGAGCGCCATTGATGTCACTTAATGTATATCCTGTTCTAGTTTCATATTGGACAGGGGTGAAAACAAATGTACCTGTCGCATTATATTCGGCGGTATATGTGACATTTTCGGTCACTTTTTTAATTTCTGGTGACCAACCCTTGAAAGTAAATTCGGCATTAGGTTTATTATTTCTTACTGGTTCTTGTCCATCATATGTTGGAACTGTGCCATATAGAACTTCTTTATCAACTTCTAAAACAGAACCATCATAATTAACCCAAGTGACAATATATTTTCTAACTTCACTATTATATGAAGCTGTATATTCAGCATCACCGGTCACAGATGTAACACTTGGTGACCATTTATCAAAGACATATGAAAATTCAGCGGTGCTTTCTTTAACTGGGACTTCATCTCCATAGCTTGGAACAGTGCCATATGGGACTTCATCTTCTTTTAAAACAGTACCGTCATCATCTTTCCATGTGACTTTATATTTTCTTAACTCTTGTTTAAAAGAAGCTACATATGTTGTATTTCCAGTAATTGGACCTTCGTTAGGAGACCATTTATCAAATGTATAATCGTATTCAGCAGTACTAGCTTTAGTTGGTGTTTCTCCATCGTATGTAGGAGTGGTTCCATAGAAGACATCTTCGCTCTTTAACACACTACCGTCTTCGTTCTTCCAGGTAACTGTGTACTTATTTGTTTCGGTTTTAAATGTGGCGACATATTCAGCATTACCGGAAACTGGCTTCACTTCTGGAGTCCAACCAGTCCAAATATATGTGAACTGTGCATCACTTGCGCGGCTTGGGGTTAAACCATCGTATGTTGGAGTCGTATCTTTTTGAACATTTTCGTCAATTTCTAAAACCTTGCCATCATAGTTTTTCCATGTGATGGTATAGGTTACTGGTTTTGGTGCTTCAGAACTACTGCTAAAAACACTACTTGGAGCAGCGCTTGATTGATCACTAGATTGACTTAATGATTCACTGCTTGTTTTAACATTGCAGCTGGTTAATAGGATAGATAATGTTCCGATAACCGCTAGTAAATTAATAGACTTTTTCATACTCGGCCCTAGCCTTTATTTCATTTGTTAATAAATAATACACGAGTGTGAGAGCATTGCAAGAAATAAACGCATTAATATTTTCAAAAAAGTACAACAAAAAGAATTTGTATTTATCTTTCATTAAAGTTGATTGTTATCTACCACTGTTTCTACATAAATTGTATGGTAAATCAAAATAAATTTTTTTACATTTTTTAAAATAATAGTTGAATATTTGATTTAACATCAATATAATCATTCTTCTGGCTGTAAGAAAGGCACTCCATTTTACGGAATAGGCAGTTAAAAATTACGGTCCGAGATTTTTGGTATACAGATTCCAATTTTTGTAACATTCTAGATTTGGCTCATTTTTCTTCTCAAATCACACGTGAGTCACATCTTAAGAATAGATTTATCACACCATTCACCACTTGTGGTGAATTTTTCTTGTTATTTCTTTCATACGTGAGCGCGTTCACTCATTGATAATATTTTTCCTAATTTTTATTTTTTAAATTTTTTGTTGTTTTCTGCTCTTTGAGGTAATACCATTTTAAACAAATTTAAACACGAAAAGGAGAAAACGCAGTTTATGAAAAAAATTTCAAAATTGTTTGTCGGCTTGGCTTTAGGTGGCATGCTCTTAACTGGCTGTAACTTAAGTGGCCCAGCTGCATCTTACAATGCTACAAACTATAGACAACAAGATGTCTACAAGTTGTACGTTGCCGAAGGTGGCGCTCTAACATACGAAGAGTGGTTAGAATCAATCAGAGGCGCCGACGGCTCACAATTCTATGCTGATGTCAATGACCCAACTGCAGCAGGTGGTAAAGATGGTGACGTGTTTGTTAACATCTCTTCCTGGGATCTCTTCTTAAAGATCGGTGGCAATTGGCAAAAGATCGGCAACCTCAAAGGTGAACAAGGTCCAAAAGGTGACAAAGGTGATAAGGGTGACAAAGGTGACCAAGGTCTTCCTGGCGCTGATGGTTCCCAAATCTATGCTGATGTCAATGATCCAGCAGCCGCTGCTGGTAAAGACAACGACTTATTCATCAACATCAACTCTTGGGATGTCTTCCTTAAAGTGAATGGTGCTTGGAATAAAGTCGGTAACATTAAAGGTGCTCAAGGCTTACAAGGTGAACAAGGCTTACAAGGTGTTGCAGGTTCACAAATCTTCGCCGACGCACAAGACCCAGCCGCTGATGGCGGTAAAGAAGGCGATTTATTCATTAATATCGCTACATGGGATGTCTTCCTCAAATTAAACGGTGCTTGGGCAAAAATTGGTAACATCAAAGGTGCTCAAGGTGAACAAGGTCCAAAAGGCGACAAAGGTGACAAAGGTGATCAAGGTGATAAGGGTGATACTGGTGAAGCTGGTAACTCATTCAGCAATGGTTACGGTCGTCCAGATGATGCCGATGGCAAAGATGGTGACACATATCTCGATTTAAATAATTTAGATATCTACGCCAAGAACAATGGTCACTGGGCTAAAGTCAACAACATGAAAGAAGAACTCAGATGGGACTTAGAAGTCGAAACCGAAATGAACAAATATCTCGGTGGCGCACTCCCATTTGTTGATCTCAATCCTGATACAATGTATCACAGCTTCAGCACTTATTATGAAAGTTGGTATGGATTCGATCTTTATGTCATCGGTGATGATAACCCATACAACTTAGTCGAAGACTATGGTGAAAGATTAATTGCTGCTGGTTTCGAATATAATCCAGCCGCAGCTGAATTCGGTGGAGATTACATCAAAACAACTCCAAGAGGCTATCAAATCGAAGTTTCCTTCAACTGGTTTGAAGCTTCATCAAGCTACGAAGCTGGTAACGAAATTGATGTTTACATGCCTCCATATGTTGATCCATATTCAGCAGAATTCTTTGAAGATCTCGGATTCGAATTAGTCGAAGGTTATCCAAAAGATCTTGTCGACGCAACCCTTCAACTAGATCCTCAAGACCTTCCAGGTGTCAACCTTGATGGTGATTGGTATGTTGATAGTGACAAAAACGATATGGGCGCTGATGGTGTCTACTACTACGTTTTAGCCGCTACAGAAGGCGAATTCGCTGCTGATTTAGCTGGCCAAGTTGAAGCACTCGGTTTTGAATATAATGAAGAATATGAATGTTGGCTTGATGAAAACCAAGATCGCGAAGTCGATATTATACAAAGAGATGGTTGGACATTTGCTAAATTCTTTGGTCCAACACTCATGGAACCATACGATGAAGCATACTTCCTTGAAAACGGTTACAATGCAGTTGAAGGATTCCCAGATGAAATCGTTGAATTAGCTTACAAAGAAGACAACTGGTTCGATGGCGTTAATGTTGATGGTGATTGGTTTGCCAAGTACTCAACAACAAAATATGCAAGTGGTTCACACGCTGGTACAATGAGAACAACTGCTTATTTAGCAACAGAAGGTGACTACGTTGCTGAATTTGAAGCCAACATCCAAGAAGCTGGATTCTCGTGGGTTAGCAAATACTCTGACTGGGAATTAGCAACTAACGATATGGCTTGCATCACAGTCGAATATGTCCGTGGTTACACAATGATTTACATCGGTGGTGACTATCTCGATGATCCAGATTATGTTCCTGCAGAAAACGTTGAAGCACCAGAAGTTGCCGCTGCAATCGATGCATTCTTCGCTGATTATGACATTGAAACAAATGCTCCAGCTTACTATGCTCCATCAACATACAGAGTTGAAGCAGGTAATGGCTTCATTAGAATCTACAATTCAGTTTTAGCTGATATGCAAGCTTATGAAACAGCCTTAGTCGCTGCTGGTTGGACAACATCTCACCCAAGTGCAAGTCGGCCAAATGACTATGTTGCTACCCTTGGTGAAACAGGCGCTACATTAGCGATTGAAGAATATTCTTCATATGTCAAAATTACATTCTCTTACGAAGAACCAGTTCCTCCAATGACTGCTGCTGATGCCACTGCTGAATTATTAGCATACTGGGCTACATTAGGAATTGATCCAGCTGATATCGAATTACCAGATTTCGAAACAGCTAACGGTGTCTATCTCTCTTCTGACCAATATGTTGAATCAAGTGGCTTCTATTTAGTGCAAGTTGGCAATGCTACTGCTGAAGAATACGCTGCTTACATCGAAGACTTAGAAACAGCTGGTTGGAATCTTGAATACTTCAATAACACAGAAAGTGGCCTTACTGGTTATGCCTGTACATTCGGTGAATCAGGCACAGTCCCATGCATGGAAGTTCAAGATCACCTTGATGCTGGTTATGTTGCTATCTTAGCTTACAGTACATTCATTATGGGTGAAATCACACCTCAATCAGTTATCGCTAACATCGCTAGTATGGTTACACAAACAGGCGAATACGATGATTTAGGTAACAATACATATGCTCTTGAAGCTGGTTACTTAGCTTCCAGCGTTTCACTTGACAAGATTATTGGTTGGATTGAAACAGCCTTTGTTCCAGAAGGCTTCACAATGGTTGAAGACTGGACACCAGATGTCTATGAAGGTATCGCTGCTCAAACTCGTACATATTACAACGAAGATGCTGACGTCGTTCTTGAATTCAAAATCTTCTCATGGTCACATCCTACTGCTGGTGACATCAACTCATTCTACGCTAAAGCTTACTACGGTAACTAAGAATAGAGCTTAAAAAAACAAATTAGGATCAGAGTAATCTGATCCTTTTTTAACGCACGCAATATTACACTTTTCTTAGTTTTGTCATTGTTTGATAAAATCAAAAAATATTACTTTTTCTTGCTAAATTCATCAATAAGCATAAAATGTATACTAAATTAGTATATCCATCAAGAAAAGGAGGAATAACATGGCAAACAAGTTAAAAAAATTGTTAGTTGCAGGTTCATTGGTGTCTAGCATCTTTGTAGCGTTAGTTGCTTGTAATAAACCACAAGGCCAATCTAATCAAAGCAATGCATCCACCACTCCCGCTGCTAGTGTTGTTTCTAGCGTTCCGGCTAGTAGCTTGCCAGGTGTTTCATCTGTGACACCTACACCAAGTTCATCTGCCGCGCCAAGTTCATCAGAAGCAATTTCTTCAAGTGAAGCTCCAGCGCCAGTCGTGTTAACAGGCATTACAGCAGTTAATAACCAAACAAGTTATGCATATGGCAACGAACAATTAGATCTTACAGTTACCGCTAATTATTCTGACGGCACCTCTGTAACTATTACCGATTATCAAGTTACAGGTTATGATGCCACAAAGACTGGTGAGCAGAGCCTCACAGTGTCATTCGAAGGAAAGACATGCTCAGTCAAAGTTAAAGTTGATAATCCAGTGTTAGTCAATATCAGTGCTAGCACAAATAAAGAAGCCTACGAATACGGTGAAGACTTAGATATCATTGTCAAAGCCCACTACTCCGATGGTTCTGAAGTTGTAATCGATAATTACACAGTTACTGGTTACAACGCTGAAAATCCTGGTGAACAAGATTTAACAGTTACTTATGAAGGTAAAACATGTAACTTAAAGGTTCTTGTTAATGATCCAGTATTAGTGAATATCACCGCAGTTAGTAACAAAGAAAGCTACGAATACGGTGAAGACTTAGATATCATTGTTGTGGCTAAATACTCCGATGGTTCTGAAGTAACATTAGATAACTATGAAGTTACTGGTTATGACGCTCAAAATCCAGGTGAACAAAACTTAACAGTTACTTATAAAGGTAAAACATGTAACTTAAAAGTTCTTGTTAACGAAAGGGAGAACAAATTCCCACTCGATAAGTTAAATAGTTTCTTACAATTAGAAAATATTACCACTCCTGTCATCTCCCCAGTCGGTTATGATGCTTGGGAAGAAAAAACTGAACCAGAACAAGATGGTAGCAAATACTTCATTGCTTCCACTAATGATGAAGGACAAGCGGGTGTTGATACAATTGCTGACCAATACGCTGTTGCCTTGCAAGCGGAAGGTTGGACAGTCAACAACGATAATGGTTCCTATGTCGCTTACAAAGCAGAAGGCGACGTTGAAGTATCATTTAAAACAGTTAACAAAGTGTTCTCATTACGTATCAATTCATTCGTTGAATTCCCAAATCAAAAAATTACTGCTTCCCCAATTAAAACAAAAGCCACTATTGAAGATGGCCAAACAATTATCTTCGGTAATGTTGCAAAAGGTTTAGTTATTAATGACTTTGCAGATGGCAAATTAAAAGCAGAAAGTTGCAGATCTACTGATACCAAATTAGATGGTATTGAAAAAGATGTCTGGCGTTTCACAATTAATAAAGTTGGTACCAGTTTCACATTCACTGATATCTATGGCAGAAAATTAGGCGCTACTGGTCTTGGTCAATTAGCTTTTGATGAAGGTTCTACAGAATGGTCAATGGTTATCACATCTAGATCCACTATTATCGCTAACGCTAATAAAGATTTTGGTAAACTTTGCATCAATTTAGATAACAATACACTTACCACTTATTCAAACGTTTTCGATGGTAACTTAGTGTACACACAAATTCTCAAATTATCTCAAGAAGAAATTATCTATCCAACAGGCATCGCTCTTGAAGGTAAACAAGAACTCGCAATCGGTAAAAAGAATAGCATCGATGTAAAATACATCCCAGAAAACGCTAATTCATTAAGCAAGATTACATGGTCTTCATCCAATGAAAGCATTGCTAAAGTTGATGAAAATGGTTTAGTTACTGCCATTGCAGCAGGTAACGCCACCATTACCGCTAAAACATTTGCTAAGAGAACAGTATTAGAAGCTTCATTCAATGTTGAAGTTAAAGAAGTTGTCTTAGATGCTTGGACCATTATGCTCTACATCTGTGGCGCTGACCTTGAAAGCGATAACGGCTTAGCATCTTCTGACATTACTGAAATCTTAAAAGTCAACAATCAACCAGAAGACGTCAATATCATTATCGAAACAGGTGGTTCAACATCATGGCACAACTATGGTATTGATGCTTCCAAACTATCCCGTTACCACGTTGAAAACAAATCCCTCGTCTTAGATGAAAAACTCACAAAAGAAAATATGGGTAAGCAATCAGTGTTTGAATCATTCTTAACTTGGGGCTTACAAGAATATCCAGCAGAAAAAATGGGTGTTATCTTATGGAACCACGGTGGTGCTTTAGATGGTGTTTGCTTCGATAGCACTGTTGGCTCAGACAATAGCTTAACCAATTCTGAAACCAAAGCAGCTTTCGAAAACGTCTTCCCAGCATTTGGTGTTAATAAGCTCGAATTCATCGGTTATGACGCTTGCTTAATGCAAATTCAAGATATCGCTGAATTCAATTCACACTACTTCAACTATATGGTTGGTTCTGAAGAAGCTGAAGCCGGTGAAGGTTGGGTTTATGATAAGTGGCTTGATGATTTATATGAAGGCAAAGATACTCCAACAATTTTAAAAGCTAACTGTGATGCCTTCGTTGCTCAATATGGCGATGATCAAACTCTTTCTTACTTGAATTTATCCAAGATGGAAAACTATCACGCTAAATTTGAAGCGATGGCTGAAGCCATTAAGAGTACCGCTAAATCTAATTACAGTGCATTCAAAACATTGTTAAAGAGTGTCAAAGACTTTGGTGATATTAACTACTATTGGTATTCACAAAACGGCTATGATGCATATGGTGAAATCGATGGCTTAGACTTATTGAACAAACTTGGAAATAACGCCACTTATAGCGCATTCCAAGATGTGATTAATGAAGCTAAGACAGCATATACCTCATTAGTGGCATATTCTAGAAAAGGTAATGCCGCTGGCAACGCCAATGGCTTAGGCGTTATCTCTGGTGCTCCAGTTAACTATCCATCAAGTGAAACAGCATTCACTACTTGGAGAAGCATCTTCTACTAGAATATATAAATAATTATAAAAACAGGCGGTTCCGTGAGGTTCCGCCTTTTCATATAAGCATTATCTAATGAAATCCAATATAGCTTTAATTATTTCTGGATCTTGTTCCACTAGACGGTCTAATGAAACGTTTTTGAAATAATTAATTTTATCTTCATCTGTTTTTATTTCTTTATTTTTAATTAAAAGATTATATTTACCAAAAACATCGTTCATATAAGCCACTGCTTCAGCGGTGTAGTTTGGATTATGCTTCTTATTATTTAATTTAATTGTTTTAATATGAGGATTATTAATTTGTTCCACTATTTTTAGGCCAATATCATATGGCACCATTCCATCATCAATTGATTGGATATATAAAATATCGTCATCAGTGGTCTTTAGATAAGAAATATTATCAATTCCATAATAAAGTGGCTCAATTTTTCTTTCAAAATGGAGAATTCTATTAAGAATGAACTTATTAGGAACGAATTTCATTAATAATGACGACATTTCAATAAATCCAGATAAAATTACTGCCTTTTTAATATCTTTTCTTAAATTAATAACGTTTAAAGCGGTATAACCCCCTAATGAATGGCCCACTAAAACGATTTCTTGCTCTAATTTAAGGTGTTTTAACAAATCCATCACATCTCTTGTGGGTTTATTAAGTGATTTTAGATAATCACCACCTGATTTATCACATCCGCGATAATCTAAAGTTAAAACTTTGTATCCCGCTTTCGCTAATTCATTAATTTCCGCTAAATAGGCAGTATGACCTGGACCCATGCCATGGCAGAATAAGATAATCTTATCTTTTTGATAATTATCGTAATAATAATAGAAATAAGCGATATCAATACCATCACTATTGGTGAATTTATATGTTTCTTGACGCAAACCAATAAAATCGAAGTGAGAATGATATGGAATCCCTACTTCTTTATCATAACGATGAACAAAGAACTTAATATAATGATGTGAAAATATGCCCATATTGTTATTTTACTCCTTTTTATTAGTTTTTGCGCTCATATACACGCATAGGCGTATGCAATGGATAAATTACTATAAATAGTAGTTTCTCTTCTTAAATCGCCTGTTTTGATAGTTTTCCTTATATCAAAAATTATATTAGCAATTAATAATTATTTTTAGCAGTTTTCATTTTTTTATCCGTCTTAATGTGTAGGAGGACATCCAAAATGAAAACAAAAGTTATTAAATTTTTATTCCTTAGCCTAGCATCAGTCTCGTTAGCAGCTTGTTCAAATAGTGCGGGAGGATATTATTATAAACCAGCAGGAGAAGGTGATGACCGCGGTTTCGCGGGTTACACCCCAAGCGCCGCTCCTGCAATTGGAGGAAGTGAAGCCTACATGGGAGAAATAAGCGCTCCTGCCGCTACTTCTATCGGTTCTGCAGATGCCTCAAAAGTAGATGATGACACTTCAACTGGCAAAACAAGTAGATATGTCTTACCTGCAGGTCAATTAACATGTTCCGCTCTTGACGATAATAAATATTATGATTATTGGAAAGAGATTACCGATAAAGGACAAAATGGCGATGGCCCATTTAATCAATACAAAACTATCGCAGGCGCTAATTTCAATTCTTATCACCGCGTTAAATTAACAGTTAATAACGCTAATGATGTCTATGTCACATTAAAAGAAGATAACAAGACATTCCATGTTGATAATTTCCATAATGCTTATCTCTTTGCTAAAGAAGATAAAGAATCATATGCCGTTGATATCTCTTACATCGATAAAAATGGTCAAAGACAACTCGTCACTAAAGATGTAAAAGATAATGATGTTATTGATTTAGAAAACGAATATACCACCGCTACTAACTTAGAAATTATGTTTGTTATCGATGCTACTGGTAGTATGGGTGATGAAATGCGTTATATCAAAACTGAAATTGATGATGTTATTGGTAAAGTTAAATCCGATAATCCAACATCTAAAGTTTCATTAGCGATGATGGTATATCGTGATGTCAAAGATGAATACGTGACACGCTATAGTGATTTTACGGAAGATATCGCTTCTCAGCAAGCCTTCTTAGCCAAGCAACAAGCCTCTGGTGGCGGTGACTTCGAAGAAGCTGTTGAAACCGCTCTTGATGAAGCTGTTAATAAACAATGGTCTTCAAAAGGTACAAAATTAATCTTCCACGTTGCGGATGCACCAGCCCATGATAGCGACTTAGCTAAATGGTCTAAAGCTGTTGATACCGCCGCTGAAAAAGGTATTCAAATTATGACAGTATCTGGAAGTGGCATTGACAAAAAGACAGAATTCTATTTCCGTTCTCAATCTCTCATCACCGGTGGACAATATGTCTACTTAACTGATGATTCTGGTATCGGTTATTCTCATGAAAAACCAACTGTTAAGGAAAAATTAACTGTCGAATTATTAAATGAATGCTTAATTAGATTAATTAACGGCTATCATAAAGGAGAATTAGAAGAACCTGTTCCATATAATAGTTCTTATAATCAATAAGTAATGATAAAAGGTCCTGGTTGTAGTTAACCAAGACCTTTTTCAATTATCATTTATTCTTTATTTTCTATTATCGTAAACTAAAGAACGTTTTTTGCCTTTAACTTCTACGATCATGAAATAAGGATCTTTTTTATCTTCTGAATATTTACTACGATATCGTTCTGTACTAGAAATTTGACCCATAATTTGGTTGCCATATTCAAGGGCTTCAGAGCCTGTTTTAAAAGTATCATCAATATCTTCGATATGACCATCTGGATAAACAAAAATTACTCTATAATATTTTTCCGCCATAAGAATCTCCTAATGTTTTGCTATCACTACTATATCAAAAGCTTTAATTAAAAGAAAACCTCTTATTTTATAAAATGCGTATATTTGGTTTCTTCTTTTTCTGGTAAGCCATACTTCTCTTTAGCGTCCCTAATAGCCTTCATTAAGAAAACCATATTACGGGCTACCACTCTTGCATTTTGAAGTCCTTCTTCATCTTTTTCTATTTGTCCTTGTTCTCTACCAAAGCCATTATTCCAATATCTACCAGACGCCACTGGCATTTGATTAATAGTGAAATATTTATTTAATTCATCAAATGTCGCAGTTGTTCCTGCGCGTCTAGCAACAGCGAATGCCGCACCCACTTTAAAACGTTTATCGAAATTAGAACTATAAAATAATCTATCTAATAAAGAGATAATAGAGCCATTCGCAGAACCATAATAAACAGGAGAGACTATAACTAAACCATCAGAGGCTTCTAATCTTTTCGTTAAATCATTAACATCGTCTTTGAATACACATTTTCCATGTTCATAGCAATAGTTACACGCCATACAACCTCTTATTGGCTTAGCGCCTATCTGATAAGTATCAACTTCAACATCTTCCTTATTGAAGATTTTTACCATTTCGTAAATTAATTTAGTTGAATTGCCGTTTAAACGTGGACTACCGTTAATAATTAAAACTCTCATATGATTAATCTCCAATTTTATGAAATTATTCTAGCATATTATTTATTTCCAAAACAAAAGGGGCTGTTAAGAAACCTATGAGGTGACTTAGCCCCTTTTAATTTGCATTATAAATATAACAGATAAACTGTTAAGAAACTCTTTTCTTCTTTTTGTGTTCAATTCTAAGTGACTCATTTATATCTTTTTTGCGAAC
>JAGBLL010000060.1 GCA_017635465.1 Bacilli bacterium
GAAATATATTCTTCAACAGTAGCCATCTTATATTCGGCAGAATAAACGTTATATCCCATAAAAAATGAATCCTCCTGGTGCTAGGAGGATAACATTCTTTAATAATTTACGTTAGAGTGGATATCTTTTAGGCATACAGATGAGTTCATCATTCTTAGCCTATCTTTAAAAGAAAATATCTTAGAAAAAACTGTGAATAAGATTAAAGAAGAATTAGCCAAAACTCCTTATACCGCGGCGATAGGTTACGCAGAAAGAAAAGACAACATGTCTATTCACGAATTAAGCCTCATCGCTGATGAAATGATGTATAAAGATAAAACTCATTATTATGTAAGTAACGGCATTGAACGTAGAAAAAATGTCGATAGAAGAAAAAGCAATCAGTAATTATTATTGTTCAATTCCGCGAGGGTACTAGCCCTCACATGTAAAAATTTAGATATTTTATATACCATCTCATAATTTGCTTTAGAGATGTCTCTTTTTCTCTGCTTAAGACTCAATAGTGTTTCATAGGAGATATTAGTTATCTCTCCAACATATTTCATGGAATAACGATACCTTTCACACAAAATGTCTATAACGGATTTTTCCTTAAAAAGTCTTATGAATTCATCAACAATCTGAGAAAAATCCATCTCATGATATACAGGGAAATATTGATACATCATTTCAATAGGAATATATAAAAATATTGTTTCAAAAGTTAAGCCAGTGTTTTCTTGTATGTGTAAATAACTTTCTGCTGCCCAAAGGCATTGATTATGAACAGGGATGTTATCAAGATTAATGGTAATTTCAGGGAATACTTCTTTTATTAATTTCTCTTCGACGATAATAGGCGCTAATTCACCACCGTCGTCCTCAATTTTTTGAAAATAAGAACAATATGAAATCTGCTTTTCTAATGCCCCTAATGAATATTTAACTTCATAGGCTACAGAAAGGACTCTTTCTAACTTATTAACGAATTCGTAGAAATAGTTAGTGTTCATTATCTTCCCTCATCAAATCTAAGACATATTTCTTATTCGGATCTCTTGGTCTTGATATCAACTCATCAAATTTGTTTGTAGCATCTTTTACAATCGAATAATAATGACCCAAATATTGTTCGTTACACTTAATAAAGCCATTATACCTTAGCAAATTAATAGCACGTTCTGATACGAAGGCATATTGCACGCCTAAGTTACCTGACAAAAATACATTTTCTAAGTCTTCAAATGATAGGTCGTTAGAAATAAAACTTGTTGGAAACCTAAAATAAGAGTCATCCGCTCTAAAACCAATTACAACATCATATAAATCAACATCAATGTAATATTTCTCAAGCCATTCTAAAACCAATTTATTGCGCTTAGCAAAAGAATTATCGATTTCGCGAAAGTGCATTAATATCGCAATCCAATTTAAAACGCTAAATTTCGTTTTGTTTGTCAGATCTAAAATCTTCAATTCGCTGAATCTTTTATCATCTACTTTATACTCGTTAACAAACCCAACGCTATTGTTTTTACAAGCCCATGATTTAGCAGCATTAATGTCTTTTGTTAAATAGAAAGAAGGGCCATAGTCATTTGTGGTGTTAGAGCCTTTGACGTTTGGTTTAACAACAACCGTTTTACTTCCGTGATAGATTACCATGACTATATTATAACCTATTTCGCAATTAAAACAAGTATATTTCGGTACTACAGTACCTATTTTTTACAACAATACTATTTTTCTTCCTTTTTCGCATCACTTTTAGAGATCATCTTTAATTCTGTCGCTGCGCGTCTTGGATTTTTAAATAAGATTCTAAAAGCTCTTACTAGCCACGCTACTGGGATAAGTACTTTTGTTTTATATGCCCAAGGATATAAGGATCTATAAACTGACATTGGAGGGAACACTCTCGACATCATATATTTGAATTTGCCTTGTTCTTTAACACCTTTAGCAACAGCGTGTTCTAAAGTGCCATAAGTACCACTACTAGCGATATATAAAAGTATTTCGTGTTCTTTATCATCTAACGATAGACCATTAAATAATTTATTTGATAAAGTCGATATCATATTAGAAAATTCTAATAAATCTAATTTCTCTAATTCTTTATTTATATAATCAAAATCTAAATTATTATTTTTTAAAAATTGATAATAATCGATTAGTGTTCTAATGCCACATCCTGAATTATTAAAATGCTTAAATGAATGCGCGGTAAAGTAGATATAAAAGTCTTCATGAGAGAGAACATATTCATGCCCGTCTCTAATATTTGCCCTATTAAAGATGTCATTATAATATTTGACTACTTTATCATTTTTAATTGATTCCCCAAATAAAGCGCGATGCATTTCAAAGTTATAGCAGGGCTTCTTCATATAGACATCATGGTTACTCTTTTTAAATGATTCGACATCATATTTTCTATCAGTAAAGAACTTCTTAACGATTTCATCTTTATTTCTAAATAAGATATCGTTATCAGCGAATTCTCTAGTGTATTGATCTAAATAATAATCCTTAAGAATAATACCTTTCAAAGGTAAGAAATCTATTTGGTTATCATTTAAATATTTATATAATTCTTTTCTTTCATTTTCGAATAAAACAGCTTTTCTTAAATTAGCTAAATAATGTTGTTCTAATTTATTTAAATATTCTTTATTAACATTAATTTTCGTGTCCCTCAAAGCTTTATAAAGTAAAGCGGTTAAAGAATGTCTTTTAGATAGATTAATAAAAAAAGATAATTCATTATCATCAACTACTTCATCACTAACGCTTTTATTTAGATAAAGCCCTAATAGATGAATATATTTATTTAAATAATTATTAAATAGTTCTTTATCCATTTATTCACCCAGATCAATGACTTTATCAAATAATGATTCGTCGTATTTATGATGAGATATTAAGATAATTGTTTTATTTTTCATATTTAAGATATTAGATATGACTCTTTGTTCAGTATTGCTATCAAGGGACGCACTACATTCATCTAATAGCATAATAGGCGCGTCATCATATATCGCTCTAGCAATTGCGATTCTTTCCATCTCACCAAGAGATAAACCACTACCTTTTTCGTTTAGATATGTTTCTTCTTTTAAAGCGAGATTATTAACAAAGCTTAATGAATCACTTATTTCTAATGCTTTATTTAATTGCTCGTTATTAACGTTATCGCTAAATAAGGTTATGACTTCTTTAATAGTGCCTTCCATTAATAAATTATCTTGAGGAACATACGCAAAAAGATGAGCGTAATCTTTTTCTAATTTATGTTCACTTTTATCAATTAAATTAATTTCACCACTTTCTGGTATTAACAAAGAAAGTATTAATTTAAATAATGTGGTTTTACCACCACCAGAATGACCTTTAATTAAGATCTTTTCGTTTTTATTAATATTTAAATTAAATTTATTAAATACTTGGACTTTATTACCGTATTTATCTAGATATGAATAAGAAACATCATTAAACTTAATACCAATAAATTCTTGTTCGTAATAAGTATTAATATCTTCTTTAGATAAATAATGCACTTCTTCATTATTTTCCATTCTTAAGCGTTCCCCACTAGCGAGTAAAGAATAATATCTAGGAATAATAGAAGTAATATTACCTAATGGTCCTGTTAACTGGGTAAGAAGAGCCACTAAAGCGGTCAATAAACCAATAGTCATTGCTCCTTTAATAATGGCGTTACCACAGAATATAATCGCTAAGATATAAAACAAATAATAAACAACAACAAAGCCAACTGAACAGATGACATTTAATGTGTTTCTTTTTAATCTAGCTTTCTTATATTCTTCTAAATTGTCTCTATTCTTTTTAGTAAAGATATCTTCTTTAACAAAGCTATGAACAATCGATAAACCTTGTAATGATTCAGATAAGAAGACCTTAGCCTTGCCGTCTTTTTCTTGCACTATACGATGATAAACTTTTAAGCGTTTACGCATAAAATAAGTTAATAAGATAACTAAAAGGATAAATGGTAATAAAGATAAACCAAATATTGGATATAGATAGATGATGGCCACTAAAGCGAGAAGAAGTTGGATCACCATTCTACATAAAGAAGGTAAGATCGTTAAAATAGATGACGCCACTACCGCGGTATCACTAGTTAAACGATGGATCCATTCTTCATCATGTGTCTTTTTAATTTCTTGATAATCTTTATTTAAGATCGTTTTAAATAAATTGTTTTTAAGTTTATTTTCAATATCAATGTAACTAACTTCGTAATAGATGCGATAAAAGATTTGTAAGCCGATTAAGAGTAGAGCAATAGAAGCAATTATAATAACAAATTTAATTAATTCTTCATTATTTTTATCTTCAATCGCACTGATGACATATCTAAGCATAAAGGAGAACGCTCCCCACATCATGACGCTTCTTTCAACTTGATAGGTAAATGATTTATATGAATTACTAGTAGAGGATGTATTCTTAAACGTTCCAGCATCAAGTATCTTGCTTTTAAGTGAATCCACTATCTCATCACTAGAGCTAATATAATACTCTTTATTGTTCATTGTTAAAATGAACTTATGATACCGACCATTCATTACGTTATGAGGATTATGGTCACGGACATTTCTATCGCAACTAGATAAACCAAATACGCTTATTGGTAATAATGTCATCAATAATATCTTTTTCATAATATTTATATATAAGGTATAGATTATTATTCAGCTTGATTATTTTGTGCTTCTTTTAATTCAATAGCTTTATTAAATATCGCTTCAGATGTTTCTTTATCAATTTCATGAGGTATTTGTTCTGCATAATAAGATTTTCCATATTTATCTTCCAACTCCAAGGTGAGATGGGCAATATGACCATAACGATAGATAACGAATTGATATTTTAGATAAACACGACCTGTTTCATCTTTTTCTTCATTAGTGATAGTAATTGTTTCATATCTAACACCATAATCATGATGACCACTATCGTTACACGCATTATATGTCGCGTTAATTAATAAATTTTTAATTGTCCCGTCATCAGTTATTTCATGACCTTTGTCATTCATATTAAATGATTGTTCATAATAAACGAGTGATAATGGGTCTTGTTCTTTGATATCATCGATCACATCAGTGATGCCAAAGTCAATAATAATGTTCTCATATTTTCTTTGTTCTTCTTTTACTTCATCATATATCTCAATAGCTTTATCGAATAAAGCATGCATTGAAGTACGATCAAGTTTGAAATATAAAACGTTACTATAATGTCTTTCATAACTATCAGTCATGCTTTTAGTTATAGAGACTATATAGTTTGCTTCATAAATAGTCATATCATAAATACAGTAGAGTTCACCTTCTTGGTCATAAATCCTCTTATTGTATTCTAATGTGTCTACAAGATCTCTACCACTTGGTCTAGTAGTCTCTTCATAAGTACCATTAGCTAATATATCTTTCATCGTGCCATCATCAGTGATGTATGTAGAACGATAGTCATCAGATATCGTTAGATATAAAAATTTTAATGGTTCTTCATTATTAACAGTCTCTAAAACATCAGAAAGTTTAAAGTCATTAACTTCTTCAGTGTATTTTTTATATTCGTTTTCTTTAGCGATTTCTTCTTGACGATGAGCGTCCAAAACTTCGTAGACTTTGTTATATAGTCTATCAGCCACATCAGCGTCAAATTTGTAATAATAAGAATTACTGACTTTAGCGAATCCGTTTCTATAAAACTGCATTGTGTGGCTCTCTTTTCCCCACATCAAGATGCTTCTTTCAACATATAAAGAAAACATATCACTTGAAGTGTCTACTTCACTTTCTTCAACGTGATAGAAATAGTCTTCACTTGGAATATAATTATCAATTATTTCTTTCTTTGTTTCACCACCAAAAGAATCGTTAAAAGAATAGCTATAGTCATCAATATCGATTTTGAATGTAGAATAGCTACCATTTTTAAGGATATAGCTAGGATTGTTTCTACTGATTTTTTCTTCATCAGATACTTCACCAGTAAAGAAAACGCATTTATTAAGAGATGTCGCTAATAAAGGGACGGAGATAAATGTTAATAACTTGTTCATAAGGGAGACTCACTTTCAAGATTATAGTAAAGACACTTTGGTCCTTCACTAAATAAGACGAAAGTAAAATAAGAAACTGCTAAACAATATTATTGACGTCTTCTATTTAGATTGTTTCTAGCGTAATAATCTGCTTTATCTTGATACATCATTTCATCAGATTCTTTAATCATTTGATCGATGGTCTTATTACCATCTTCGTTTAATGAATAACCAATGGAACATGAATATCTAGTTTTAGCGACGTTATCGTTTATTCTTTGAATTAATCGTTCTAATTCTTCTTTAGTTGTTT
Organism: Bacilli bacterium; assembly: GCA_017635465.1. Lineage (GTDB taxonomy): Bacteria > Bacillota_I > Bacilli_A > RFN20 > CAG-826 > RUG14515. The sequence continues at coordinate 6,384 of JAGBLL010000060.1, forward strand.
TACGGCAGACAATAGCGAATTCATCCCCACCAATACGATAAACAAATTGTTTATAGTTAGCGGCATTAAAGAAGCAATAGCCTAATGTTGTTAAAGCAATATCGCCAGCGTCATGACCACCTGTATCATTAATAGTCTTTAAACCATTCATATCAATCGTGATAAAAGCGGTTATTTCTTTATTGTAATCTTTAATATAAGCGTAATAAGCTTGTCTATTTAATAAGCCTGTTAAGGCATCTTTCTTAGTTAACTGTAATATTTCAAAGACATAATAGACAAATAAGGCCACAGCGATAGTCACAACGAAGACTTTGGAATAATCTTTTTTAAAGATAAACGGTAATATTAAGCCTGATAATAACGCAAAGCCTAAAAAGATGATTGGAATAATTTCCGCGGCTTGTTTATTGCACTGTAATAACAATAAGACAATAACAGCGGCGCTATATAGAGCAACAGCGATATATGGTAAATAGCCTAATGGGCCTCTAATTAAGTTACCTGCTTCATTAAGAGAGAAAACAATGCCAGTAGGAATAGAAATAAAGTTCACCACTGCAAGCGCTAAAGCGGGCATAAATACCCACCAACGGGAACGTTTAACTAAAGCATGTAAGATCATGGCAATAATTAAAGGTGTGGCACTATATCTAATAGCCATAAAGACTGTTCTAACATCTGGATAGATATTTTTATCCGCTAAATAGAATTCAATAAATATGACTACGGATAATAAAAGAACCGAAACAATTAAAATATACATACGTGTTTTGGCGGTCTTATCTAAAAAGACGGTAACACGTAAAACAATCGCGAAGGCGATTAGTATGAGTAATGTTGCCCAGTTAAGCATGAAATAGTTTAAAACCGCATCCATAATTCCGTATTATACACTCTTATGTATAAAATAATAAGAATCATTGTTTGTTTTTTTATAACTTAGGATAGTCCAATGGTTCTAATACTGTTCCTTAAAATATGTTAAGTAGATGTTTTTATCCATATTAATAGGCCTTCACCACTATCATATCCCGATTTCGTAAAATGTAATTTTTCACACAAAACGATTTCGTAAAATGTGAATTGAAAACTGTATTCAATTTTATTGAATAACTAAAAAGGTGGGGATTTCCCACCTCAATAGGTTGTTTTTTTATTTAAGTGATGGATTAACTTTTTCTCTAGTCTTGCTACTCCATTTGGTATCAAGATAGTTAACACGTTTAGCACACCAAGAGAGTGTTTCTTCTTCAGCTTCTTTATATTTAGCTGGATCTTTATATGGCTCTCTAATTTCATCGAAGTTGTTTGGTGGTTGGTGAGCAGCATCGTTTTGTGGCCATTTCTTATGGTCTTTTTGGATTTCACCATCATATTCTTTCCAGAACGTTGTCACCATATCAAACATGCCTTCAAATAATTTAGCGTCTCTAATTTCATTCCATTTTGCCTTAACCATATTCTTGAAGAATGTAAGTTTGCTGAATAAATAGAGCCAGGTGTTATATGTGTTATCACAGTATTCATCGCCTTCAGCGTTGACATAGAAGTTATTTCTATTAGCGAAGTTACTATCGAAATCCCATGGTACGTCATATCTTAATTTCTTATCACCTGTTGGGCTATTATCAAATGACATATAGAATGAAGAATAGCCTAAATCTGGTGGAATAGAATAAGCATTAATGATATAGCCATCAACCCAAGCATTGAGATTGAAGTTCTTTTCCACTGTTTGTTGAACGGTTAAGGAAGTGCTTACTACTTCGTTATTATCATTAACATCTTTAGCCACACTCTTAGAGGCATTGTAGAGAACTTGATATAAAGCTTCCACTCTATCTCTAATGAATGTTAATTGATTACTATTGCTTGTCTTTTTAGCGTTGCTATTTGGAACACCTGTTTGAGCGTTAACACTATCATAGTCCGCTTGAACGTGAACGCCATCTGGACCATCAGTAATGTCAGATAACATTGTGTATGTACAAACTTGACCTGTCGCTAATGGACCGCTTGGACGACCTTGTTCCATTCTTGGAGAATATTTCACTCTGAATGTTGGGTCACCATCCGCGCCTTTTTTCACTTCGCTAGCTTCATCTTGTGAACCCGCACTATCAGCGTAATGGTCTAATTCAAAGCAATAACCGATATCAACACCTTCGTATTGGTCAGTAGGAATTGGTAATTCAACTCTACCTGTTTTGACTTCTTTTTGTTCGCATAGGTAATATAAACCCCAATAGTCATCATTAAGATAAACAGATACTGGTGTATATTCACTAGCCCAAACCTTATCGCCATCTTTAATGATGCCTTTAGCAAGATATAAGCCTAAAGCAGTTCTTGTTAATGTTGTATCTTTAGCGTCAGCGAGTAAAACCCACTTTTTAAATTTCTTGCCATTGTTAAGACCTAACATATCATGCGCGGCATTAAATTTAATTCTAAAACCTTTCTTTGACCAACCAGCGGTTTGGTTACCTCTAACTTTTAGTCCACCTTTGACTTCACTAAAAGCCATGGATGTATCGCAGTTAGAAAGAGAGAATGTGCCAGCGACTTCTGGTCTAGATAAGTCACTCTTTGTTGCTTTTGTGGCAAAGTTAGCATTTGCATCAGCCTTATCAAATGTGAATTTTAAGACTGGTAATGTCTTTTGAACGACTGGTAGTTCTGAACTAGAGATAGTTGCGGAACTAGTAGGAGTAACATTACTAGAAGCTGATAAAGCGCTTGAAGCTTCTGGTTCACTTCCTGGTTGTGAATCTTCTTTCGATCCACTTGCGGCCGGATTAGCGCACCCTAAAAGCATAAATGGAACGGCTAAAACGGTAAGTTTCTTGAAAATGTTTTTCATAATTCCCTTCCTGAGGAGCATGAACAAATGTCTATGTCCTCTCATTTCACGAAATAATGTTGTCGTCATACATTGTATAACATTTAGATAAATATTACATAGACAAGTTTAAATACAGTTTAAAAGAATACTACTTTATAAAAGTGTCAGGGAAACACATTTGCCTAATGACTTAAATAATTTATTAATTTTAGCTAATGTAGAATTGCCTATGCCTCTTTCGATTTTAGAAATATCACCTTGATCAATATGAGCTTTCTTTGCTAGTTCTACTTGAGTAATATTCATCTCATCTCTAGTCTTTGCCAAAAGAAAACCAACTTGTTGATTTAATGTTGTCTCAATGATGTCCACTACTTCACCATCGTCATAGATACTAGTAGCGTCAAAATCTAATTCATCATTCCATATAATTGCAAAACCAGTTAGGTCAAGATGGCCACTTTCAAATAATTTACGGTTTCTGCGTTATTCGATTATGTTAAAGAGAGTCCAATTAGACATAAAGATAAAGACAAGCAGGAGGAATTGACACATGAAGAAGATTCAAGTCAAGTCTGAAATTGGTCGTTTAAAAGTAGTTCTTCTTCACGAACCAGGTGATATAATTGCCTATCACATTGTTGGATAGTTTGATGTTAAAGGCACTATTAAAAGCGTTTTCTATTTTTGTTGGATTAATTGGTGCTGAAATCATAGAAGCAATTACTCCAAGTGTTGTGTGAAGAATATTCTCTTCAACTTGAGGGTGGCGGTCATTTATATCCTTTAAATAAGTTTCTTTATAAATACTGATTGCCATTTTAGCCTTTTCCTCATCGTTGGATTGAAGTTCGACAAGAGGAATCCCTCCATAACGAATGTATTCATCTAAGGCATCTCGCTTATAGAAATCTGTGCCAGTTAAATATTCTGAAAAAGAAAGCGGCAATAAATGGATTCTGTTACCTCTACCACTGAATTCTGTATCAACCTGGCTAGATAAAAAGCGGGAATTACTTCCTGTAACATAAATATCAAATCTATTCAAAATTTAGATGACTTCGTTAGAGTACTAAATGGTTATCTTTATTTGAATAGATTTGATATTTATGTTACAGGAAGTAA
>JAGBLL010000061.1 GCA_017635465.1 Bacilli bacterium
AGACAGAAAGGCTCTCATACAGAATAAAGAGAATGCTTTGACTTTGATAAAGGAACCAATGTCTGTTGATATTGATCATGTGAACTTTGCCTATGATGAAAAAGAAGGTAATGTTCTGCACGATCTTAGCCTTCATGTTAAGCCAGGTCAGATCTGTGCCTTTGTTGGACAGAGAGGTGGTGGTAAATCCACCATCTTCAACCTTATTCAGCGTTTTTATGACCCGCAGGAAGGCAGTGTAAAGATCAATAACCAGGATGTTCGTGATCTTACCTTAAGTTCGTTAAGAGGCAATATTGCTATTGTTTCACAGGATGTATTCCTGTTTGATGCCAGCATTGCTGACAACATCAGATACGGAGTTCCTGATGCAACCATGGAACAAATAGAAGCTGCAGCAAAAGCTGCCAATGCTCACGAATTTATCATGGAATTTCCTGATAAATACGATAATAAAGTCGGTGAGAGAGGAATGTTACTCTCAGGCGGACAGAAGCAGAGAATTGCCATTGCCCGCGCTATTTTGCGTGATGCTCCTATCCTTCTTTTGGATGAGGCTACCAGTGCTCTTGACAGTACCTCTGAAATGCTGATTCAGGAAGCACTTAAAAAGCTGATGCGTGGTAGAACAACTTTTGTGATTGCTCACAGATTATCTACAGTTCTTGATGCGGATATCATCTGCTTTATCAAAGATGGTCGTATAATCGAACAGGGAACAGATGCTGAGTTATATGCCTTAAATGGTGATTATCATAAACTCAAAGATCTGCAGTTTAAGAAGAATAAAGAGTAGCTGAATATAAAAACGATGTTAAGGGAATGTAATGAATTTTCTATTGGATAAAATTATATAGATCAAGAAGTAGTCAGTTAATGAAACATGCTGAGACTATTCGCTAAGTTAGCATTATTCGATTCGACTTGATTTGACTTGATGATGACTGAAAAACGATCTTTTTTCAGCGAGCTGTTCGAGATCGGCAATGCTATAGAATCTATCAATGATAAAAACAAGGAAAGACATTATGATAGAAACAATTAAAGGAATAATGAGAGCGTTTAATGAGCTATATTTTAAAACTATTATATTGAACGCTATAATAAATTTCTGCACCAATATCCTTAGTGTTTTTGTTTGTTTCTGGATATCATTTTTCTTCGTCTTTCTATTTTCTGATATTTCAATTTGTAGTTTTTTTGTAACGTCAGGCGAAATATTTATTTCGTTCATATCTTTGACACCGTCTGTATTTTTACTTTATTTATTAACAATAATTGTTTATTACAAATTTTTCTATTCGAAAATTAGGCGTATTAAAAAGAGCGCTAGAGTAATCCAACTTGAGAATAATAAAACAAATTTTGTTGATACCTCTTTGATTCTTGTTTTTTTTACAATTATCGTTCTTATAAGCACTAATTCTTTGAATCAAAGTGAGTCTAATCAAATTGAATTGCTTTGTGGACATTATCTGGGCTATATAATTGCCTTATGGTTTTTTAAGTCAATTCGTGATTCGTTATCATTTAATAATATTTCTAATAATTTTTTGGAATGTATCTGTACAAGGCTTCGATAAAGGAGAGTGACGATCAAATAATAAAAGCAAATGTCTTCTTGTTATCAGACAAAGAAATTAATTTTTCAGATATGTGTGTTAGCCTTATCAAAATCAAGACAAATGTTTATCTTATTGATGATAATAAAATCATTGACTATAGAGAATCTGACAATCAAAAATAAATGAGTAGAATTAATCAAAATAATAACAAAATCCTTGATAAGGATAAAGATTACTATTTAAAAGAACTTGAGAAAGCATATGATCTTTGCATTCAAAATTATAAGCAATTCTCTGAAATTAAAACAATAGTTTCTCTTCTTTCCTTGATTCCATTAGTAATAACTAGCTTAATATCGTTTTTAAATAGTGAGAAAAATTCACTTTTAGATGATTATATTTCAGATCACGCCATATGCTATTGCATAATTTTTATTTGTCTTGTGCTATCATATTTCGCGTTAATGGTTGTATTGGTTTCAAGAAATCAAAAACAGTTATCTCTATATAAGAGAAAAATTGTATTACTAAGGACAATTTTACATATTGATTACGAGAAATATTATTGCCTGCCAAATTATCTTACAGTCGGGGCGAGTCAGCCTTTGAATATTAAGATCTTAGAAAAATTTGATATTATATTTTTGTATATTTTATGGGCAAATTTAGCTGTTATTTATATTTTTTCTTTTACATATAAAGTTTTTATCGAACAGTTACGTCCCTTCTATTTTTTAATCTATGCCATTCTTTCTACAATAGTTCTTCTTTTTATATACAAACAAAGTTTAAAAGAAGACCATGAGAATTGGTGGTTCGTATTTATTAAAGGAATGGCCTTTTTATTAAGAGTTAAACTAGAACCTTTTGTTGAACAAAGAGTACATATTAATTTTTTATCGATTGAAGAATCGAAAAGATTAAAAGTCGATTTATCTGATTATTATTCAATGCTGATTGAAATGGAAGATTCTGCATTCTTTAAACATAAAGGTGTTAATTATAAAAGAACTACCATACTAATATTATTTAAATTAATTCAAGTTTCTGTCATATTGAAGGTCATCCTTCAAAAATGTAAACGTTTTCTTAGATTTTCCTCTTTTATTGATAAATTGTTAAATTTTAGAGGCGGCGCTTCCACTATTTCTCAGCAATATGTTAGAACAAATTTTATTATTGATTACGGTAAAATATATAGACGTAAACTCATTGAAATTCTTTTATCTAGGTTTTGGCTGGAAAAATTTTTTACAAAGAAACAAATTTTAAACCTTTATTTAACCTCAGTTAGATTTGAAAAAAGCGTATTTGGAATTTGTGCAGCTCAAAAATTTTTCTTTGGACGCATAATTACAAGGCCTACAAAAGCTCAAGTCTTTGTTTTGCTTGATCGATTATCTAACGCAAATAGTGGATTACTTATTTGTAACATTACTTCTAAGATCAATCGATTATACAAAAAAGGAATTTTGTCTGATAAAGATGTAAATGAAATACTATATGTGTATAACTATTTGATTGAATCAAAGTTAATAAAATGCAACATGGAGAGTTTTGAATTGCTGAAATCTCAACTTTCGCAGTTTATCTTTAATTCATAATTATTCTAACTACAGGCTTCACGCTCGTTATGTTCTTTCAAAATATGTTTTTGACTTAACACTAAAGTAAGGTCTTAAGAAAGAAGGATATAAGATGCGCTCTTTTTTAATATCAATAAGATGGCTAAAAAACAAGCACGATTATGCTAGACAAAATTCATCTTATTTCAAGCCTTCTTTTTCAATTCAGTCACTTTTTGAGAATATACTGATAAAGTCCTTGCATCTTAAGATGCTGTTTTAAGAAGTGATCAGGTTCATCTCCTGTTAATCTTCTTATAGCAGCAATCTCTACTGTTCTTTGCAGTTTGTGCAACATTTGTGAAATGTTCTACTCTACTTTCTCTTGTTCTGTGAATGTAAGTTGTGACAGTGTTTACCGTTTCCTAAATAATGACCGCTACAAACCAGCATAAACTGCTTCTTGATATGGCTGTTTTGGGGTGATGTTTTTCTGCTCTCCATCTAACGAAGGCCAGCTCAATACCTTCATCATCGATGATACAGTACTTGAACTCCTTAATGCCAGGAAGACCGAGGACTTGGGCTACGTCCTCAATCATGTGCTAGGCAAAAGTGTATAACACTTTATAGACTTGTCCTTAGGTGGTGCTTACGAAGACAGTTTTATCCTCGTATCCAATCTTCCGGCAGGTGCCATCAAAGATAAGAATCGTATCAGAAACTGAACAAAGCAGACCGACGTTTTGGTTGCAAAAACAGGGAAGACATATATGAGCAAAAATCAACTCTGGACTTAAGAGCACTTAAAATAGCTCTTAATCACGGCATAACCGCAGCACATGTGCCGGTTGATTCCAAGTTTATCTCTGCTGCTTTCCTATCGATTGTCAAAGAACCTGGTCTTGATGTCATCAGGCTCTGTAAAACCATTTTTTGCTTAATCCGTTGGGAGAAAGTAACAGGTTAAAGCAGGCAAAGCTGTTCAAACTTACCGCAAGGACTGACAGAAGTAAGACTCCTGCCTGCTCTGATTGCCAAAACTAAGTGTGGTACCAAAGTTAAACTTGTCTTTGTTACAAGTTACTCTGACAGCAGCAAAATCCTTACTCTGGCATCAACTGACCTGACTCTTAGTAAAGAGCAGATAATAAGATTCTACGTAAGACGCTTTATGATTGAGGTTAACTACAAGGTACAGAAGCAATGGCTTGGACTTTGGACAGAATCTCAGTCTTACAATTTCTCCACCGTCTTCAGTGAAATTACCATCTGCAATATCAGATATATGGTCAGAGTTTTCAATGCGCTGCAGTTTAATGATGCAGGACATTTGGAAGAAGTCTTTTCAGTACAGTAACCATGGTTCATGAAAGCCTTTATCGTAAAGCACAGAAAACATTTCTCCTGTTACTTGATGAACTACCATCCGATCTAGTTAATAAAGGTCTTATCAACCCCGAACGGGAATATAAGGTAAGAGATCTGATAAGAGTGGTACTGATGTTGCGAATTCGTGTGATTCCGACGATGCGAATTGATGGATCCGAAAAAACAGATTAGTGGTCTTTTTCGGGCGTAATAATCACTGACGGTTTCCGCACTGATTACATGCCTAGGTGACGGCATATTGGGAACTATCATCTGCAGTTCAAGATTATGTACAAGCCAGAACAGAGCGACATCTTCGTCACTCTGATAACCGCACATACCTGCCAGTATCGAGACA
>JAGBLL010000062.1 GCA_017635465.1 Bacilli bacterium
AAAAATAAAAATAATAATTTAAAAATAATTTTTTTTTGATTATAATATAAATATCTAAAAATTTTTATTATATCATACAAAATGAAAAACGTCATTCTACTACTCTTATCTCTACTCGCATATTCAACATCTCAGCTTACAATCAGTTCTGCCATAGGAGAAATGTGCGACGAATCTTCAGGCAAAGGTATGATCAACTTGACCTTATCAGGAACACCAGATTCCGATCTTAACTTCACTCTCACCCTCACCGAAAAAGATGGAACAAATACAATAACAGCTCAATGCACTGCAGAAGGTTCATCAGATACTGATTCCTTAATATCCGACCAAGCCACCGATGAAGAGGTTGAATCAAGTATTTCTTCAAGTGCTGATACTAGAATATTAGCTGAATCAAGTGTTGCTGTTTGTCTCTTTGATGCTCCTTCAGCTGATGGAACATATGAATTAACTAAAATAGATGTAACAACTCTTACTCTTAGTTCGGGTTTAACTGTTACAGTAATTGCTTGTTCAGAAGAAGGAACCACAGATGAAGTCGACCCTGGAAAACAAGAAGCAGAAAGACTTGCGAAATTAACTCTCACTTTTAGACAATTAAATGGATTCAAGTATACAGATTCAGAAATAACTTTCATGTTCTATGCTTTAACCACAAGTAAATTAACCAAAGGTGAAATAATATATTTAATAGTTCAATTAATTCACCAAAATGGTGATATGAACGAAGATGAAATAAGTGCCACATGTACTCTCCAAAGTGATGCAGATCCTGGAAGTAAAGGCTTAGCCGCTGCTGATTTTTCTTGCTCAATTAAAGGATTTACTGGTGGACCTTATAAATCATTTAGACTTTTAAGATCTGATTATATATCAGATATCCCCACAGATGAAACTTTACTTAATCCCTTATTAACAGCTTTGGCTATTGCTAATGGATTACTCCCTGACTTATCTAAAAGTTCTGCTATACCTGCTATATTTACTTTCAAATCCTTAAGTCAAGATACTTGTAAAACAGATGGTAAATTTATTATTACTGGGGAATTCTCGGAAACTACTACTTATCCTACTAAATTTGAAATACCTTTAACTTATCCTGAGAATAAAACGCTAACATGTTCGATTAATGGTAATAATTTAGAATGCATAACCGATAGAGAAATTGAGGATGATATCATTATACAACAAACTATTGTTAAACAAGACGCTAAAGAATTATTTATATTAAAAGCTATTACTGGACAACAACTTTCATGCGGGAATGGTTTATTAATTCAAGCCGAAGCAAAAGCCAACGTTAAAATATCATTTAGACAAGTAAGCCAATTAAAATTCGACTCTTCCTCCAGAATATTAAGTTTCTTCCTTGCGGCATTTTTGAATTCCCAAGTTAGTACAAGTGATGAAATTATCCTTAAAGTTCTTCTTTTAATAAGTAATACCCAAGTTCAAAGAGATGCAAAATGTAAATTAGCAACTGCGGTAACTTATAGTGGAGAACCAGTTCAAGGTGACTTTAATTGCCAAGTTCAATTAGAATCTGGTGAAACTGTAGATATTACTGATCCTAATGCTGTTATAATTTCGCCTGATAATGATCAAGTTGGTGGATGCTCTGAATTAACTGATTTAGAAGCCAGTCCAAAATTAACCGATGATGC
>JAGBLL010000006.1 GCA_017635465.1 Bacilli bacterium
GCAAACATTTCTTCGTCGCTATAAAATCGAGCGACTTTCATCATCCTTGTGACAGCAGTATAGGTATATCCCTTGCCATAACGTGCAGTCAATCTTTGCGACAGTGTCGCAAGAATTTTGCTGCCATAGGCAGAATACTGCTTGTAGCCCATATCCTCATTAATATAATGGCCTATATGCCAGAACATCAAGTCAGAATGCTTGTTCACATACACGACAACCTCTTGCCGCGCATTGTCAATAATGTCGGATACTCCCTTATAAAGGCTATCACTTACCTGCTCAATTGCTTTCGTTTTTACTATTTCGTTTGCCATATCTCGTTTCGTTTGCAAAGTTACACATTAATTCTCAAACTTCTTCAATGTCCAAATCATAACTTTTACTGCTATAGTTTATTCTGACATTATATTCTTTCAACTCTCTGTTGATAGCTATCTCATGTAGCTCTTCTCTATCACTCCATGATATTTCTGGACCATAATAAATTGCTTTCAGTTTGTCAAAATCTACGATGTCAGCATACTTATTATTCCAATTTCCCCATTTACAAATCAATCTCCATTCTTTTTCCCTACTATACTCAGTCGATTTATATAGGTATGGGCGGCACAAGTCCAGCAAATCAATATCGTGAAGAATTGGCTTCAGACTTTCAATTCCTGTTGCCATAAATCGGTCTATGATAAATGATTCTATGCGGTAATTGGAAAGGTCATAACGCTCATCAGAATAAAAAACTGGTAACAAGGCCGAGTGTGTTGTTTCATTAGGTAAGGCTAACAGCGAAAACATAAGCGAAATACCACTAAAATCATATTCCAATGCATACCCTTTATAGCCATCAGCATACATATCCCACATAAATTTAGATCTTACATTCTCGGTAAAGCATGCAATCTGCGTAGTATTGTCATTTCTTAAGAAATCCATACTATTACGCAATGTTGTAATAATTCTATCCTTAATGGGGCTGTTCGCAATAGCCCTTCTTAACATCCAAACAGCATCCTCCGCAGAGGTTTCTCTTATCTTTTGATTATCACGAAGCATAAGGGGTTTCAGAATCTCTGGCAAACTATCTGGATAAGCACCATTCGCCACCATAGATTGAAAATCTTGAATAGTATCTTTGTTTATCAGTTTTACTATAAGATCCCAAACTTTTTTCTCATCAAAATAGCAGAGAGCGTCATATTTGTCAGAAAAGCATGAAGCAGAGCAAGTGGCAATAGTTTTGCTTTTGAGCGAATCAATCATATAGTCCTTACCCTTTTCATCCCTCTTTACTTTTCTGAAGCGATAGAGTTTAGAAGGTAGTATAGTATCCAGATTATTATTAATAGTACCCCACCTCTTGGCGATTTCGTCAAAAGGTAAATCTGCGGGGATACATTGGCTTTCAAAGAATGCCTTAAATTCTTCTATTGTCATCTAAATATATACTATCTTGAGGTTACTTAACAATTCGTGAGAGTTAGACATTAATCCATATAGAGTTTATAAATGTACCAACACTCCTATACCACCCGCTCATTTTTGAGCAATCTTCCTTTTATTTTTTCTCATCCATATTCAAATTTAGTTTGCGAAGTTACAAATTACATTCCAGATCATCTGTATATCAATAGCATCATGGATTTTATGGCAAATTTTGGAGCCCACATATGGTAGAGTTTTTAACTGACAAACGTGCTTTTATAGATATAATTGGAGTTGACTTCTCTATTTCTCTCATTTCCTTAACATAAATGGAACCATCTTTGTCTTCGGGATGAGGAAGCGCAACTAAACTACGATGCGTAAAATCATACCCCTTTGTTTTAAACGATAATATAACACCATACAGGTTTGTACCGTTTAAAGATATTAAATAAATGCCATCTGATAGATTTTCTGGCATATACCTTTCATTAGAAAGAATATATTTCCCAGGGAATATATCTTCCTCGGGAAATAGAATTTGTTTCCGAATACAGTCTAAATTGGAATGCAATATATATTTATATCCTAAATGATAAAATGCAAGCAAATAAGCAGATTTTAGAATAGCTATAGCAGCACTTCTCGAATTGCTCTTTTGCTCTGAGATACTTATGTTTGCACTAATTCTGTCAAAAGTAATATTTGTTCCCAAACCTTCTTTTATTGAGGAAATAGTTTGAGGATTGTTCCTTTTTTCATCTATAAAAAAAAGTAATTCACCATCATTCCTTAACGTTGCATCTGCATTAATACTCATATTGTCAACATTAAGTGTTGCCTTATGAGCTTTACTTGTGAAATTACGAAGAGAAAGACTATTTTTTATACCGTTAATCAAGTGTACATCCAAGCTAGAACCACAAATGTTATTACAGTCCTTACATGTGAGCAAAAGAGGCCGACCACCTAATTTTTCGGGAGGTACATGTTCTATTGTAATATTATCATAATCCGAAATATCAAACGATTTAAGACAAATAGGACAGATAAATGTATTAGCAAGTTCTTTCTTCTCCCCTTTTTCATCAATAAAAGGAAGATTTTCTATAATGTTTTTATACAATAATAGTAAATGATTACGTTTGTTACTATTTCTCATGAAGAAATGAATTAAAGGGCATTAGCTGATTTAGCACTATCTTTTTGAAATTTATCTCTTTCAATAGCCTTGTCTGCTTTCATAACATCATCAATAAAATTATTAGCTTCGGTATTGTTTATTATATCCCTAAACTGAATGGTAATCGTGTATTTGAAAGGCAAATCTTTATCATATACTCTTCCGTCCATTTCTGTTTCTTCCAAATATATTCCGATTGTTTTGTTATATGCCTCCCAATAGGCGAGTCGCCCCATAACGATAACTTTTTGACCATTAATTATTCCGCCAAAGTTATTGCATAATTGCAAATCCTTTTCTGTGCATTTCCCGTATTTCTTTTCAAAAAGTTTGATTAAATGGTTAACCTTCTCAGATATTACATCTCCATTTTCTCCATACTCATAAAAGGATTTCCAACTTATTGAATATAATCTCCCTTTGTAAAACTTAATACAATTGTTATATTTAAAATCATCCATATAACTCATGAAAGGTTCACATCCGGGAGTATAACCATATGGATAAGACTTAATATAGTTTGTACGCAGATTTTCAATATCAACGAAATTGTCCATTGATTGGAAATGATATCCATCAAAAATAAAGCCCAATCCATTCTTGTCTTTTAACAATTTCTCAAACTTACTAATAGCCAAATTTGCTTGAACTTGACTCATCCCGTAGCGAACTGTGCCAAAAATTGTATCACCTAATGCGACAAAAATTCGTTCTCGTTCTATTGAGTCTTGCTGACGAACAAGATTAATTTGAGCCAAAGAATCATTGATCTTTTGACTGTCATTATCTACTTTATACCCACCTTGATTCTTACATGAGAATACTGATGCTAATACTATAATTGAAAAAATGATACGTCTCATAAGCCTGTTACAATTTAAAATTATGAATATTATAAGCCATGAAGGATGTTAAGAGGATTATTCTTTGCTTTGTATATTTCGTTTTCATTTTTATCAAAGACTCCTTTTAATTTGCAGTGAGGACATTCGAATTGTCCGTTCGTTGTTCTCATCTGAATTAGTTTTTCCTCATTATCCCAACAATGAGTGCAATAAATGGCATCGTTATCTCCTTCTAATGTAAGGTATAACTCTGGATGTCGTTGTATTCTTTCTTTATTTTTTAGTTTCTTTTCTATTCTTTCGATTTCTTCGTGTAAATGATTAATCGTGTTCTGCTGATCTAAAGCTTGTTCGCTTAGATTAGTTAACTGACGGTATAGTTCTATATTGTCTGATTGTTGAACAATCTTAGCCACGTCTTTAATGTTTTCAACTAATCCCATATACTATTTATACATTAAATATCTTACTTCATTGCTATTATTACCTGCATCAAAACATAAGTTTCAACTTTTATAAATGAGATATTAACTGTGATAGCAAATTTTCAAGACTCGTCTCGTCCGTAATCAGTACCTCACGAGGCTTGCTACCATGAGCAGCGCCGACTATACCAGCCTTTTCCAACTGATCCATTAATCTGCCTGCACGATTATAACCAATTGCAAACTTTCTTTGGATTAGGCTTGTTGAGCCTTCTTGGTTCATGACAATCAAACGTGCAGTTTCTTCAAACAACGGATCTAAATGGGTCATATCAACATCATTCACATAATAATCTGCTTCATCATAATAAGAATCAGGCAATTCATAAGAACTGGTATAACCTTCTTGACGGGAAATAAACTCATTGATACGTTCCACTTCTGTTGTATCCACTAAAGCACATTGAACCCTTATACATTCAATGCTTTTACCTGCTCTAAACAACATATCACCATTCCCTAACAACTCTTCTGCTCCATCACAATCAAGAATGACCTGAGAATCTATCCGTTCTGGCAGTCTAAAAGCGATACGTGTTGGGAAGTTAGCCTTGATTGCTCCTGTGATAATATCGTTAGTAGGTCGTTTCGTTGAAATAATCATGTGAATACCGATTGCACGAGCATATTGAGCCAATTGAACTATTGGGGCC
>JAGBLL010000063.1 GCA_017635465.1 Bacilli bacterium
AACAAAAATAACGATAAAAATAGAGTTAGGAAAGCATACGAAAAGCTTACGGTAAATTCCGTTGTAAGACTAAATTCAGTTTGTCATGTGCTTCCAATTATCGATCCGAATAGTGCGGTTACTATTTGGATTTTTTTAATTCGTATTTAATCATATCGATATTTTTGATAATTAAATCATCTGGCTTGATATATTTGATGTTTAACTTCTCTAGGATGTCTTCGCCTAAAAATCTTTTTGCGAATTCATATGGCGATTTATTTCCTAATCCATCAAGAGTCATATTGTTAATATAACTAGCAATTAAATTACAATCATCTTGAGTTAGTTTTTCAACTGATTGACCTTTAAAAACATATCTTCTAATTTCTCGATTAATCCTTTCAACAAATGGTTTTTGTGTGGATTGACCAGAATCACAATAGAATAAATGACATCTTCTAATTCCATCAGTGTCAAATTCAATTCCTTGATAGTCATTAAATTCTGGACCTCTATCTGTTAGTAAAACTCCTAGATATTTATTAAATTTGTCGTAACCAATCGCTTCATAAACAACATTAATACATTCATTAACGTGAACCATATCTTTAATGTCTAGTTTATAAAGGAGCAAGAAACTCCATTTAGGAACAATGATAGTGAGCAGAGCTCCAACATAATCCTTAGTAATTCCAACACAGTCTAATTCTCCATGATAGATGATATCGTTACTATCAACATAAAGAAGATAGTCATAATATTCTCTGCCTTTACGATTCATATTTTGATTTTCTTGATATTCATATTCCTTTGGAACAATAATCTTTCTTTTCTTCAAAATATGGTTAGCGTAATTTGGCAAATCATTATGTTTAACCTGGAAGTTACCAGAATTGACATAGTTATATCCTGTTTTAACCGATATTCCTAATTTCGGATTATTAGCGATGATATGGTTAATTGATTGTCCTTTATCGAATCCTTGTTTTAGAGTGTCGTCAATTAATTTGAATTCATCACCAGTTAAATTTAATCCTTGCCTAGATTCATGCAGTTCTTTTTCATATTGTCTATGCGCGGACGTTGGGATGTAATCAAATTTTCTTAATAAACAAGATCTATTTCTTCTTTTACATCCATTACAAACATAGGGGAATCTTTCTAATCTTTTACATACTGCTTTTACAAAGTTGGAGCAGCGGTTTGGCACATCAACTCTATAACAACTTCTACATTGTCGATTAGAGCATTCATTGCTACATACTTTTGTTAAATTGCATCTAAGAAACTTATCACATTTTGTACACGGACTTAGTTTTTGAACACTTGATTGAGGAACAAATTCACTTCTATGTTTCAAGACTTCTTTTGATATAGTGGTAGGGTCTTTATCGATTGCTTTAGCTATATCTTTTAGAGATTCACCTTCTCTTATCCCTTTTTCGATGCGTTCTCGCATCTCTTTTGTCATGTGCTTATTTTTCATATAAGCCTCCTTCCTGGAAGCAAATGACAAAATAAACATATCATTTGTAAGAGAAAATTCCGAAAAACAAAGTTTTAATTCTAAAAACGGAATTTAGTATTTCAAGTTAGAGTTTTTATTATTATTATGATATTTTCTAGAAATTATCATTAGATAATGCTATCATTCATCTTGTGATAAAAGAGGACAATATCATGACTGATCAAGAATATTTAGATAAAAATGAAAAGAAGATTGAAAATAGTAATGATTACATTAGCTATTTGTCAGAAAAACATATCATCAAAGAAGAAGATTTAGATGAATCAGAATTAGTGATACTCGCTAAAAGATATAAAAGTAAAGGCGATTTAGTGGGTTCTATCATTTGTGTTGTCATTGGTATTCCATGTATTCTTTTAATCTTTGGCATCATTTTAGTGGTCTTTGGGGCGATGAACATTTCTAGATGGGTCAATAATAACGACATCAAACACGAATGTGTCGCCTGGTCTCCTTCTAGAAAACAAATTATTCTCTTTGAAAGTCATAATGTTATTTATGGTTTTGATCCTAGAGACATCAAATACATCTCTCACGATGGTAATGATAATATCGCTAAAGCGGTTATTAGATATAACGATAGAGAAAAATTCTATTATCTTGGTAAATCAACTTTAGATGAAATACAATCTTGTAACTTTGAAATCGGTAGATTGCAGAAGCAACTGAACGATGAAGAAAATAAATAAGGCTCATTAATTCGAGCCTTTTTCATTCCATCTTTTTTGTAATGATTTAAACGTTTCTAGTTCGCGTTTATGAATTACCACTAACTGTGAATAATAGACTTTACGCATCTCTTCATATTGTTGCATTTGTGAAGGATTAACGCGTTTAGAGAATAAAGAAGTAAACACTTTTTCTAATCTAAAGAATGACTCATATAGACTTAATAAAGTCATGTAATAGAAATATTCTTTATTAGAGTAAATTAATAAAGGTGTGCTGTGGATGATTTCGGAAGATATTTCATATCTTTTCGCATACATTTGTAGTCCTGCGAGTTTTTCTAAGCCATCTCTAAAATTAAGTTTAAAGTTAGGATCATCTTTATCAGCGATTAAATATAGCCAACCATATTCGATGTATTTACGGATGTCTTTACTTTTTAAGCCATATCCTCTCATTTCTTCTTTCATTTCATAGAAGATTTTATCTTGTTCACTTTTATCTGGAATTGTGTCATTAAAGGCAAAACCAAAATTCATATGTCTCAGATATTTATTGATAATTGGTTCCCCATATTTATCTAAAAGAATCAAAGTGCATTCACATTCATGAAGAGTTCTCCAAGAAGAGAAAGCTTCTGTTTCATAGCCGTTTAATAATTGTTCTAAGATGCTACGAGAAATAGTTAATGACTTCATTAATAGGTCACTAATAAGAGATGATTGAGGATCATTTTTCTTATAGCCTTTAACGATATTAAGCAT
>JAGBLL010000007.1 GCA_017635465.1 Bacilli bacterium
AATCAAATTAACGATTTGGAAGAATCCTGTAATGAAGCTGATATTGCCTTTGCCAATGCTCATCACGACAATAAATATGGCGAAAATACCTATAAACTTGAAGATCAATGCAAGATGTTACACGCACAGAAATCAATATTGATTAAAGTTTTGGATTCAATGGAAGATGTTATGTCTTCTATGATGCCTGAATGTGCATAAAAAGGTCGAAACGGTCGGCTATCGTTGCAAGCTGACCGTCTTAACGTAATGCGTTAACTGATGAGACCATACCGGACTTAAGGAGCTTTATTTGGAATACCCATGGACTAAATATATTAATATGGACAATCTTCCAAACGAAGATATGAAGATCGTTGCTAATGTAATAGGATTGGAGGCAACGATCAAAATTATGTGTGAATTGCAGGGGGTAAATATTTCAGTTCCTCAAAACGCAACTTTATCAGCTAAAATTGCATATATTCAAGATGTATATGACGGCTCAAAACAAAGTCGTGTAAAATTATCAAAATTATGCGGTCTTTCAGAGAATTATATTTTTAGAATGTATCGTAAAAAGTTGCAGGATAACAATCCTCAATCTTGACTTTCACCACCTTTACCTTTATGTTCGTTCGTGACTTAAAAGGAGGCATTATGAAGGTTATTTTTGAATTTGATACAGATAGTGAAAATTTTGATAAATTCCAACTACAATCACATTATCAAGCCGAAAAAATGGCTTTGTGTTTATTGGAAATATTTAAACAAATTAGAGAATGGGATAAATACGATAGCAGAGGTGAAATTCCTGCCGGCGAGGTAAGGGATACACTTACTAATATTATTTATGAATACATTCATCCTGAAAATTTAGGTATTCAATAAATCATAGTTGGTGATGTCATAAATCCTTGTTTATTTGGAACGTCTTTATTAGTAAAACCAACCTTTATTTTATTTCTGCCAAACCTCTCTTCAATTCTATCGATAGCCTTACCAAGCCGTTCGCTTTTTTCTTTCTTAACCTGATCCTCAAAGAGATTAAGTTGTTCATTTGCAGTTATATTAAAATCTTCCAAAAGTATGCCAACGCTCCTATAAAGGATACTCGGAGAGTACATCATTTCTAAAAGTTCAAATGCCGTTTTAGATATGTTCAATTCAAAGTCAGTCGGGTTTCCAAGTTTAGCCTCTAAAAAACCGCATTTAAAATCCTTTGTTTTTACAATAACCCCAATCGTATTGCATTTACACCCTGCCTGACGAAGTCTCCGGCATGAAGAGTGAATATGAACTTGCAGTTCATTCTTAATATAATCAAAGTCTGATGTAAATTCAGGAAACGACTGCGTGTCGCAGATAGATTTTGGAGGTGGTGGATCATTTACAATCGGAATTACGGAATGACCTAATAATTCATATTTAGTGGTTAATCCGTTCTTGCCAAAGTTTCTCTTCATCCACTCGTCATCTTTGCTTACGAATTCGCTTGCAGTTCTTATACCGAACCTTTGAAGTCTTAAAGTTAATCTTCCTCCAATTCCCCACACCTCTGATGCATCTACATCTTGCAAGTATTTTTTAGATTTTGATTTACCTAACAAAATAATCCTATCCTTTGTTGTTTTAGCTCTGTCAGATGCAAGTTTTGCAAGAGTTTTTGAACGGCTTATTCCAATACTAACCGGCATACCAACTTCATTCCAAATTCTATCCTGAATGTATTTTGCCATAGTATAGTAATTTTTATTATAAACTTTGACCAGTCCCGTCACATCAACGAAAGCCTCATCAATAGAATAAATCTCTACATTCGGACTTAAATCTTTTAGAATATACATTATTTGTTTTGAAATAGATAAATAATTGTGATGGTTTGCGACCATATAAATACAATTCGGGTGTTCTTCAACGGCTTTGAATAACGGATCACCCATTTTAATTCCCATTGCTTTTGCCTCTTTGGAACGAGCAATAACACAACCTCTCTCGCTTGATACAACGCAGAGAGGTTTGCAGTTTAGTTCAGGATTTAACTTTCTCTCGCAACTACAAAAGAAACTGTCGCAGTCTATGAGAGCAATATATTTACTCATAAGAATATCTCACCGATTTTGTTCGCCAGTCGTAAATCTTTTTCAATAAAGAAACTTCTAATAAAAGTCCTCGTTTATATCTTCGGATGTGCCATTGAAGATAACCAAGAGCAGAGTCAATGTTTGCAGTTTTAAATTTAACTATCCGCTCACAGTTTTTCATTTGTATGAGTTGATAAAGAGCATCAACTTTTTGTCCATGGGCATCAAACATATATTTCCTTTCTTGAGATAGTTGAATAGTTTGCAAAATTTTTTCAATTGTTGTAAACTATTTTATAATAATAGTTTACAAATTTATTTTTTAATGTCAAGAGGAAGATTATGCCAAAGTACTCAAATTCAAATAACACAACCATTTCACTAAAATATTGTTATGAGGAATTACTAAAGTTAAATCCTCAAATGACAAAAACAGAGTTTGCAGTTCTTATCGGTGCAACAAGACAAAATATATGCCAAAGATTAAACAGAGACAGTAAACTAAACAGAAAAGAACGCACGCACTTAAAGGAACAACTGGAAGAAAGAGGAATATCAACAAAGTTTATCAGTTTTGCAGTTGTTAATGACTCAATCGTTCAAGTTCCTGTAAGAAGTAATGTTGAATTAAGTTGCGGCACAGGAACTAATGCCAATGCGGATTTTGTTTC
>JAGBLL010000064.1 GCA_017635465.1 Bacilli bacterium
AGATAACAAGGCCTATATGAACAAAGGGATTGCTATTAAGTTTAACGCTGCTAATAGCTACACAAGTGATGCAATTAGTAGTAGCATCTTCCAAAAGATTTGTTCAAACGCTGAAGTTCCATTCCAATTCTTCACTAACAGAAGTGATATGAGAGGTGGATCAACATTAGGCAACTTGCTCTTATCTCAAGTATCTTTGATGGCGGTGGATATTGGACTAGCTCAGTTAGCAATGCATTCATGCTATGAAACTGCTGGAACAGTCGATATCAAATATGCGATTAAAGCATTTAAAGAATTCTATCAATCAAAGATTGAAATTGATGGAAACTCATACAAAATCGCAAAATAAAAGGACGAAATTATCGTCCTTTTATCTTTAAATGGTTCTATAAATTCTAAGGTGGGATGAAAAATACCATGTTCCACTCCAAAATTTATAGATATTGAACTTTTAGAAGAAAAGACCTCTTATAATTTAGGTGTTGAATCTATTTACAAGGAGGTCTTTTCATATGGATTTTAACACATTCTTTGTAAGGTTTGGTTTAGATAGTTCAAACTTTACCAACAAACCAGTAGAAACAATTGAAACATCTACAGGTTTTATTTATGAAGCAGAAGAGGAATATAAGCAAAGAATATGTCCTAACTGTAATCATCAATATCTACACGTTCATTCATATAAATGGATGAGTATTAAACTAGGCACCACAATTGGAGTAAAAGAAACGTTAAGAATTAAAAGGATAAGATATAAATGTCCAAGATGTGGTAAAACACATACCTTTAAACTTGAGGGTTTATCTAGAGGAAATGTCATAAGCGACTTCGTCAAAGCTGCGATTCAACAAGAATTCTTTGAATTACAATCCTTTAGAACAATTGCTAAAAGGTACAATGTCTCAACACAAAAGGTAATTGATATATTTGATGATTACACTCATTACGTTCCTAGACGCCCGCTCCCTGAATATCTATGCATTGATGAAAAACATTTTGAAGGAGATACAGAAGGCAAATACTGTGTTGTTATTTCCGATTTCTTTACAGGAGAAATAATTGATGTATTAGAAAATCGACAAATGCCTTATTTAGATGATTATTTTGAAGATATTCCTTTAAAGGAAAGAAACAATGTCAAAGTATTCATCTCTGATATGTACGAAGGATATTCTACGATAAAGAACAAATATTTCCCTAATGCGATGTTTGTTATTGATTTATTTCATGTCATTAAGTTATTAACCACAACTATAAATAAGATAAGAATTAGAACATATAATCAAATCGCGATTGATGATACAATCGAACGACATTTTATGAAAACTAATTGGAGATTCTTCTTGATGGATCAATTTAAAATCCAAAAAAATGAATACCATTCTAAGAAATTTGATATGTATTTAAGTTATGGGGAAATAATACTTCGCTGCCTAAAAATGAATATTGTTTTCTGGGATGGATATAATGTACTACAAGAATTACTTCACTATGATAAATACGAAACCTGGAATGAAGCATCTAAGTTTATGGATAGAATTATCACTAAACTCAATAGTTCTAGTGATGAACTATTAGAAAAAGTTGCTGATAGTTATAAAAGATGGAAGGTTGGAATTATAAATGGGCTAGCTAGAAATCAGACTGGAAGAAGATTTTCAAATGCGATTGCTGAAAACAATAATTCTCATATTCAACGCATTATAAATGTCGCTTATGGTTATCAAAACTTTGATAGATTTCGCGCTAGATGCATGCTTATTTTGACCTATAAAAAGCAAAGGTGATATGTCGTCGTGACATACCACCCTAAACTTTATAGATTTTGGGATGTTTTTCGAGAATCCCACTCTAGACCACTCTAGAATTTAGAGAGCCCTTTAAATAGTTTTAATTATCGAAGAACAAATGTGACTACCATCATAACTGCAGCAACTGAAGCAGCGGTGATTGGTGAATAAATAATCTTTTTAAGTCCTTCAAATTTCCATTCTTTAACTTCTGCTAATTTCTTTAATCCATAGAGGGCTAAACCTGCTATAAAGACATAAAGGATTGCAATGCAGTTAAGAGTTAATGCATATTTTTCTAAATTTGCGACAAAGTCAGCGACTGGTTTAATACCAAGATCGACTCTAATAAATGTAGAAACAACTAAGTAGACTGTATTAGCAATAATAAATGTTCCTAATCCTTTAAAAGAAATTAATTCTTTTGGTTTCATTACGAATAAAGCAATCGCGCCAACAAGAGCTTCCATTAAGATGTAATAAACTGGATTAAATTTAAGACCAAAGATTGCACAGACAATAGCTTTTATACCAGCGGCCATAAGTCCCATATAGATTGAACTTCTAGCAACACCAGTTCTCTTATAGCATGCTCCCATACACATATACGCTAATGGAACCATAATAGTGGTGCTACATGCATACATTCCTGCCGCTTCCATAAATGGGAGATGCAAAAACGATCCTAATGTAGCTTCAAGAATTCCCCAGAGACCTCCAAAAAGAAGTACTCCAAAGAAGATTTTTAAAGATTCGTGTTTCTTTTCCATATTTGTTACCTACTTCTCAAATATTTTATTAAAAATAACTTTTCGTGTATAGAAGAAAAAAGAGCCTCGCGTGCGCGGTCATTAACCTTGAATGACGCGCATACGGAAAAGAAATTTTTATGTATCTTAATTACCTATATTTGAAATACAATATATGGGTATGATGGATTTTTATTCTAAGGTTGCTTCCTTAAGAGACCAAGGCATTGATTTAGTAATTGTTACCGTTACCGAAAAAGAAGGAATGGGTCCTGCTGATGTCGGCAAGAAAATGGTGGTCACTGAATCTAATGAAGCTTTTGGTACAGTTGGAGGAGGGGCAATCGAATTTTACGCGAGAGAAAAATGTAAAGAAG
>JAGBLL010000065.1 GCA_017635465.1 Bacilli bacterium
ACGCTGGTAATTTAAGTGATGATATTGGTGAATTGAAAAAAGCTCTTAAATTAAACGTTAAAAAGGAAATAAAATCAGGTGTACCTGCTTATAATTCATTATTGAAAAGAACAACTGAAATGGATGATACTATTCAATGCATTATGTTATTAAAAGATAAAGCAATAAAACCAAGACATTGGAGACATTTGAATCAAATTATTAAAAAACAAATTCCTTATGATTCCCCCGATTTCAGTTTTGATTCCTTATTAAAATTGGAAATTTATAATTATAAAGAATCAGTCGAGGATGAAAAGACAACCGCAGGAGAACAAGAAAAAATAGAGGCTAAATATAATAAGATCGATAAAACTTGGCAATCTGAGAAATTCAGAATGTCTAATAATTTAAATAAAAAAACTTACGACTTTTATTTATTCGATCATGCTCAAATGGATATTGTCATCGAAAACTTAGAAAAAGATCAGAATATTTTAATACAAATGTCACAAAAGAAAGGATTTTTGGAGAACTTCGAAAAAATGGGAGAACAAATAAATCAAAAAATGGAACAATTAAAAACAGTTAATGATGTTATTAAACAATGGTTGAAATTCCAAAAGAACTGGGAAAAACTCGAGGTTATTTTCCTTAAATCTGATGATATTCAGAATAAATTAAGAAATGAATATACTCAATTTAAAGAACTCGATAGTAAATTCAGAGAAGAAATGAAAAACGCTTATGATTATAATACTATGATTGATGTGTGTACTTTAGAAAGGAAAGCAGTAATTGATGAAATGAGTGAAAGTATCGCGACTTGTCAAAATGCTTTGGATAACTATTTAGAAACAAAGAAAAAAATCTTCCCAAGATTTTATTTCGTTTCTAACGATACTTTATTAAACATGCTTGCAAGTGCAGATTATCCTAACTTGATAAACAAAAACGTAAAAGATTGTTTTGATGGTATAAAGGCCTGGGAAATGAAACCATTAGATGCCAAGAATAAATCAGATACAATTACTGCAATGTTATCCGCATATAACAACGAGGTTGTCACATTCAAAGAAGAATTCGTTTGCAAAGGCTCTTTAGTCGAAGTTTATTTAGGAGAATT
Organism: Bacilli bacterium; assembly: GCA_017635465.1. Lineage (GTDB taxonomy): Bacteria > Bacillota_I > Bacilli_A > RFN20 > CAG-826 > RUG14515. The sequence goes on from JAGBLL010000065.1 coordinate 1,106, forward strand.
CGAACAAAAAATGAAGGATACTTTAGCTGAAATTTTAGTCGAGGCTTATTCAACTGTTAATTACAATACGGCCACTGGAAATCCGGATAAATTAAAAGATGACAGACATACTTGGTTAAATCCTTACCCGGCTCAATTAGCTTTATTAATAACTCAAGTAGTTTGGACTGAGGAAGTCGAACATGCTTTGGAAGTAACTGAAGGAGGAGATGATGGCGCTTTGAAAGAGTATTATAATTTATCAGTTAAAAGAATCAATCATTTAATTGATAGAGTAAGAGACGAACCTTTGAGTAAAGATTTGAGAACTAAAGTTATTACTATTATTACTATTGATGTCCACTCGCGTGATGTCGTTGAAGGATTCTCGAAAATGAAACCAGCGATTGATACTTCAAATTTCAATTGGAAGAAACAATTAAGATTTAAATATATTCACGAGAAAAAAACTTGCGAAATTTTAATTTGCGATTTTAAAACATATTACTCTTTTGAATATATCGGTAATACTGGTCGTTTAGTTATCACACCGTTAACAGATAGATGCTATATTACTTTAACTCAATCTTTGAACCTTATTTTAGGAGGTGCTCCAGCAGGACCTGCTGGTACTGGTAAAACAGAGACAGTAAAGGATCTTGGACGTAATTTAGGTTTAGGAGTTATTGTCAATAATTGTTCGGAGCAAATGGATATCGAAACTACAGCCCGTATATTTTCAGGTTTATCTCAAACAGGTTTCTGGGGATGCTTTGATGAATTCAATCGTATTTCTATAGAAGTCTTATCTGTCGTATCAACCCAAGTCAAATCGGTTTTAGATGCAATGAGAGCAGGTATTAATACTTTTGTTTTCGAAGGAAGCGAAATTAATTTAGTGCATACTGTAGGATTCTTTATAACAATGAATCCAGGTTATGCAGGGAGAACAGAATTACCTGATAACTTAAAAGCCTTATTTAGATCGTGCGCTATGGTTGTCCCAGACTTAAGAGAAATTTGCCAAAACATGCTTATGTCCGAAGGTTTCTCAAATGCTAAACCAATTGCTGCTAAGTTTATTACTTTATATACTTTATCAAGAGATCTTTTATCTAAACAAAAACATTATGATTGGGGTCTCAGAGCTATTAAATCTTTATTGAGACAAGCAGGAGGTCTTAAGAGATTACCAGCGAATAAATCAAAGAATGAATTCTATATTATCATGAAAGCCTTATTCGATTTCAATAAAGCCAAAATTGTCCCTGATGATTTAATCATCTTTGAAAGATTATTACAAGATCTTTTCAAGGAAGGAAAAGACGGAGACGGCAAAGGAGGCGGAATGAAAGAAGAAGATATCAATCAAGAAATCAATGCTAAAATTGACGAAGCTACTGAATGTCCTGAAGTCGGATTACAAAAAGATACTTCATTCACAACAAAGACTAGGCAATTAAAAGAAACTTTGGAAGTAAGACATTGTCTTTTCGTTTTAGGAGCTCCTGGAAGTGGAAAAACATCAGTTTGGAAAACACTATTTTATACTAATATGAAATTCTTAGGTGAAGAATCAGGACATGAAAAATTATCACCTAAAGCTATTACAGGTAACGAATTATTCGGATACGTTGAGGATAAAACAAAGGCGTGGAAATATGGTATTCTTAGTTCCATAATGAAAAAAATGTGTAAAAATGATCCTCCTTATAAAGAAACTCAAAGAAATAAGTGGATTATTTTAGATGGTGATATCGATCCTAACTGGATAGAATCCCTTAATACAGTCATGGATGATAATAAAGTTTTAACTTTAACTAATGGTGATAGATTCCCTCTTGATGAATATATGCGTTTATTATTCGAGGTTTCTAACTTAAGAAACGCCACTTTGGCCACAGTATCAAGAGGAGGTGTCTTATATATTAACGAAAAAGATATTGGTATAACTCCCTTCTTTGATAAATGGGTAAAGAATCAATTCAGTGATCCAAGACATCAAATAACGAAAAGAGTTTTACAAGAATTTTTCAAGAATACTTTTGATAAAGTTAAAGATTGGAAAGGAGAATACGTCGCTCCCGTGGTAGAAATAGGTTTACTTCAAAGCTTTTGTACTATTTTCCAGAATTTAATACATAAATTAGACGCCAAATTCGTCGATATGGACGATGAAAGAAAAGCCTTAGTTGTTGAAGCTATATACTTCTTTAGTTTCATGTGGGGAGTCGGAGGAGGACTTAAAAATAGGAAGGAAATGCATAATCATGTTAATAGTTCTCTCAAATCAAAGAATAAATTGAGATTCCCAGATGCAGGAACCTGCTTTGATTATTTCTTCGATGAGGCTAATTTAACTTGGGTTAACTGGAAAGAACAATTAAAAGAACCTGTATTAGAAGAAACTGATTTGTTTAGTGATATTATTATTCCTAATGTTGAAGTAACACGTCTTTGCAAAATAACAGAAATTACTTTATTAGAAGAAAAACCTGTTTTATTCATTGGTGGAAGTGGTACAGGTAAAACAGCTATTGTTAAATATTTCATGAAGAATTATATGGATGAACTTGCTAAACAATGCAAGATTCAAGGTTATGCTTATAAAAACTACACTGTGAACTTCAACTCTTTCACTAATTCATTTATTTTACAAAATATCATCGACGGTCAAATAACTCAAAGATTCAGTAATAAATACGGTCCTTTAGGTAACACTAAATTAATATATTTCTTAGACGACTTAAACATGCCTCAATTAGATCAATTCGGTACTCAAAGTCACGTCGAATTATTAAGACAAGTAATCGATTATAAAGAATATTATGACAGAAAAGATTTAGAATTCAAAAAGATACTTGAAGATGTCTTATTCATTGGATGTCAAAATCCAACCGCTGGTTCTTTCAATATTGATTTAAGATTACAAAGACATTTCACTTTATTAGCACCAACTGAGCCAAATACTGACAACATTTCCGAAATATATACTTTCATCTTAAAGAATCATTTCAAAGATTTCAGATTCATGGGAACAGATAAACAAGAAGATATTATTGATAAATTAATTCATGATATTATTGAAGCTTCTTGTGTCATATTAGACAAAGTCAAAAAAGGAAATAAATGTTTCTTCCCATCAGCAACAAAATTCCATCATCAATGGAACATGAGAGAAATAAGTCGTGTTATTGACGGTGTTTTAAGAACCGCCTCAGCGAATTATAAAGATGTCGTACAAATTTATAAATTATGGTATCACGAATGCAATCGTGTTTTCAAAGATAGATTATTATTCGCAGAAGATATTAAAACTTGGAACGGAGTTTTATTAGATCAATTCAAAGCAAGTTTCAAATATGATTCACCAAACTTAGCTGAGGAATTAGCCGAGCCTTTTATTTTTGTACCATTCGGTGCAGAAATTTCAGATGATAATCCGAATATATTAATTCAACATAAATCATATGACGCTTTGAAACAAGAAATTGCGGAGTATTTACAAAGATATAACGAAGAAAAAGGAGATTTGCCGTTAGTATTATTCGATGACGCTATTTGCGATATATGTCGTATTTCAAGAATTATTTCGAATCCTTGTTCACATGCTTTACTTGTAGGAGTTGGTGGTTCTGGTAAACAATCTTTATCAAGACTTGCTTGCTTTATTAAAGAAATCGATATTTCTTTACCTAACTTAAGCGGAACTGATTACAACAACGAAGCTTTCTTATTAGATTTAAGAGGCGTTATGCTTAAATCTGTCTTGAAACCTGCGGAAACTCCTTATTGTTTCTTGATAAATGATAATCATATAATTGATGAATATTTCTTAGTATATATTAACAACTTCTTGAGTTCATATTGGGTCGATGAAATCTTCGAAACTAAACAAGACTTAGAAGGTTGGATGGTAAAATCCTTGAAATCAAGTGCACCAAATCTTGGCTTTACTAAATCAGCTTCGGATTATACTATGGAAGGTTTATTCAATTATTTAATATACAGAGTTAAAATTAACGTTCACTTTATTTTATGTATGTCTCCCGTTGGTGATACTTTAAGAGTAAGAGCAAGAAAATTCCCATCTATATTAAGTGGAACTTCCATCGATTGGTTCCATGAATGGCCTGATACTGCTTTAACCGCTGTCTCAGCGAGACAAATAAAAGAAATGGAACAATTCGGTGAAAATGATACTTTAGTTCAAAAATTGGCAGAAATATCTTCCGAATTACATAAATCCATTAAAGAATTCAACGATAGTTACTTCAAAAGTGAAAGAAGATATAATTATACAACTCCAAAATCCTTCTTAGAATTGGTTAAATATTTCCAGGAATTAGTCGGAAGAAAAGATGGTGATATTATAGCTCAAATACAACGTTTAGAAAAAGGTTTAGCTGTCGTTGCAAATGCAAGTGAATCTATAGCTGGGCTTAAAAAAGAAATTGAAGCAAAAACAGTAATAGTCGAATAAGAAAAGAAAAATACAAGTGAAGTATTAGCGAGATTGGAAGTCGAAAATAAAAAAATCAGTGGAGAAAAAGAAATCGTAGAAAAAGCAACTAATGAAGCCATTGAAGCTTCAGCTCAAGCAGCAAAAGAAAAAGAGGAAGCTGATAAAGCCTTTGCTGAAGCCGAACCAGCTAAAATAGCAGCTAAAGCCGATGCAGAAAATATTAAAAAGGACGATTTAGAAAAATTCAAGAATCCTAATAATCCTTCAAGAAATAACTTCTTAATATTTAAATTGATGTATTTGATATTCAATCCAGAAGATAAAGTACCTGGAGATGATATTAAAAAAGAATTACCAAATATTAAAAATAAATGCTTAAATCAAAGTGCGGATCAAATTAAACAAAAAATGATAGGTCGTTTAGATAATGTAAATTGGATAACTCCTGAATTTTTAGAGAAAGTTAAAATGTATAGACAACATCCTTATACCGATTTAAAAGAGATGGAAAAGATCTCAGGTGCATGTAAAGGTGTAGTTGGTTATTTCCATAACTTGGTCAGATATAAAGAATTATATGATATAGTCGATCCCCTTATGAAAAAGTCTCAACAAGCGGCAGCAACAGCCTCAGCGGCAATGGCTAAAAAAGAAGAATTAGAAAAGAAATTAGAAATCGTATCAGGAACTCAAAGAAAATTACAAAAAGAATATGATGACTCAAAAGCCAAATTAGATAAGGTACAAGCGGAACAAAATAGTTTGTTAGCCAAATTAGCCACGGCGGAAAAATTCATAGGATTATTAGCAGATAATAATGAACGTTGGAAAAAAGAAGTCGAGAGATTAAAATCAGATCAGAAGAATATTGCAGGTGATTGCTTATTAGGTTCTTCGTTTGTATCTTATATTGGTGTATTTAATTCATTCTTTAGAGAAAAATTAATCGAAAAATGGAAGTCTATTATTGTAGGAAAAGATATTGCGGTAACTGATAATATCGATATAGTTCACACTTTAACCACTGAAGCTGATATACTTAAAATGAAAGCAGAAGGTTTACCTTCAGATCCTTTCTCAACAGAGAATGCCGTAATTATAACTCAATGCACAAGATATCCTTTAATTATCGACCCGCAAATGCAAGCAATTGCTTGGCTTAAAAATAGACAAAATAAAAAGACTTTAGTTCAATATAAGCAACCAAAATGGGATCAAATAATCGGTGAAGCTATTAGTACCGGAGAAGATATCATTATAGAAGATGTTGACCAAGAAATCGATCCTTTATTAGCTCCTATTATGGGAAAACAAACAACAAATAAAGATAAAGGAAAAGCGCAAATTCGTGTTGGAAGTAATGATTATGTATTTAATCCAAAGACTAATATATTCTTCCTTACTAAAATATCAAATCCACATTACAAACCAGAAATTGTTGCTCAATGTACTTTAATCAACTTCATTGTCACAGAAAAAGGTTTAGAAGATCAATTATTAGCAATGGTAGTCAATATAGAACAACCTGAATTAGAAGAATCCATTAGAAAATATGTAACCGAAATTAATGAATTAGAAGCAGAACTTATTAACAAAGAAGATGATGTCTTGAGAAAATTATCCGACGCAGATGAGGCTACTATTTTAGATAACATCGAATTAATTAACAGTTGAGAACAAACAAAGACAAGAGCAAAGCAAATCGAGGAAAGTAAAAAGACCACCGAGGCTTTAATAGATGAT